>NZHS01000019.1 GCA_002689735.1 Flavobacteriales bacterium | reverse complement strand
GCTAACGGCACTCCAACTTTATCACTCCCTTCTATTATAGTTTCAAAAAAGGTGTAAGCCAAAATAATTTCAATTGCCTTGTGGTTATGGTCCTGATTAAACCACATCTGCATTGGGTTAGAGTTGAGAGTTCTGTCAATCATGTTGAAATAGTTAGCACCAGAGGCGGCAACTGCGTATTTTATTTTAACGGAGTCTCTTCGTTTTAAAAACTCATTCAAAAATTCAGGATACTTATCTTTAAAATTAGAAGTATGTTCAAACGGAGCATTTTCTTTCTGCTCTTTAACATCACTAAATTCGTAAAGATTATCTGGAAATTTTTTTCGTATAGGCATAATGCCCCCCTTCATTAATTCAGTTATTATCCATGTTACATCTTGAAACATCTGCTTTAATGCAGTAGTTTATTAACATGAAAAACTTTACTTGTTATCTCGAACAGCTGGAACGTCATGCTTACAGCATGAATGTACCCCTGAAAGATGCCTGTCTTAATGCAGGTGTACCTGACTCTACATACTATCGNTGGATAAACAAGACTACGACACCGAGCGATAGGGTAGCGCGGTTAGTCTATGACCAAATTACACATCTGGCGTGCTGACATGGAGATAATCGATGAGGCAGAATTATTCTCTACCAGTTTAATCATCGAGAAATTAAAAGCGAGACGGATGGAACTTGGTTTAACCCAAGCAGATGTCGATGATCTTCTCGATACCAGTTATGGATTGTGCGGTAAGTGGGAAGCGGGGATGCGTGTGCCTCTCGCNTCTTCACTNGCACGTTGGATCGACTGNCTTGCNTGTACTGTAGACATCATACCGTTGGAAGCTATTGATGGCGAGTAGATCAAAACAAAAAGGTGACCGGGCTGAGTACAAAATTCGTGACAGGTTTAACGAGATGGGGTTGGACTGTTCTCGCGTACCTTTGTCTGGTGCCTTGGGCGGTGAGCATAGTGGTGACCTCCATATTAGAGGACTGTTTAAAAGAACACTTACTGCCGAAGTCAAATGCAGAAAAAAATCTAATGTCTTTTGGAAGACGGTGCAAAAATATCTGGGAGATAACGATGCCCTCTTTCTTATTGAGGATCGCAAAGAACCTCTCGTTGTTATGGAGTTTAAACTTCTTCAAGAAGTAATGAAGTACCCAAGCCTATCTGTTCTGGTTGAAAGACATCGCACTGATGGAGAGCTAGATGAACAGGCTTAACAAGATTATCAAGCACGCAAGCAAGGGTGTTAATGCTAACTATATGTCAGTGGTACATGGGCATACCAAAAGATATGACGATCCGGCACGCCAGAGAGAGAGGATGTTTCAACAGATGTCCCGTGACCAGATCAAAAGCTATTGGTTGAGACAGTTAGATGAGAATAGTTAAAGACCTTTTGATAGTAGTAGTTATAATTAGTTTTGTTTTTATTTTTTTTATGCACCTGGCACAGGGGATGGAAACAAGGATGCTATCCCTGATATGTATGGACAGGGAATTATTTAAAAGCACAGTTGTTGTTCAACAAAAAATATATTTGCTTGGTACAATGGGAGACTCGGAACATCTCATTGAAATATACAGGGATGATGGATTAAAGTGGACACTGACTGCAAGGAATCCGAACAACAATGAGGTATGTATACTTGCATCAGGGCATCAGCTGTTTGAAGCTGATTGGTTTATCGAAAGAAACCTACCCTAANAGCAAGCGGATAATTACTTCTATGATGAACTCGACCATCAGTAATGTACAGCTAAGATGACAAGAGCCCATGCTATTGCCAAACCTATTGCATCAACTCTCGTCATCTTGCCCTCCCTAATCTTCTTCTATAGGTTCGTTGGTTATGTACTGAGAGTCAGTCAGTACGTCAGGTCTAAACTTAGATAGTTTATCGGCGCGGCATAGATGACATACCTTAGCAAGTGGGATGCCACGCGCATCATTCTCCCACCATTTAAACTCAACACAGGTATCGCAATTAAATGAGCTCATCTGACCCCCTCTCTGGCATCGCTCCACCTTTCTATATTACGTTGTAACACTTTGTTCATGTGGCGTACTAAATATTGCAGCTCTTTTTTTGATCTGCTTTTTTTACGGCAGGNTATAATGATCCTTTCTAAACCTACTAATACNGTATCGTCATNGATATAACTGATATGAAAATAATCAGGGTCATCTGAATCGTGTATGTAATACATTATGATCTCCAAAAAAATGGGTGAGCCANGGCGGTATGTGTTGTTCCCAATGCGGCCCACCCGAGTTACGTTCAGGAGTAAAACTATACGGCGACATCNAGCTTGCTAGGCTGGAGGTCATGNAGAAANTCATANGCTTTNTGTGCNTTGCTTGCCGCTGACTTAACAATAGTGGTGTCAGATTTAAGAGCAGTAACGTAGTGCTGTATATAATCTACGTGCTGAAGGCTCCCATCCAAGGCAAAGTAATTAGCAAAGAAAGCACTGGTGATTTCAGCTACAAGTTCTTCGAAGGCATATGCTTTACTAAACTTACCTCCACTTTGGTCACGATCAAGGCGTGATGCGTGCCCGGTCCAGTGACCGAGCTCATGGAAGAGAGTAGCAAAGTAAAGGGCTTCGGATTTGAAATCAGTGATAGGTGGTATCCCAATATAATCTGCTTTGTTCTGGAAGAAAGCTTGGTTAGGATGGTGTTTAATTGTAGCCTTGGTTCCCTTTACAAAGGCATCAGCGTGGGAGTAAGTGAATGTATAGGGGGTAGGTACCTCAACACCTGACACCTCAGCTGGTAGCCCCTCAATTTGAGAGCCATTAAATACAGTGAATACTTTGGTACGTTTAAGGAAAGGATCNCCCGGCTCTGCATCTTTAGCTTTAAACTCCAGAACTTTAACGAGCTTGGTACCTCTCTCTCCTTTAACAGACAGTTCAAGCTCATGCTGTTGACCATAGGTTAGCATCTGCTTGAAGGTCATCCATCTGTTAGTAGAATATCCATGTTCTAATGAAGACATCCAACATAGAAGTACATTGATGCCTGTATAGGGTGCACCTGTGAGTATATTATAAGGCATGACACTGGGATCAGTGCCCGACCAAGGACACAGCCAATTGGTGTTGTCACCTGTTTCTTTAATCTTTAATAGCTGTGAAATAATATAGTCGGTGACCTTTTGATAAAGATCATTCGACATTTATTAACTCCCGCTCCTTATCCAATAGCCGATGCATNGTATCAGNAACATCACCCTGCATTTTAGTTGCGTCTTTGTAGAATGTTGCAATACTATATTGAAGTCGCCAGTTTTCTTGGAGTTGTTCATATCTTTTGGTACTTTCATCTTCACCTGTATCGTATAGGCCACAGGCTTCAGCGCGATTAGCTTCAGCTTCAGTCCAGCCAGCAGTCCAAGCTTGGGCCAGAACAAATGCACGGGGTGTGGTGTTAATACCAATGATCCTATACTTTTCTTCAGGATCAAGACACTCGATCCAACCATCCCAGCCTTTCTCGTAGTTCTTTAAGGCATACTGGTTGATGAAGTCGAGTTGAATAGTTGGACGATCTGGGAAGAACTTGTTCATAAGGGGTGACTCCTATTATCTTCTGGTTTAAATTAAGAGTAAGTCCAGTGTTAGGAAGGGGACTATTCTCTAGTGAATTGAGTTCATCGGGAGTTACATTGAGTAGCGTAGCTACACGATTGAGATTATCAACGGACATGATGCACCTGTGAGTTGTGATGTTCGCACCTGAAACTAGTGAAGGAGGTCGCCGTCATTCTTTATTGTATGGATGATAAAGGGAGCCCATATCGCGATGAAGATGGCGATGAATAATAAAAAGAATAAGGATATGAGTAACATAATTTAAAGTTCCTATTGGGAAGGCGGCGACAGCCGACATTAATTCTGTTTCCGTCTCGTTAATGACGGCGATAGCCGACAATTCTTGTATAAAAAAAATGAAAGGGAGGAAGCCAAGCCCGCTTGGGCCTGGCTGTATCCCGTTGGTGTTAAGCTACTTTCGGTAGGTCAACAACTAACTCTTCGACGGCTTTCGCTGTCTTGGAATTATCAACTACTTTCTTGACGAGCTTGCCGTCTGCCCAATCAATGGACTGTTTAAGCCAAGCTTCATATGTCTGGCAATCCTCGTTGGTGACTGCCTTATATTTAGCTTGGATATCGGAGCACATAGTGTGCAAGCAAGCCCATTGGATGTGCGCTTGGTTCATCCTGATGTTAAGGTTAGCTGTTAGATCATCCGATGCTATCGCTTCAACGTCGCCGCCTAGTTTGTCGGCTCGTTGATTAATTTGCTCAACGATAGAGTCATAATAATCCTTGGCTTTACGGCGTGCGGCGTAGACACCGCGCATGATATAGCCGTGTGCTACAGAGTAGCCAGTGAATCTATAGGGATTGGCTTGGCCGTTATCATCTTCGCCAACGCTAGTTGCCTGAAGCAATGGTGCGAAATCAAGGTAGATTTCAGCCTCAGTTTGGATGGTGTCGTTATGATTTGTATTTGATGTTGGTTTTACAATTGCTTTTTTCATTATATTCTCCAAGTTAAGTTTCAATTTTAAATAATCTCCCCGGGATATTCCTTGTGAGGAACTCCCGCTGAGAGGTTCCGCTCTTGCAAGGTGAAACAGCCACGCAAAGCATGGGCCGTGCGTATGCACGGCTATGCGTGGTTCTCGGTGTCAACATCTGATTGGGACGCAAGCCCCCACGCGAGAGCGTGGACTTGGGCGGCGGAGGCTCCGCAATCAGTTGTTTACGCCGATGGTTTACCTTGATAAAGCAGCGGGTTCTCGGGGGAGTTTCTCACTATTGAATCTCCCCCATATACTCATCTATATTCAAGTAGCGTATACAGATGCGTATTCGAAGCGTCGGTTTATTCCCTGCTGTTCGTATAGTTTGCAGAGTTCTAGTTCAAGTTCGTCTATTGATATGCGTACTTGATCCATCCGACATTCGTCATCCCATGAGATTAGGTTGCGATCCCAGAGGTCTTTTAGGTTAGCAAGCTCCTCATTCAGTTGTTTAATACTGATGCGGATAGCGGTCATGTCTTCGTAAAAGTTATATGTATGCATAGTGTGTACTCCTAAGTTGATTTAAGTTGTTAAGACACACCGTGTTCTCACGATGATAGGGGTACGTGGCCATATCGATAGCGATACTTGTCAATGATTCCTCTTGGAACCGCCTCTTCGCGGGGCGGTGAATTATCCGTGATACAAATTGGATATCTCCATAGAAATCACGCCCATAAATGACAGCGCATACTTATGCGCCTGTCTACGTGGCGATCTTGATTTCTACAGAGCCACCCGCAGATACGCCATCGAGGATGGCGACATCGTATCAGCCTTCTAATATACGGATAATTTATCGCATCATTTACTAGTAGATGCTTGATATGTTCTGCGCCAACCCGGTATTAGCAACAGCCAAGAGGGGCGCAAGTACACCTATCAGAGAGAGATATTATCATCCGAAGGATGATTCAATTCGAGCGTACTACGCCATCGACGAGCACTTCGAGGAGATGGCGACAGCTTATGAAGAGAAGCTTGGCATCAAAGAAGCTCGGTCACGGATGTGTTCATGAGTCATCTTGACGAATGAAGGGCGTATCATTTTACCGCTACGCCCATCGATAGTTCGACAATTCGAAAATCTTAATATGTATTGTCGAGCCGAAGATGGTTCGTGGTCTTAGGGGTAAACGTATACGTTTACACCGCCCACGGATATGCTGTTCGAGTTCGCCTTCTGACGAGCACTTCGAAGCGAGACAGACTAAGGCGTACATCTCGACAGCAAACCAAACCAGTTGCAACAAAGCTTCATTATTCAACAACCGAATTGGACTTGACAGGTTTATGTAATTCCCCCTTATATATCCCCCGGAGGGGGAATGACGATCCTGAATAGGAGTGACGCATATGCCCGAACCATATCTCAATAAGTTACAGCAAAAAGAAATAAGAAAGAAACAATTATCACCGTTGAGGTTACAGATGATAGAGCACGTTGTCGCAACAGGTGATGGGCACTCGGCAACAGCTAGAGCATTGAATTGTAACAGGTCTTCTGTAGTACAGGCCATGAATGATCCATATGTTCAGGATGTATTACAGCAGAAGGTAGGTGAACGTCTTACCAGAGCCAGTGCAATAGCCAGTAACACACTCATTAAGTTAGCGAGACAGGGTAAGTCTGAGTACGTACAGTTACAAGCGAGTGATTCCATTCTCGATCGTACAGGGTTCAAGCCACCCGATCGCTCTATACATCAGGTACAAGGTGACGTTAGTATACGTATCAACCTCGAGTAGAGGTAGGGGGGGTTAAAAACTACCTGCCATTGCGAGTATATGTCCTACTCACTCAATTTTCTTAAAAAAAAGCACTTTCATCCTGTGCGTGTACTAAGTTCCTCTTCTTTGTAATTAATACTCCTTCGATGTTTGAATTATTTTTTAAATGCTTGGAGTTAGATCATATGCATATTGGTTCTTTAAAGAAGCGAATGATAAAGTTAAGTAAGCGCCTTCATCGTTCTATTGATGGTTCTCCTCAAGGGAATAAGTTAGAGGAGTTGGTTAATGAGTTTGAGTCTACTGTAGACGATGCTCATCGTTCTTTGTCTGATGGTCGTGGTAAGGCGAATAAAATATTAGACAAGTCTCTTGCTGAGAAGGCGGAGAAACCCAAAGCCAAACCTAAAAAGAAAAAGTAATGAGCTTTTGCTCAGAACTCCGGCATGAGGATTTGATGAGGCTCCGCAAGGTGCTTCGTCAGATGTTTAAGGTCCGTACCAAGCGTCATGAGGTATCTGATTGGGAGCTTGATAGGTGGATTGAATCCATTGGGCCTAAAGTACGCGAGAAAACTGTGCAACAGGCTGTAGATAGAGGTCTTGTGGAGTGAGTTATGAATTTAATTATACGCCAGCAGGTGAAGTCCTTAAAACATTTCTTAAAGATGAAAGTTACTTCCGCGGTATACGTGGTCCTGTGGGAAGTGGTACCTCCTCTGCTTGCTGTGTCGAGATATTTCGTAGAGCGTCTGAACAAGTTGCAGGACAAGATGGAGTCAAGCGAACACGCTTCGCGATAATCCGTAATACCAATCCTCAGCTGAAGACAACTACGGTGAAGACTTGGCTTGAGTGGTTTCCTGAACATATTTTTGGTAAATTCAACTGGTCTGTACCTTTTACCCACAATATCAAGCTTGGTGCGATAGAATGTGAGGTAATTTTCCTGGCATTGGATCGNCCTGACGATGTAGACAAGCTGTTATCTCTTGATCTGACAGGGGTGTGGATCAATGAGGCCAGAGAAATCAGNAAATCTGTGGTTGATGGGTGCACAATGAGGTGCGGCAGGTACCCTTCTATGAAGGATGGGGGGCCGACTTGGTATGGGGTAATCGCTGATACCAATGCGCCAACCGATGACCACTGGTGGCCCATTATGGCGGGAGAAAGCCCTATTCCAGACTATATTCCAAGGGAAGAAGCAGCGATGTTGCAGAAACCAAGCAACTGGACCTTCTTTACCCAGCCATCTGGCATGGTTGAGAAGTTTGATAGCACAGGAAAGACCATTCTAGGCTATGAAATGAACCCTGAATCAGAGAATACGGACAATTTAACCCCTGATTACTACAACAATATCATTAAAGGTAAGACGAAAAGCTGGATTGATGTCTATGTCATGAACCGATTGGGTTCAATTGATGAAGGAAGGCGGGTTTATCCTACATTTAATGACGATGTTCATGTTG
Source organism: Flavobacteriales bacterium (assembly GCA_002689735.1). Taxonomy (GTDB): domain Bacteria; phylum Bacteroidota; class Bacteroidia; order Flavobacteriales; family BACL11. The sequence goes on along the minus strand of NZHS01000019.1, from coordinate 24,682 downwards.
CCCCAGAGAGTTTGATCCCAATTGAAAGCCTAGACATCTATGTGGGCATTGATTTTGGTCTAACACCCTCTGCAATCTTTGGTCAGCGCAGACCTGATGGCAGATGGAATATCTTACGAGAACTTGTGACCACTGATATGGGCACGGTTCGCTTTGCGGAGACTTTAAAATATGAAATTAAAAGACATTTTCCGGGTTTTGGGCCTGATCGCTTTAATTTCTACGGTGATCCTGCTGGGGATCAGCGCGCCCAAACGGACGAAACCACACCCTTTCAAATCCTACGATCTAACGGCATCGTGGCCCTGCCCACCAACACCAATGATCCTGTTGTACGGATAGAAGCCATCGAGGGGATGCTCAACCGTATGGTTGATGGACAGCCGGGGCTGTTATTAGACCCGAGTTGCAAGACATTGCGCCAAGGCTTCCGTTCTGGCTACCAGTATCGCCGTTTATCTGTCTCAGGTGATGCCAGATACGAGGATAAACCCAATAAAAATAAATATTCACACCCTCATGATGCCCTTCAGTACATGGCAATTGGCGCGGGGGAAGGAAAAAACATTCTTCATGGCGGCAGATCATTCAAACAAGTCAACATTAAACCGGAGTCAGGATTTTGGAATCGACAAAGAAATCAACGGAGGGGGTCAAGGGCTACATATGGTATGTAGGTTTTCGAAATACGACCCGACCCCTCCCCTTACCTTGGAGGTGGATTTGTAGAGATGGATATAAGCACGTTTATGCAATGCGGTATGATCCTAATATGGACTGCTGGATACTTTGTGAGTGGCTTGGCTTTCGTCTTCATATCGAACTATTACGGGGAGAGAAGGTTGAGGCGTTATTCCATCAAGCCTCTCAAAGCGGCGGGATGGTTTCTTATGAGTCTGAGTATCGCGATGGTCTTGCTCTTAATTTCAGGATGCCAATCTATTGTGTCACTTGGGCAAAGCACTTGCTCGGTTTGCAATTATGTCCTGCTGTAACCCCTTATCAATTATTCTGTGCGTTGAGAAATCGCGGCGGTTCAGTCATGTTCGAGCAGGAGAAACGTAATGGATTTTTTTGGAAGCGATGAAAAGCCTGTTGTTCAACAGGAAGACCCTGAATTAACCCGCCTGAAAAAAGAAGAGGAAGCTCGTCTTTTAAAACAGGAACAAGCTCTGGCAGAAGAAAAAACCGCCAGATCAAAACGCCTTCGTGGTGCGCGATCTCTTATGTCGGCTGGGTATCGTGGGTATGNTGACAATAAATTAGGAACAGCATAATGGGTGATAGTTCAGAAAGTGCAGGTGGCGGCTTCGATGATGTTGCCAGTTTTTATGACGACCAAGGTCGTGAACGTNAGTCTAACCCCAATCCCGTTGGTTCNTTTCTAGGAAGTACCACACCTGCTGAACATTCAGAAAATGACAAGCGTGTTAGTGCGGCCTTATCGGCTATGCCTGACCCTGATACGGGTGAACGTATGTTTGATAACGTCATCACAGGGCAAAGGGAGTCAGTAGAAACTTATAGTCGGCCAGAATTTGCCCCAAGAGAGGGCAGTGCTCTGGATTTTAATCAAGAACCGTCTATNACCGTAACACCTCTTGGTGTTGTTGGTCGGGTGCTAGGCAGTCTGGCCGCTGGGGGACCGCTTGGTCTTGCGGCAAGTACACTATTAGGTGCGGCTGGTAATAAAATGAGTGAAGAGGCTGGTCATGGCTCAATTACCATAAGAGCCAGTGATGGTGTCACGGTTAATCGTGGTGATAGTGGAACGGGTAATCGTAATGTCTATACGACTGAAAATACAAAAGATGTTCCTGAAGGATTAATGGCAGGAAAAGACCCAGCTTTTCCCGGCAGATATGATAATCCTCCTGACGGAGATATTGATTATGGCAATGATTCACCTTTGCCCTCTTCTGTACCAAAAGCACCAAAACAAAAAGCAAGTTTGTTGTCTCCACAGCAACCAAATATCCAAGAGGAAGAAGTTGATCCTCTGGCACAGTCACGACGAAGATATGCTGGGCAAAACAGTTTAATGAGTAGTGGTTATAGAGGATTTGCGTAATGGCAATGAAAACAATTAGAGAAGTTGTAGAAGGCGAGGAACGTGCACTTTCTTTGCGCCGTTTGTGGGAACCTATCTGGGGTGATTGTTATGATTACTGTCTTCCCGGTCATAATGGTTTTACAAATCTGTCTCCCGGTCAGCGTGCTGATGAATTAATCTTTGATGAGACTGCTATTGTTGGAACTCAGGAGTTTGCATCACGCATGGTACAGGGAATTGTCCCCAATAATTCAAGGTGGACACGATTAGAACCTGCACCCGCGGCAGTTGGTGAGCTCGATGACAAACAGTTGGCAACCTTGCAGGGCGAACTTGATGAGGTTACTGACTACGCTTTTGAAGTCATCAATAATTCTAATTTTAGCCAAGAAGTCCATGAGGCTATGCTTGATGTTGGCATTGGCACGGGGAATATGACCATTGANGAAGGGGATGCGGTCAATCCTCTCAAATTTAATGCTGTTCCATTAAGCCATGTTGCTCTGGAACGTGGTCCTTATGATTCAATTGGAGCTCAGTATCGTAAACGGGTTGTCCGGGTTGACAATATCAAGACCATATGGCCCGAAGCGACCTTCAATACAGAGCTTCGGGGCTTGCTCGATAAAGAACCACATAAAGAAATAACGATTTCTGAGGTTTGCTATCGCGATTGGGCAGAGATTGATGAAACCCATCACTACTGCGTCTATCTTAAATCCAGTGAGCATAAAATTTATAGTGAAACCTATTCAGGAATAGGCTCAAATCCGTGGGTTTCTTTTCGTTGGGCTAAAACCGCAGGTGAAATTTACGGTAGAGGTCCAATTTATAATGCTTTAAGTGCAATTAAAACGTGCAACTTGACGGTTCAGCTTATTTTAGAAAATGCGGAACTGGCAGTTTCGGGTGTATGGCAGGGGGATGATGACGGCGTGTTGAACCCTGCCAACATTCGTATGATACCTGGCACCGTCATTCCCAGATCAGCAGGAAGCAGAGGATTGGAAGCCCTGCAATTCCCGGGTAGTTTCGATGTTGCCCAGCTGGTGCTTAATGATATGCGTCACAACATTAATCGAGCTCTTTACAATGAGACATTGGGACGCAGGGAAGGTACACCAATCAGTGCTACAGAGGTTGCCGAGCGTATGGGTGAGCTCTCCAGACAATTGGGAAGTACCTATGGCAGACTGCAAGCTGAACTGGTTCTGCCTTTAATGAAGCGGGTTTTATATATCCTGAAAAAGCAGGGAAGGATTACGCTTCCCCAGATTGACGGTCGGGAAATTCANATTCGTGCTGTCTCTCCAATGATGAGAGCCCAGCGCAATGAAGATATTTCACAGCATATTAATTATGTAAGAACAATTGGTGAGTTATTCGGCCCTGCAACAGTTCAGACAATTGTTGATCCTACCAAGTTTTCTGAAAAGCTTGCGCCTTGGTACGAGGTCGATCCTGATGTTCTGATGGATGAAGAGAAACGCCAGCAACTTACCCAGCAAACTGGAGAAGCAATGGCTCAAGGTGGTGGTGGTGAAATGGTATCACAGATAAGGGAGTTAATGCCTTAATGAAACAACGGCGTGTTGAGTCAGAGGAATCAATAAAATTAAATAAGATGTACAGGGCAACATTTACCAAAGGTTCAGGTAAGGCTGTTCTCAATCATCTCAAACAGATCAGTATTTATAGTGTAGGGGGTCCGGGCATTACGCCAGATACCCTTATGCATATGGAAGGTCAGCGATTTATTGTCGCTGAAATTGAAAACCGTGTAGAACAAGGAAAGGACTCTGGCGATGAATGACGATAGTGCAGGTGCAGTAGAGGCTGAAGCACCAGCTGAAGCAACTGAAGAGGTTAATACTGAAACGGCTTCACGGCCTGAATATGTGCCTGAAAAATACTGGAACGCCGAGCGTGGTGAGACAGATATTGANAAATTAAGCAAAGGTTATAATGAGATAGCCAGTGCTTTTGGTAAAAAAAATGAAGACTTAGAAGCTGAAATTACCAAAAAATTAGAAACCAATAGGCGAAAGGATGTTCCAGAAACGGCGGCTGATTATGTTTTTGAGCCAAATCCTGAACTTATTCCTGAAGGTGCCAAGTTTGAAATGGATAAGGAAAACGCCCAGTTAAAAGAATTTGGGGAACTTGCTCATGAAATTGGTTTATCACCTGAACAATATAACAAAGTGGTCAGTCTCTATGTNGCCAATGAAATGGCGATGATGCCAGACAAAAAAGCTGAAGCCGCCAAACTNGGTGAAAATGCACAAGCCCGGATTGAGCGTGTTGATATGTGGTCTAAAGCAAATCTCTCTGAAAATGCTTATACGGCGGTTGTTGGTCAGGCAACATCAGGTGAGTTTATTATGGCGATGGAGGAGCTCATCGACAAAACATCTGGTGCGACACTTGANGGTGGTGATGAGAAAAAACAAGGGGCATTAACCCTAGAAGAGCTTCAAACCATGCANAAAGACCCACGTTATCGTGATCCCAGACATCGTGAAGATGCNTATGTAAAGCGTGTNGAAGCTGGTTTTGCGGCATTAACTCAGTAAACGGACAGACAAGACATTGCCGGACATTTTTTATTCTGTCCGTTGACCTATTGTTATTGGCAGGTCATTTTTTTACCGTAACCCTCGGCCTGAAGTTTCGGAAAGCGGCCCTTTATGGATACCCGTCCTACGAATCCGACGACACCCGAATTAACTTTAACTCTTGTGTTCAACGATTTGGAGGATAGCAATGGCTTTTCCAGATATTAATGATTCATTTGTTAAGCAATTTGAATCTGAGGCGCATATGGAATACCAACAAATGGGTTCCAAACTGCGTAACACCATTCGTACCAAAGCTGGTATTACTGGTGAATCTACTACTTTTCAGGTTATTGGAAACGTAGACGTTGGAACTAAAGCCCGAAACGGCAAGGTTCCTCGTTCTGAAGCTTCCCATGCACCTGTCGAAGTTTCTCTACAAGACCGTTATGCATCAGTAATGATTGACGATCTTGATGAGTTAAAAATCCAACATGACGAGCGTGGTGTTCAAGCTAAGAATATCGCGGCGGCTATGGGTCAAGATACTGATNNTATCATACTCACAGCTATGGATGCGTCAGCTAACAGTAACAACGTAAGTACCGCCGAAACATTTTCTGCGGCGGCTACACCAATCGGAATTATGGAAGACTTTGGTAATGCTTCTATTCCTTTCGATGGTGAGCTTTATGCTTGTGTTTGCTGGGAAGCTTGGGGCGATCTGCTCGATCTTGATGAGTTTTCAAACGCTGATTATGTACCAAGTGAACAGCTTTGGTTTGAAGGCGTNACAGCTAAGAAGTGGTTGGGCTTTAACTGGTTCCCACATGAAAACTTACCTGTTGACGGCTCTAGCGATGCTAAGTGCTTCTACTATCATCGTTCTTCAACTGGTCATGCAATCGGTCAGGATTACTCACAGCGGATAGATTATCTTGCTGAGTATGATTCCAATCAGGTCATGGCTAAAATGTCGCATGGTGCTGGTCTTATCGATGATACGGCTTGCATTGAGCGTGTTTACAACAGTGCTTGATAAAGGAGATTTGAATCATGGCTTATAGTGCGGCAGGTCTTGTCAAAATGGGATCAGGAGGCGGTTTTAATATATATTTCTACCGTTCACTTGATACCGCGGCAACGGTCAATTCAGCGGCTTATTTCAACAGCGCAGTAGATTTTCTGAATGTTGGTGATTTAATCATACAACAACAGGTTGGTGGCTCAGTGGCTACCCCTACTTCTGTTACTGCTGGAACATTAATGTGGGTGCTATCGAACAATGGCACAGCCGTCGACGTTTCGGATGGAACGGCGATAGTTGTAACGGACGGCGATTAGAACTCCACGCCGGAGTATGGCGGGGCGAGGGTTTTTCTCATATGACTCTCTGGTTTGGCCTGAGTCCCGCCTGTTCCTGAAAGTATATAAATGAGTGTAGCGACTACTGATATTGCTGTTGCATCAAAAGGATTGGTTCTTATTGGGGCTGATCCTATTGCGGCTTTTGACGGAAGCAGTCGCGGAGCGATAGTTGCCGAACATATCTATGATGAGGCAATTGAAGATATTCTAACAGATACACCGTGGTCGTTTGCAACGACACAGGCTGATCTGTCCCATGTTTCAGATACACCAGAGTCGATCTGGTCTGATGCATGGCAAAAACCAACAGAAGCTTTATTGATACGCCGTGTAACGGTTAATGATAAAGACATTGATTATGAAGTCTATGCAGACAAAGTGTACTGCAATTATGACGAAAACAATATCCTGACAATGAATTATATTTTTCGGGCACTGGAACAGGATTGGCCTCCATATTTCAGGTATGCCGCTGAATTAAAGCTTGCCAGCATCTTTGCGATGTCGGTGGCGGGAAAGCCTGATATGGCTGACACCTTTCAACAACAGGCTGAATTTGCGTTACGTAAGGCTAGAAGTCAGGATGGTCAGGCTGACACAACCCACGCAATTACGACAAGCCGTTTTATTATTGCTCGGAGGTAGACTATGCCTTTAAGAGCAACAACTTTCCAAACCAACTTCTCATCTGGTCAACTCGATCCTCGTATGATGTCACGCGCTGATGTTGGTGTGTATAATAACTCAGGAGAAAATCTNCTTAACAACTCCCCTTTGGTTCAAGGAGGAGCTCGCCGACGACCTGGCTCAGATTATGTTGCGACATTAACTGGACATACACGCCTTGAAAAACTGCGCTTTAATGACACACAGCTGTATATCTTTGCGTTCTCAAATACTGAGCTAAAGATATTTAATTCTGCTGGAAGCTTGTTGCAGACCCTGACATCCCAGCCGTGGAGCGCAACGACCATGTGGGAGATGCGTNTAACCTCAGCTGGNGANACAACNATTATTACTCATGAAGACTTNGCAATGCAGAAATTACTTCGTACAGGGGCAACGACGTTTACGATTGCCGCTTATGCATTTGANTCTCATAGTTCTGGTTATCCCCGGTATCAGCCGTTTTATAAATTTGCTGACGATAGTACGACACTGACACCCAGTGCAACGTCAGGCAGTGGAGTTACTTTGACAGCTTCNGCTGCTTCTTTTGTCTCTGCTCATGTTGGATCAATCATTCGATATAAAGGAAAAGAATGTGATGTCACAGCTTTTACCGATACCACCCATGTTACCGTTACGGTCCGGGAAACGCTGTCGGGAACATCTGCCGATACCGATTGGGACGAAAATGTTTTTTCAGCGGCGAAAGGGTATGCTAAATCGTGTGCGTTCCACCCTCGTAGATTGTGGTTTGGCGGCTCCAGAGATTTGCCCTCCCATTTATTTTCGTCGCAGTCGAACGCCTTCTTCAACTTTAATGTTGGAACTGGGCTTGATGCAGAGAGCATCCAAGCGCCGTTAGGATCAGATAGTGTTTCTGAAATACTTCACCTTCACTCTGGTCGACACCTCACTGTTTTCACAGATAGTGGTGTTTATTACGTTCAGGAGTCAAATACGACTCCTGTAAGCCCTTCTAACTTCAATCCTCGCTTCTCGGTACCCTATGGTAGCGCACAAGCCCCTCCTAAGCGCTACGATGGCGCTACGCTCTTTATACAGGATACTGGAAAAGTCGTGCGAGAATTGCTGTGGAATGACCTTCAGCAATCTTATACCGCTGAACCGATCAGTTTGGTGTCAAATGACATGATTGATGACGTACAGGATCAAGAGGTATTCTACGGAAATGATACAGGACCAGAGCAGTTTAATGTTATTGTAAACAACAATGGTAACATTTCTATTTATCATTCTGTTCGATCAGAGAAGATCGCGGCATGGTTTCCATGGGAAACAACTGGTGATTTTGAAAGTGTAACAGAATTAAACGGTGAAATCTTTGTATCTGTTAAAAGAACGGTTAATAGTTCCACAGTTTATTATCTTGAGAAATTTAATTTTTTAAAGACTGTCGATTGTTCTGCAACATTAAGTAATGTTTCAGGGAATATATGGCAAGGCTTGTCTCACTTGGTAGCATCAAGTGTTTCCTGTGTTGATAGTAATATTTATCATGGCGATTTTACCGTNGCATCTNCGGGGCGTATTACCTTAAACGAAACTGGTACGGCTCCTGTTGCTGGTTTGAATTTTACTCGTAAGATTATTGATATGCCAGCTAACATTCAGGGGCCGAATGGTTCTTTGCGTGGATCGCAAAAGATGGTTGGTGAAATTATTGTTGAAGTTTACGACACCGCTAACTTTGCAGTAAATGGTCAGGAATTTCTTATTCGTCAGGTTGATGACGATCTTAGCACCAGCCCGTCAGCAGTAACAGGAACCTATCAGTTTTATGGTGGTGGTTGGTCGCGTGATGCCCAAGTGACTATTACACAAACGGCTCCTCTCAAGGGAACAATCCTCAGTATTTGGAAGGAGATATTAGCATGAGTTGGGAATATGTTGTAATGGCATCAGCGGTTGCAAGTGCGGGTGCTCAGTATGCGGCGGCATCAACACAAGCNAAAGCTGGAGCTAAAACAGCACGTATAAAAGCTCAGATCGATTCTACTAATGCATCTTTGGCAAGCTTGGAAGCTACGCAGACTGAAAGGTCGAGGCTTAAACAATTTGCGGCCTTACAATCATCTAATATATCGTCAACATCTTATGACCCCTATTCAAGTAAGTCATTTCTAGCAATAGAAAATGATTCAGAAGATGAATTAAAATCAGATGTCGACAGCATTAGGCTTTTAGGTCAGATAAAAACAGATCGTTATGCGAAGCAAGCAAAAATATCAGACATTACAGGTGATTCATATCGAGCAATGGGTAAAACAGCTTGGCTGAAACCTGCTGGTACTCTTATGGCGGGTGGATATAAAGCCCATAAAGTAACGAAAGAAGGATAATGGCTATAAAACCATATGTAAGTCAAAGCAAAGTTACACCAATTGCAGGTGTAGATACGTCAGGAATTAACAGAGTAGCGAATATACAGGCTAACAGTATGTTAGGAGCCGCTCGGGTTTTAGACACTATTGGCGAGATGGCTTTTCAAGAAGGAAAGAAAGAACGAATAAAAGAAGGAACGCTTGATGCGGCATCTGCTAAACTTGGTCGTAATGAACATGGTGAGCCCATATTACCTGACTCAATACCTAGTGATAACACCTTCTATGGTGAAGCGTATCAAAATGCTTTGTATACTAGGTATGGGAGTGAAGTTGAGATTGATTTAGCTAATCGATTTCAAACACTAGCAGGTGAAATGACTTACGATTCTCCTAAAACGGGGATGTCAAAAGCGCAAACATTTATGGAAGCCGCCACTCTTCAGCTTAATGCAACAATAGAAAATGTTGATCCAAATGTACGGGACTCTGTTCGGAAATATGGAATAGAACGTATTCGTCAACACCACAGTTATATTGATAATGCAGAAAAGAAAGCTGAATTTAATCAAGCTAATAAATCTAACGGTGAATTAATTACTCAAAGATATGGTGAAGTTATGTCACTAGTTCGAGAAGGAGAACCTTTCGAAGCTGTTCGTCTTTCTCCGCAATATAAAAGGTTTACTACTGCAATTGGGTTGAGAAGACAATTTATAGGAACAGCTAACGCAAACAATCTTTTGCATAAATATGATGTAGCTCTTGTTATGCAGGAAGTTGCCAATAGATTTTATCAAATAAAAGATGATAAAGGAATGACTACAGAACAGGCCGCATTAAAACGCAAAGAATTTCTTGAAAAAATCTTAACTAAAAATATGACAATAGGGAGTCGAAAAAAAGGAGCAGGGAACATAGGAAGCTGGACAGAAGAACAACGAAACGGTTTGGTTACGTTATTAAAATCTTATGATTCAGCTATGATTAATGTTTCCACGGCACAAAACAACTATATTTCAGCACAGCTGTTAGAAAAATTAGCAGGTGCGGCAATGTCCCATGGGACGGAAGATGCTCAAACTAAAATGACTAATTTNTTTAANAACACAAGAAANGAAATTTTTAAATCAACAGGTAAGATGCCTTCAAACGGACAGTTACTAAGAACCGTTTCTGGTATAATTGCAGATCAAGAACGTCATAAGAACCTTGAGTGGAAGACAGATACCCGAAATCGCTTAATTAATGCACGTGCAGATAATGAAGAGAATAGAAAGGTTATTATAAAGGATGCTCTTCATTTACTAAAAGAAGATCATCCGGGTGAATTTGAAAATATAAAGGCTAACCTTAGAGATATGAAAGGCTCTCAAGGCCAAGTTGATTATTTAAGACAGGTTTTAAAAACCACAGGTCTTACGGCAGATCGAGTGCAAGCTGATTATGCAAATGAACGGTTAAAATTAAATATTAAAAATTATGGCAGAGAGTTAGGTCGCAATGTTTCTGCGCGGATTTTACAAATAGCTAAAGCTGGTGATCCTATAAAAGAAGAACGCCGCTTAAAACAATTTGAATCAGAGCTTGTTAAAGAGCTCAACGGCNGAACAGCACATATGAACAAACTGGCACCTTTGTTACGATCATTTAGAAATGGGCGTTCTGTTCCATCCAGTAAAACAAATGGTGATTTATTTATTCCGGCATTAAGATTTCTGGGTGTAGATAATCCAACTGATCCCGATGTTGCATTTGCTCATGTACGAATGGGTATACCAACATACATGATTGAAGCAATGCTTGATGGGTTGCGAGGAGTTAATTCAAATAATCTTCAAGCAGTCGATCAGGCAATGGCAATATTCAATAGATATAAAGGATTGCAAGGGGGCATAGAACACCTTTCTGCACAGCTTGGTTCTGATTATGCGGTGTTTCACAATATTTCTATTATGGGATTAGAGAATCATAAGAAACATATGGACCTTGTTCAAAAGGCTTCTCGAGGAGATAACACTCCATTCGGGGGTTATAAAAATATAATACCTGGCTATCGAACAATTAATGATGAGGGTGAAGAAATAGTCGATGGTCTTGCTGTTAAAGCCGCATTTAATAATTCTATGAAAAGGGTCAACAAGGATTTACTTGACGGCTATACTCCGTGGATTTCAACATTTCCAGTAAGTCTTTTAGATATATCGTCACATTTGCCAGATTCTGAAAAAGAAAACCTAANATACAAAGCAGAACGGGCTGACAAGTCACCTGTTCCCTTTGAATTTAAACGTCAGGCTGAGAAAATTTGGCTTGCTAGTCTTCATCATTTTAAGAAAGGCGATGAAATAACAGACGAGGAAATGGATGAAGCTATGAAATATGCTGTTCATACGGCTATGTCGAGCCGTGTGTCTAACTGGGGTTATACAATGGCAATGAAAGGATCGGGTAATTTTGGTGAATTAAACTTAGTTCAAAATGCTCCTAATAGATTTTTTGCTATCGACACGGCAGATGGTCCATCTACGAATTGGATATTTGATGCAACCAATAAGATGGTAGCTAAGACTGCTGATCCCCGAATGAACAAAGGGAAACTGGTATTAGGTTATAATTATTTCTTGGAAGATAACGGGAAAAAATCACCAGCTGGGACACCTATTTATGATGTTAGAACGTGGAATGACGAAGTTGCAGGTGATTTCATGCGGGATAAAAGAGGTAAAATTGTCGAAGTTGATTTATTTGCCAAATGGCAAGCAAAGCAATCTGATGCTCTGATAGAAGAACAGCTTAGAAAAGCTGATGAGCAAGAAAAAATTCATAAGAAAGCGGCAGAATTAAATAAACAGTTCTTTAANGAGAGAGGCCGTGCAAAAGCGCATATGTCAATAAGGTGAATAAATGGGATTTATAGAAGAATTAGATCGCATAAACGGACAAAATCGACAACAGGATAACCGTCCAGTTCATCAATTGGATACATCTGAGCGGGTATGGAACGCTCTGCAAACTGATACCTTGGTTGGTCAGATTGGCACAAGTCTCAAATATCATATTGAGATGGGGGATTTTGGCGATTACCAGCCCGTTGAAGGTTATAATCCTTTTAATGATAATATGATTGGTTATGAAAATTATGCTGATGAGTTCATCACATCGATGAGCCCAGCAGAAACAATGGTACGAAAAGCAATCATTGATCGTAATAACGAAAGCCGAAGATCATTTGAAAATCATGGATGGTCACGTTTACTTGGCAATCTAATGGACCCTATTAATATTTTACCGATACCTTTAGCCAGAGGCATTGGATTTATTCAAGGTGCCAAGCAAGGATCAAAGGTTGGTCTTTTAGGTCTTGGCCCAGCTGAGGCAATACGTGCAGGTATGGACCCTACTAATCCTACCTTAGAGCCTTATTTTGCAATTGCTGGTGCAGGAATTTTAGGCGGTGCNATTGGCGGTATAGCAGGTGGTATCGGTAAAGTTAAATTAGATTTCATGGCTGATAACTGGTTTGCAAGTCAAAGTGCTGTTGATGCTTATAATCGATTAGAAGAGATTATGCCTGATACTGCGGCAACGGTTCGTCCGTTTTCTGAAAGAAAAACATTTGTTAATAAGGATGGTTTAGAATATCAGGAGTCAATTTTTGACCACGTAAAACGCTTGATTGATAAATCATCGCGGGAAAGCAATACTGAGTATGATGCACGAATACTTGAAATAACCAGTGATCCTAAAAAATATGAAGACTTAATAGAAGTTAGCAAAAGCTGGAATCCAGATTCTTTTGTTCCAACTGGAACAGGAATCGAAACAATGCGATTAGCACAGCATCCTTATTTTTTACTGAAAAATAATTTATTTAAAGGCGAAATGGGTAATTCAATTCGTAGATTGGCTGATCGAATTACTGGTTCTCCGGGCATGATAACAAAAGGTATGGCCGCTGGTGATTCTATAGCTCAAGGTGTTCATAACAAATCAAAGTTACATAACAAATTAGCAGTAGATGCCAGTAAAGGGATGTATCATGCTTATTTAAAAGAACAAAATATTAATCCAGATACTATGACACCATTTGGTCGGGCTCTTAAATCTGTTGAGACAAGTATTTTTCATGGCAGAGAATACAAACAATTTAAAGATGATGTTATGTGGATGGTGTTGTCTGGTGAGAAAAGCACTAATGCNAATGTTATTGAGGCGGCTACTGCCCTTAAAACTTATATGGATGCAATGGGTAAAGCTGGTCAGGATGCAGGTATTTTTGGTATCGCACGTTTAAATCGGCGTAAGAAATTTTTACAGGAAGAGGTAATACCTAACTCAGACCGTTCTGTTTTAAATCAGGTAGATCGTCTTAGAGGTGCATTATCTGATGANAAAAACCTTTTAGGACGAGATTGGTTAGTCAGGGCTATTGATGATTTAGAAGGCAAGTCAAATTTGAGNCAAAAACAATTTGATAATCTTGAAAAATTTAGGGAAGAACTCAAAGAAGTAGATTTTATTTTAATGGGAGACAACCGTAGTTTTTTGTTAGATCGAACTCGCGACTCTTTTAAAAATAAGGGTGCTCAGATTTATCATGATAGGATTAAACGTCAGCAAGAATGGGTTGATGAATTAGCAGATATTGAAGCTCGTTTAGAAAATTGGAAAACAGCAAGTGCCCGTGGTGAATTACCTCAAGCTGAAAAACAGGCGTTCACTCACTGGTCACGTATGTTTAAGCATGATGAAATTGTTAATCATAGGGCAGAATTTTTAAAGATTTTAGAAGATTGGTATATCAAGACAGATACTACAGGTGTTCGTGCTAACCAAACGCTTGATAGTATTTTAAAACAACGTACCCAAGGTGACATTAAGCGATTGCTTGATGATGCTATGANAAAAGAAGGTTTACCAGAATCTACTATCAATTCNGCGTTAGCAAAAATTGATGACATATTTAAAACCAAATCAGTTGATCCAAAAATTAAACAATTACAATTAGAAGAAGCACATAATTATGTTCGTGGTCTAGTTGATACTTATGGTGTTGGTAAAGATGCCCGTCTTCAGGAAGCTTTAAAAGAAGTTGAGCGAATGGCATCACGGGGAGAGCCAGAAGATTTTGCGTTTGGTGCGGCTTCAGCTACCAGAGAACGTATCTTGGAAATGCCATCTTATATGCTGACNAAACGATATAATGGTATTGCTGATTTTATTGAAACTGATCCAGAAATTATGTTGCGTCGTTATCATCGCCGTATGGCGGCATCGATTGAGATGGGTAATGANTTTGGCGATGCTACGATGAAGAACTTTACAGATGAATTAAAGCTTCGTCTTGAATCTGAGGTAGATAATGCTGTTGGTAAAGAAGCAGAAGCGTTAGCGCGGGAGAGCTCACGGGTTATCCAAGCTGTTACTGACATGAAGGAAAAGGTCTTAGGTGTTTATAAGCTTCCAACTGATCCTAGTTCAGCCAGTGCTCGCGGGGTTCGAAGTATAAAAAATGCTATGGTTTTAGCTTTAATGGGTAAAGCAACTGTTGCGGCGTTAGCTGATATGGGTCGAACAGTTATGTCTGTTGGATTGGAACGGGCATTTAAAGGGGCATTTGATAAATTTACTGTCGCATCTCATGATTTCAAGATGGGTGGCGCAGAAGTAGAGCTTGCTGGAGAAGCAGCTGAAGTTGCATTACATGGACGATGGGAAGCATTTTTTGATGTAGATGGTGGGTTTGGTGGAAACACAATGATCGAGCGTATGCTTGATACTGGTGTCAATAAGATGTTCGTTCTTAATGCTTTGTCGCCATATACCGATATGATGAAACGATTTTCTGGTTCAATCATTCAATCTGAAATGATCCGTACATCTGTTAAATGGGCGGGTGATTTAAAGTGGGTTAATGAAGGTGGCGAGATGGTCATGCGTGGAAAACAAGGAAGGCTGACCAAATCTGAGCGTGATGCATTACTTAAAGTAGGTATTAATTTAGATGATGCTGTTAAAATAGCAGATCAATGGACAAGAGCAGGAGCCCAGAAAGGTAACACCTTACATTTAGCTAATACTGGAGCGTGGGATGATCCTGTTATTCGTAACAAGTTCCGTGTTGCGCTTGTTGACGAAATTAATAATGCGGTTATTACACCCGGCCCTGCTGAAAAACTTAATTTTATGAGCACTCAGGTTGGTAGCTTAATGACCCAGTTTAAGTCATTTGGATTCTCGGCAACTCACAGAACCTTATTGGCTGGCTTACAACAACGTGATGCCAAAGCGTTTCATGGCATACTATCAATGATCGCAATGGGTTATATGGTCGATATTATTAAGTCGCCCAGCTATGACAAACGTGACTTTACCTCAATTGATCGCTTGGTTCAGGCGATTGATTACTCTGGTGCTACTGGAATTATGTTTGATCTCGACAATATGCTTGAGGTCATGAGTGGGAATACGCTGGGTATTCGCCCTATGCTGGGTGTCGATAGTTTTTTTAAAGACCCGAACCTCGCTCAGCGCACAGGCCAAGTTGGTGGGCCTGTGGCCTCGCTGGGATTAGACCTGGCTAACTCAATTCTTAATCCTGANGCNGATAGTCAGGACATGGCTCGTTCTGTTCGGCGGCTCCTGCCGTTCAACAATCTNATCTGGTTTTCATGGGCGGTTGATAGATTGCAAAGGTCAGCTGGCAGTATTGGTGAGGATGATGATGAATAGATTTCGTTCTGTGCGTGGTGATTTTTATTTTATTAACTTATTTTGAGGGGAAACGGAGATAGAGTATGACACATATTACAATCGGAACAACAACAACGATTGCTAAATATACTGCGACATCTGGTCAGACAGCGTTTAGCATACCGTTTGAGTTTTTTGATGATGATGACATAGATGTTTATAAACAAGGTACCTTATTAGAGAAATCGACACATTATAATATAACGCCTGTCACTACGTACAGCGGTGGATATAATGGTGGTACGATGACCCTGACATCAGGTGCAACAACATCTGATTCAGTTGTCTTAGAATTAAATATATCCCCAACACGGACAACAGATTTCCCGACTACTGGTGGATTTAATATCGATACGTTAAATACGTGGATCGATAAAATGATTGTATTATTCAAACAAGCTTTTGAAAATATAGATCGTAAAGTTGGTAGAGCTTCGACTGACACATCAACTTATGCATTAACTTTACCTGTTCCTACTTCGACAGCGCAGAACCTCCAGTTAAGTACATCTGGTTTTACTCTTATAGAAAGGGGCAATGTTGTTTTAAATGGTACTGGAGCACCTGCTGGTGGCACAGGTATCAACGGTGATTTTTATATCGATAGCAATGCAAATAATCTTTACGGCCCAAAGGCAGGTGGTTCATGGCCTACGGCTGTTTCAATGGTTGGACCTACAGGCTCTACAGGGGCCACTGGTGCTACAGGATCGACAGGTGGCATTGGTTTAATGATAGCGTTAGGAGGTTAATGTGGCTGACACATTTCATATGGTAAATGCAGATATTACGACAAGCGATCCTACTGTTTTGACAGCTGGTTCTGGTGAAACTTTAGTCGTTGTTGGATGTCAGGTTTCTAATATGCACGCAAGTACAGCTTGTTGGTTGACAGCGACTGTGTACCAAAGCGGTGGAGGTACTAATGCAATTCTTTGTAAGGAAGTATCTATTCCAATCAACGACGCATTTAACCCGATACAAGGAAAACTTGTTTTGGAAACAGGTGACTATATCAAAATGGATGCTCAAGCAAATAGTTCACTTGAGGCAACAATCTCTTATTTAAAGCAGACTTGATATGAGTAATTTTTTATCAGGAAGAACGAGCCTTACAACAGTTCAAACTGCTGATATTGCTGATAACGCCATCACTCTAGCAAAAATGGCTGGTGGCACAGACGGTCAAGTCATTACCTATGACGCATCAGGCGATCCAAGTGCTGTAGGGCCGGGAACCGATGGACAAGTTCTAACAAGTACGGGTGCTGGTTCACCGCCCGCATTTGAGGCTGTTGGTGGTGCTGGAAAAATTCTTGAAGTTGTTCCATTGGTTTGTGACGGAAGTGCAGTTACTGTTCCTTCTGGCACTTACACTTCAACAGATGTAACAGCCGTTCAAACATCTACTCAAACGTATGTCGATTTAAATGGAAGCTCCATCGACTACACACCTCCATCTGGAACATCATCTGTTATTTATGAATATCAATTTATGACAGGCTATGCAGACGCAACGGGCTGTTTGCACATTAAATTATTTCTAGCTGGAACTGAAGTTACTGATGCGAGGGGTGGTTATTCTTGTTACAGCATGATCTTAAATCGGCCATATTTTAAGTGGGTTTTCAGAATTGGNGATGGTGATGATGCGGGTGCTGGTAAGGTTTCAAGTTGGAGTAGTGGTAAAATTATAAAACTCCAAGCACGAGATTATTCATCAGCATCAACTGTTAAAATTCATGAAACTGCCTACTGGGATGGCACGGGCGGTAGTCACATTGGCAAGCCTGTTTTAACCGTGACAGCGATAGATTAGGAGAAGTCATGTCAGATTATAAAATACTTCGAAGAGTTGAATATCCATCTGTCCATGATTTTCTTGAAGCTTTGCACGATAAGGAAAAAGGTGACGACACTAAGTATAATGCGTGGATCGCGGCTTGCGACAAAGTCAAAACTGATTTTCCAAAGGGGGATTAAATGAGTAATTATCTATCAGGTCTTAATCAACTTAATCCTCAAGTAAAACGTCACAATGGTGGTACTGCTACTCTTACTTTAGATTCTGCTGGCACAAGCAATGCAACGATGCTCTATGTTAATGGTGTGGCCCAAACTCCGGGGGTTGATTTTAATGTAAGTGGATCGACACTTACCTGTACTTCAACTCTACCAGCCGGAACAAACATTGCGACTACCATCCAGTATTTTTCTACAGGCGTAGTTAATGTTCCTTCCGACAGTTCTGTGACTTTGGCAAAAATGGCTACAGGCGTAGTTGCTGTGCCACATATTGAAGGCATTGCTGGTAATATTATCACCGGTTTAGCAAGTAATTTAACTATTACTTTAACTAATCATTCACCAGATATAGACGTGGTTTTTAAAGAAGGTGGAACAACTGTCGCGACTGTGACCAATCAACAAGTCGATCTCGGTTCTGTAGTTGTTGCAGTCCCATCAGCAGTTTACGGCCAAACTACTGGAGACACTATTACCATTACTGTTTTAAATTCCAGTGGGATAGTATCAGACAATTCAGTAAATAAAACTGTTGTTGTTGCGCCCGGGTTGCAAGCAAATCCAGCATCATCTCTCTCAAGTTTACTTTCAGATCGGGGCTGGACTGATGGATCGGCAACTGAAGGAGTGTACTGGTTCAACAATGGAACCAACACTTTTCCAAATGTCATTAAAAATATATCAGGCAATACTTGGTTACTTTTGCAAAAAAACTTTGTCCCTCACGCATACAAAGGTGGCGATAGTAACAGTGGTTCTGCCTTATCATATGGTCTTATGAACTCTAGTGGTAATGCTATTATCACTACTGCAATAGATAATAATACAACACCATCGTCTTCCACGTTAGGAGTAAACCATGCACGAATGAGTGTAACGGGGTGGGCGACAAGTTCGTTTAGTGTGCTTGGCGCATACGACAGTGGCGATAGTTTTAGAACTTATTCTGCGGCGGCGGCTGATTTACACGCTCTTATTGTTCTCGGCCAAGCAAATAATAATACTTTTGTTTCGAACACTGTCTACACTATGTCAGGCGGTTCAAATCCTTCTACGATGTATTTAGTTTTTAATACTAATTTCAATGCTGGTGACGGTGATGCCGCGAAAATGTCCATGACTGAATACAATGATAATACTCAGGATAGACATAATACAGCGGCAGAATTTCATGGTGTTTCGTGGTTTCAAGACGGCGGCACAGCTTACACTACTACTAATGCAGATTCTAATATTCAAGGAGCCACTCAAGGTGACTTCAGTTTTTGGGTAAGGTAGGAAAAAATGTATATTAAAGATAAATATCAAAAGACATCTGATGCCAATGTTTTTGTGAAAGCTGACGGAACAGAAATTAGTCGTGATAAGTTGGTTGAAGTCTTAAATGAGCTTTTACAAAATAGAGTTGATGAAAATTTAGGACCACATGATGAAGCATACATTGTTGATTTAGATACGCTTGTGGGAACAGGTTACTTTGAAGCTCGGAAGAAAGCCTATGCTTCTGCTGAGAGCCAACTAGAAATGCAGTACGATGATTTAATAGATAGTACGACAACTTGGAAAGATCACGTTGCTTCTATTAAGTCTAAATTTCCAAAGGGGGATTAAATGAGTATAACCAAAATAGGAGACTAAAATGGCACGACATCATATGACAACTGAAGGCCCAGTTGCCTTCACCGCAGAAGAGGAAAAAGCTAGAGATGCTGAAGAGAAAGAATGGGAAGACAAGGCCGCTGAAAGAGCATGGAAAGCATTACGCCAAAAGCGTGATCTTAAATTAGCTGATACGGATTGGAGAGCTTCTTCTGATGTAACACTTAGTGATGAGTGGAAAAAATATCGTAAAGATTTAAGAGATTTTCCTGCAACTTTAGACGATGCCAAGGTTATTCAAGAATACACTTGGCCAGCGGAGCCTAGCTAATGAGTATAACAAAAGTAAACGCTGACGTNCTTGATCTCACTGATGGCTATGCCTTTACTGGTGCTGTTACTGGAGCTGGTGGAGGTTGGGAGTATGTGTCAAAAGTTAGCGCTAGTACATCAAGCACTGTCGATTTTACAAATATGACGACAGGCTACGATTGGCAATACGTCTTTGAGCAAATAGCAATATCTGACGACAATGCTCACATGAGAGCATATTTTGGAGTGTCGGGGCCAACTTACAGGACATCTAATTACGTGAGTAGGGTGGGTGGAATTATAAATGCCGCTGAAGGAAGTACAACTGTAACCGCATATGCTTCTGTTGGCGGCTATTCTACTCAAGGTAATGCAGATACAGAACAACAAACTGGTGAATTAATTTTAATTGATCCTGTGGCGGCTAGGCATACGAATTTTTACCATAGTAATTATTATGAAAACGGTGACAGTGACGCAGTTTTTTCTGGTGGTGGAGGTTACTATGACGGTGACGAAGCTCATCCAGCAATCCGATTTTATGTTTCAGCAGGAACAATTTCGTCTGGAACATTTTGGCAATATAGAAGACCAAATGCCTAATGGTTGTCGCCGAAACACTTGCTGGGATTAGTTTAGTAAAAGCAGCTGTTTCTGGAATTGCTCAAATTATTGGCAGTAGTGAGGATGTCGGCGAGATTTCTGGGTTTATAGACCAGATGTTTAAAGGAGCTAAACAGTTAAGGGATGCTGACAAACCTGTAACTCGAGCAGAAAAAATAGGTTCCTTTATTCAAAGTAAACTGGGAAAGCCTAAAGATGAAACATCATTAGGTGCTGTAGCACAGGCTCATATAGATCGTTTATACGCAGATGAAGCTCTTAACAATATGGGCAAGATGATTAATCAAAGGTTTGGTTTTGGAACGTGGGAAAATATCTTAGTTGAACAGGCTGAATTAGTTAGAGAAAAAAATAAAGAAGCAATTGAGCGTAAACAATTAAGAGAAGCACATCATCAGAAGTTATTTGAAATTGGAATTGGGATCATTGCTCTATTTGTAGGTGTTGGCGGTATTATTTTTTATATCAATTGGGTAAGACGATAAATGGAATTTTCATTACGTGACCTGGCATCGTTTGGTGCAATAGCTGTATCGTTGATAGGTGGTTTTGTTACTGCACGTATCCAGATTAAACAGTTGATGGAAAAAATGGCAGAACATAATAGTATTTTTACCCGCACAGATCAGCGTTTAGATGAAGCTGAATCAGCTAGAGGTGTTATTGAGAGTCGTGTTGCAATTCTTTCTGAGATTAACAGTGTGTCAGCGTTAGAAAAACGAACGATGCAGATAACAGATTTAACAACAACTGTTCGTATGTTGCAGTCAGAGGTTAGTCTTCTTCGATCCTTGCATAATGGATCACACCCTGTAACTACCAAGGAGGATAAATAGTGGAGTATGAACATTTTTCACAAGCACCTTGGCAAGAAGATAGATGGCCTAATTTTAAAGCAGTTGAGTTGGCCTGTCCTCATTGTGGTGAGTATTACCATGATGAATGGATGCTCGACGGTATCCAATACCTGCGACGAAATCTTAATCAACCAGTCCAAATCAACAGTGCACGGCGTTGTGCCTTCTACAATGCCAGCAACAAAATCGGTGGAGCTGTCCACAGTCAGCATAAAATGCGTGTCGCCTTCGACATCTCAATCAGAAATCGTGATCCCGCCAAAATACTTGGGTTATTACGAGAGTATGGATATTCGACTTTTGGTTTCTACGGTTCTTTCATTCATGTAGATGCCAGAAAGAATAGGAAATGGTCAACTAAGTCAGGAAAAAAAGTATGGAAATCATTGGTAGCCTTTTAGGAGCAGGTGCAAGTGTAGCATCTGGAGGATTATTTGGACTGTTGGGCAGTCTAGTAGGTGTAGGTACGAAGTACCTTCAACAGCGACAGGCCAACGCACAGAAAAGCAAGGAATGGCTACATGAAATTGAATTACGCAAACTTAATATGGAAGCTGGTGATCGTGAGACTGAGAATGAACTGGCAATAGCACAGTCGGAGGGCTCATGGCGTGGACTAGAAGCCAGCTATAAGACAGTTATACCTGCATCTCAGGTACATACAGTGGTTAATGATTTGAGGGCATTGTTTAGACCCCTTCTCACCTTTAGCTTAATTGCTCTGTCAGCGGTACTTTTCTGGTGGGTATGGTCAGGTATACTAGAGGCGAATCCAAAGGTCTTAGCGGTCTTCTCTGAGTCTGATATTAAAGATATCATACGGTATATGATCCATACGATCTTCTTTTCTACAAGCACAGCAATTGTCTGGTGGTTTGGTGACAGAGCTATGGCACCTCCGGGATCGAAGACTAGATAAGTTACGGAACATAAGGGAACATGACGGAACATTGTTCCTTTAAATTAGGGAACATATGGAACACACCCCCTATAGGGGTGTTCTATGTTCCAATTACAATTCCATTAGAATATAGTATCGCTTCAATTGCATCACATTCTGCGGCGAACTCTTCAGATGCCCAATCGGTTTTTGAACTATGTTCTGCTAGTTCTATGTATAGTTGAATGAATTGTTCAGGTTTAATGTAATGATAATTCATATGTTATTCTCCTTTTAGAACACCTAAATCTTTATAATGTTGATAGAGATAATCACAAGAATTAGTCTTTATATGCTCTGCATCTGACTTATCAAATTTATTTCCATACTCATTTTCCCAACTTTCAGTATCAATTTCCAAAGTGAGAGAGATTTTTACTTTAACAATTTTCCCCATTTATTGTTCTCCTTTTGTTGCTGTGCCCAAAACTGTGCCCAGTAGTTTGTTATAATATGAGCGATATGAGCGATATGAGCGATTCAAATCAGGGGAGCAGACACAAAAAAACCCCAGTAAACTGGGGGTTAAGTGGTGCCCGGGGGCGGATTTGAACCACCGACACGCGGATTTTCAGTACGTTTATCCATGATTAAAAACCCTATATAAACTGCGGGATACAGAGTATTATATTTAGTCACTGTGCCCAAAACTGTGCCCAGTGTTTAGCATTTTTTATTTTAACCAAATATTATTCTCCAGTTTTTAGAAGTTTATCATGCACCTTATCTTCTTCAAGAAAGGCGTAGCGTTCTTGGGTTACTCTAACTGATGAGTGACCCAGTAATAACGATACTTCTTGCATCGTCAATTTCCTGTCGTTTAACATTCGGCATCCATAGGTGCGCCTAACATCGTGCCATGTAATACGTTGTATCTTCGCACGTTCTACTGCTCCATCCATACCTCGCTTACGATCTTTGAATCTGGTACCTGTGCTTGGATTAAAGAAAACATAGGGTGATGTGATATGACGCACTTGTCTGGCTCGTTCTAATACTTCTTTAGCTTCAGGTAAGAGAGGTACCTTTCGTTGTTTATTACCTTTGCCTGTAATAATTAAACGACTGTTATAAAGATCAACGTGGTTTGGTTTCTCATTATCATAAGGGTCATGGGTTAATGCCCATAATTCATCTGCACGTAGTCCAGTATAAAGGCAAAGTATTAATGCATCCCTGAATGTACCATGAGTAGCCTCGATGAGGAGCTCCTGTTCGTGATGATTAAGGTATCGTGTACGAGGTGGTGATTCTTTAAGCTTGCCTTTATTCTGCTGTTGTTTTTTCCATACGAGAACAGGGTTATTAATATCCCACTCAAGATTTATTTGTGCAAATCCATACATACTAGAGAGACAAGCGAGGTCACGATTGATGGTGGGTTCTTTACACTCAAGGATACGTGCTGAATAGTATGCCCATAGATCAGCACCTGATATCTCATCTAATTTTTTTCCTTTGAAATATGGGGTTAGCATACGAAGAGAAGTTACATACCGTCGTTGTTCTTTTAGTGTGGGTATGTATTCAGTAATAAATAATTCAGCTAACTGATCGTATGTATAGTTACATCCTGTTTGATAACTACCATTATCAAGATCATATATCCATTGGGCTAGGCGTTTGTTGGCTTCAACTTTAGAAGTTGTTCTAAGCGAGACTCGGATTTCTTTGCCATTTCTGTAGGCACGACCCCACCAGTTTTTAGATAGTTTGTGTTTGTAGACACTCGCCACTGTTCTCTCCTCTGCATTTTCCACCACCTGTTTATTTCACGCTTGTCAAATCTCCAAGCTGACCCGGGGCGTAATTGAAATGCTGGTATGTTTCCAGCTTGTGCCATCCTACGTATAGTTGCATCTGAATAGCCAGTTAATTCTTTTACATAAGTTATATTAACCATCGTCTTCCACTTTTTGTAATGGCCTAATCAACCAATATTTATTCCATCGGCTATGGTTAGCTCCTTCAACTTTTCGCCAAGTTGACCAAAGATCGTATTGTTCTATAAATGTTTGGATTTCAGGTAATTCTGAATGTTCAGAGTGCCAGTTAATATCAAGCCACTCTGCTATTTTATTTAGTAGAGGTTCAGAATTATTTTCACCGAAATTTTTAGCCCAAGTCATTTTCTCTTCTTGGTAAAACCAAGTAGAATTATTAAAGTATTTATATAGGTTTACACTTCCAGTTTGGTTAGCACTTCCGTTACCCCAAAAAACATCCATGCGTTTAGTGATATAATTATTATCAGATGTTTGTTTTCCTAAGTTTGTTAGGTCTAATCTTTTAACTTCTGTATTTGTTTTATTGGTAAAGAAATAGTCTGTACTCATACCTTTCCTCCGGCTTGTGATGCTTTAGCTTTTGCTAACTTCGCTATAGAAGGATGGTCGACAGGGATATCAGCGTGCTTGTCTAAAGAAGCAGCGACCTGCAATTGTATGTGACTAGCTTCTCTTAATATTTTTTTGTAAGCGTAGGATATATCTGCACCTGTAAGGTCATCTGATTCTTTTAGCATAACATGAAGTTCGGTAATACCTAAGCAACCAGAGTTAAACAATGCTTGGATATTT
>NZHS01000018.1 GCA_002689735.1 Flavobacteriales bacterium | reverse complement strand
GTAAATAATAAAATAGTATTCATAAGTAAGTCGGTTTAATGTTATAACAAAAGTAGCTAAATTGTTTTAAAAAGCTTCAAAAAGCCATAGTGAAGGATCTTGTTTATCATATCCCTGCCAGATTTCAAAATGCAATTCAGTTCTATTATCATTTTCTCGTGTAAGTACCCTGCCTATTTCTTCTTTAGAAAGTATGTTGTCGCCAAGCTTAACCTTAACCTCTTCTAAGCCTGAATATACAGTAAAAAATTCGCCATGGTTTATTAAAACAGCTTTTCCCTCACCTTTAATAAAAAATATTCTAGAAATCTTACCATCAAAAACAGATCGGATAATTGCATTTTTATTTGTTGCAATATTTATTCCATTATTAAAGGTTTCAATATTTCCAAATACTTTGTGTTTTTGTTTTCCATATTTCTGAATAATTACCCCTTGCTCAAGTGGCCATGGAAGTTTACCTTTATTAGAACTAAATTTATCAGATAAAAGCTGAGCTTCAGGAGTTAAACTGATTTTATTGTCTTTATCTCGTTTAATCTTTTCTCTAGCCAACATAATTTCCTCTTCAATGATTTTCTTGATTTTTTGTTCAAGTTTTCTTGATTTTTTTTGCTGATCTTTTATTTTCTTTAAAAATATTTGCTCGGATTTTTTAAGTTTAGATACGGCAATCTTTTTTTCATCTTTAGATATTAAAACCTTTTTTAAACTCTGTTTTTTATTTGAAATAATGTCTTGATTCTGTTCTTTCTTCGATTTGATTAATTGTTGTTGAGAAAAGAGACGTTCTTTATTAATGGCTAAACTATCTTGATTTTTGGTAATCTGTAACGCTTGCGCCTGCCTTGCTCTTGAGTATTCTCGAAGAAAAAGAATTCGTTTATATGCTTGATTAAACGTTTCAGATGAAATAATAAACATCAAATCATTTCTTTCGTTTTTATTTTTTTGTAAAGAGTATATGATTTCTGCATACTCTTTTTTTAATTCAACAATTTCTTTTTCAGAGTCATTTATTGATTTTTCGTTTTCAAGTATTTTGTTCTCTAACTTAAAAATTTGCTTCTTTAATAGATTTTGTTCAATATTCAATAGTTGTAACAATCTCTCTTGACTAGAAATCTTTTTATCAAGATAATCTATATAAACAAGTGAAGATTTTTTATTTTCCTTTGTCTTATTAAGTAAGGATGTTGTGTAATTAATCTCCTTTTCTAGTGCAATTTGTTGTTGCTTTAGAACATCTTTGTTCTGACCAATGGACAGATAAGAAATAAATAATAAAATAAATAAAAAACTATTTTGTTTCATTATAGTTTTTAGGTATTTTAAATGGAGCTTTGTCTGTATCTAAAACCTTAATCTTATTTAAAGTTAATTCAAATGAAAGCTTCTCGCTTCCAGCGCTAACATTAAGCTTTTTGGGGTATAAGAAATTATCAATTAGCTGAGAATCTATATAGTTAACAGTAAGTTCTCCATTTGCAGAAAATTTTCTAACAAATAATTCTATGTTATAATTATTTAAATTAACAACATAAGTTGATGAGTCATTTTGACTATCTAAAGTAATCGAGTTAAGATCTTGTGAGCTTAAATAATTATTTTGTGGAATTGCTATAGAGTTTGTTATTATGCTTTCAATCAAACCTAAAGATAAATTAATATTGTATTCATCTTTAAAAACTGATATATTTTTAATGAACCAGCTTGAGTTTGTTCTGTTAATTGAATAAATAGTATCTCTAGTAATCATTAGGCGATTTACCTCACCAATGATGGGTGCGGTTATTGAAATCCATACCAAACTATCCTCTGCAATTTTAAGGTTAAATCCTAAAGGGACCCCCCCATCTTGTGTGTTTACTTTTAATTTTCCTCTTATGCTTAGCCATTTATATGANGGAGTNGTAGAATTAACTTTTGTAATNACCTCTTCAATACTAATTGNACTAAAATCATTAANAGTNAGCTCCTTTTTAACATTACAAGACANAACCATTAAAGAGAAAAAAAAGATTAACGCCTTATTCCNATAATTTTTCATTCTTAATTTTATTTTCTAAAATAAGTGATTCCGAACCAAGAGATTTTGATAGACGCCATTTTTCTAAAGCCTCTTCCTTCAGACCGAGCTTAAATAAAATATCTCCGCAATGCTCGACAACAACAGGACTCTTATCACTTCCGTTTTTTAGCGCTTTTTTAATCCATTCTAATGCCAACTTATAATCCTCCAAACAATACAAAATCCAAGCATATGTGTCTTGATATGTTCCGTTATTTGGTTCTAAATCATTACATCTTCTAGACATTTCTTTTGCCCTTTCAAGCTTGTATTTTCTTAAAGATAAATAGTAACTATAATTATTTAACACAATTATATTATTTGGGTTTTGCAGCAGTATTTGTTCATATAAAGAATCTGATTTTGAAAACAATTCTAGTGAATGATATGTATCGGCTAATGATGATTGAAACTCAGAATATAAGGAGGGGTTATCAAAAATAAATTCAATGCCGGACTCTAAGGCCTCTTTGGATTTATCAAATTCCTTAAAAAATGAACACGATACACCATAAAAATAATAATATAGTGGNTCGTTAGGAAAATAAGAAAGTGCATTTTCACTATATAATAAAAGTGAGTCNTAATTAGNATCCTCTANNTCTAAAAANAAAACCTGTGTCCATACNGCTTGTAAATTTTGATCAATTGACAANGATTTTTTATAGTTTTTTTTAGCTAGCGTTTTATTGCCAGTNGCATAATATAGATCACCAAAAACTGCATAAATTCCTGAATTATTAAAATCAGATCTTTTAAGAATTTCTGCTAACTCAAAAGCTTGGTTTTTTATAGTGTCATTTGCATTAATNATTGGCANNTATGATGAGAGAATNGCTAATTTTGTTTCAATAGAAATTTTATCAGANCTAAAAGCTAATTTAAGTTCTGAAAAAGATTTATCAAGATCCCCATTATCTCTGTAAAAATTTGCAAGCGTTAAATGTACCTGACCGTTTTTGGGGTCTTTTTCTGNAATTGATTTAAACACAAGAATTGCTTTTTCTTTATCATTAGTTAATAAATAAGCTTCGGCAAGAATTTGTAAAACCTCAAGATCATTAGGGAAACTATTTGATAGGACTTCTAAGCATTTTGTTGCTTTATTAAAATCTTTGAGCTGAAGATATAATTTATGTTTTTGCATAGAAATCATCTTATCAATTCCCTTCTTTTTTTCNAAATCATTATATACTGAAATAGCTTTTAAATATTTTTTATTATAAATATATGTNTCAGCTAGCTTATAATAATTAAACTCATTCTTAGGCTCNCTCTTAACTATCTCAGAGTATTGATTAGCAGCATTATCAAAATCTTGATTAAGAAATAAAATTTCAGCATGATTTCTTAGGTGCCATATATTAGTCGTTTTAAGCTCAANNGTCTTTGAGGAGTATATCTTTGCNTCACTAAATTTATTTAAGNCTTTTTTTATTAAAGAAATTTGATAGTAGGNCTCAATTTTATTAGGCTTAATGTCTATACATTTCTGNAATAAATCAATAGCTACGTCATAGTTTTCTAATGATTTTTGTTTAANNCCATTAAAAAAAAGATTATTGAAGTAAATATTATNATCCTGTTTTTNTTCTTTTGATAATACTNCTTTCTTATTTTGTTTTTTTTCAGGATAATGACTTTTCCACTGCCCATATGTTGTCAAATGAACAAAAACAAAAAANAGTATTACGCTTTGTTTTAACATCTATTTAATTTCACAAAAATCACCAATNCTAATTTCTTGGTCTATTCTATGTCCATCAAAAAAAGTATGATTACCAATCATAGAATTCTTTAACTTAGCATTCTTTATATTAGATTGGTTTTGAATAATTGAGTTTGAAATCTCACAATCTTCTATTNTTGAGTTTGAACCAATAGATACNTGGGGACCAATTTTAGAGTTTTTAACTGTAGTTCCAGGNGCAATATAGCATGGCTGAATAATTTCAGAATTAATAAGCTCACTATTTTTATCAACCATACTTGAATTTTTATTGTGCTCTAGCACGCGTTGACATGTATAAACTGTAGCATCTTTATTTCCACAATCTAACCATTCATCAACAGTTCCAATAGAAAATATTTTTCCTTTCTGTTTCATATTTTCAAGAGCATTTGTTAACTGAAATTCTCCTTTATCCCTAATATTATTATCGATTAAAAATTGGAGCTCATTCATTAGATTTTCACCATCATTAAAATAATATATTCCAATAATTGCTAAATCAGAAACAAATTCAGTAGGCTTTTCAACAAAATCAGTAATATGATTATCTGAATTAATTTTTACTACCCCAAATGCCGAAGGATCTTCAATCTTATTAACCCATATTATACCGTCATTATTTTTATTTAATTTAAAATCTGCCTTAAACAAAGTGTCTGCAAAAGCAACNACCACATTACCTNTTAANGACTGTTTTGCACANAAAATAGCGTGTGCNGTGCCGAGTGGCTCTTNTTGGTGTACTATAANGCCTTTTGCATTAAGATTAGATGCTATTTTAATTAAATCTTTTTCTACATCCTCGCCAAAATCACCAATGATAAANGCTATTTCGTCAATTGTTTCATNACAGACTTTAACAATGTCTTGAACAAGACGCTCAACAATTGTTTTTCCNGCAAAGGAAATCAAAGGTTTTGGAGTTGTTAGTGTGTGTGGTCGTAATCTAGATCCTCTACCGGCCATTGGAATAATTATATTCATATTTTTTATTAATTAAAAAAGTTTAGGTGTTTTGTTGTCTGTCATTTTTGGCTTTTCTAAAGCNTAAACTAAAAGACAATATCCAACTAAAAACAAGATGTCTAATATCGGGCTAAAATTAGTATAATAAATTATAAGATAAATAAATATCATTAAGAAAAAGTACATAAGTATTCTATAATAATTATAGGGAATAGGAAAATACTTATTAGATAAATAAAATGAAACAAGAACCATAAAAAAGTAGCAGGCTAAAGTAGCCAATGCAGAGCCAACAAATCCTAATATAGGTATTAATAAGAAGTTTAAAATAATTGTTATTGATGCTCCAAAAATTGCAATGTATGCTCCGTATTTAGTTTTTTCGGTAAGCTTNTACCAAATAGATAAATTATAATAAATTCCTAAAAAAAAGTTTGCAAAAAGTAATATTGAAACTACTAAAAAACCTCTTTCATCATGATATTTTGAGCCAAGAAAATTTATAAAAAAATCATAAAAAGTTGTGACAATAAGGAAAATAAATGATGTAACAATTATAAAGTATTTCATAACATCAGCATAAATTTTTCTAGAGTTGTGTTCTCGTTCCTGAGAAAAATAGAAGGGTTCAGCGGCAAACCTAAACGTCTGAATAAATAAAATCATAATTATAGAAAGCTTATAAAATGCTCCATAGAGACCGATCTCTCTAGAAATATTAGATGATTCNGGTAATAAATATTTAAGTAATATTCTATCAATAGTTTCATTTGTCATTCCTGCTAAACCCGCAATTAATAAGGGGGATGCGTAAATCATCATTTTTTTCCATAAATTTCTTTCAAAAACCCANACTGAGTTTATCATCTCGGGTAAAAGCATTAAAATTGTTATTACAGACGCAAATAAATTAGCAATAAAGATATAGCCAACACCCACAGAAGGTGAGTATACAGAGTTAACAAAATTTAATGACTGTAAATTATTTTCAATTGCATAGGGACAGTAAATAATAAAAAATAGGTTTAAGCCAATATTNACAAAAATATTTACCAATCTAATAAGAGCAAATCTAGTTGCTTTGTTCAAAGCTCTAAGTTTAGCAAAAGATATAGATGATATAGCGTCAAGTCCTATTATTAAAGCAAACCATTTTATATACTCTTGATTATTTGGNTAGCCAATACTTGATGANATATTTTCACTAAACACAAACATTAGTATTATAAAAAGTAANGAAGAAAAAAGNAGAGAAATTAAAGAGGTGCTATATACAATACGATTATTTTTTTCTTTTTGTGAAAACCTAAAAAAAGCCGTCTCTATCCCATAAGTCAAAATAATAACTAAAAACGCAACATATGCATAAAGCTCTGTTACCACGCCATATTCTTCCGGTAAAAAATATCTCGTATAAAGTGGAACAAGCAGGTAATTAAGCAATCTACCAACGACACTACTTAAGCCGTAAATTGCAGTTTGGCTGGCTAACTTTTTTAAGGGATTCAATTAAATTTTGGTTTTCTTTTTTCCATAAATGCTTTTGTTCCTTCAACAAAATCTTTAGTCTCAAAACAATCTGAAAAAAAATTAATTTCAGATTCCATTCCATCAACACCATCTTGATAACATGCATTTACTGATTTTATTGCATTAGTGATGGCTGTCGAAGAGTTGCATTTAATCTTATTTGCCATTTCAACACATTTAGCTATTAGATCTTCTTGATTACACACCTGATTAACTAGACCGATGCTTAACGCCTTTTCAGCATTAATCATCTTTGCTGTAGTAATCATTTCAAGAGCAAGTCCTTTTCCAACTATCTGAGGTAAACGTTGGGTTCCACCATATCCTGGAATAACACCTAAAGAGACTTCTGGCAGGCCCATTTTAGCATTATCTGATGCTATTCTAATATGACAAGACATTGCTAATTCAAGTCCACCACCTAGAGCAAAACCATTTACAGCTGCAATAAATGGAATCGTAGAATTTTCAATTAAGTTAAATAATTTTTCATGACCATTTTTAGATAAATCTTTAGCCTGAATTTTGTTGTAATCTGAAAATTCTTTTATATCAGCTCCTGCAACAAAAGCTTTTTTTTCTGCTCCAGTAAGAATCACACACTTAATTTCTTTATTCTGAATTATCTCTTTAATACAAGAGGAAAGCTCGTCAATTGTCTCATTATTTAAAGAGTTTAAGTATTTTGGTCTATTGATAGTGAGATAACATATTTGATCTGAATTTTGAACAAGTATATTTTTATAGTGCATTTATATTAGTTTTTATACAAATATAGTAGAATACTACACTAATTGAAATACCAAAATTTTAAAAAGATATTTTAACTATTTAGAGCCTCTGCTCCACCAACTATTTCAAGAATTTCGGCTGTAATTGCTGCTTGACGAGCTTTGTTGTATGATAGGGTAAGATCTTTCTTAAGTTCAGATGCATTATCTGTGGCTTTGTGCATTGCAGTCATTCTTGCACCATGCTCAGAGGCATGTGAATCTAAAACTGCTTTATAAAGTTGTGTTTTTAATGATTTAGGTATTAACTCTTCAATAATTTCCTTTTTCTCAGGTTCAAAAATATAGTCACCTATACTAGATTTATTTTCATCAATAGATTCAACTGGCAAAAAAGCTTCATTCATCACATTTTGAGTAGCAGCATTTTTAAATTGATTATAAACAAGTACTACCTTATCAAATTTCTGGTTTATGTAATCCTGCATAATACTATTGGCAATAGAGGAAATGCTATCATATTTAAGGTCAGAAAAAACATCGTCATGAGTACTAACAACAGAAAAGTTATTATTGTTAAAATATTCTGAAGATTTTTTACCAATAGAAAGAATACTGACCTGAGATTCTTTATAATCTTTTTCGATAAGTAAATTTATTTTTTTAATAATATTTGCATTGAACCCCCCGCACAAGCCTCTATTTGAAGTTATTGCAACTAAAAGTATTTTACGTTGAGGTCTATCTGAAGAAAAATCTCCCCCCTCAGAAGTGTCTAGACTAGATGATAAATTAACAAGAAGCTCTGTAAGCTTATTAGCATAAGGACGCATCTGAGTAATTGCATCTTGTGCTCTTTTTAGCTTTGCTGCAGAAACCATTTTCATTGCAGATGTNATCTGCATTGTTGATCCGACAGAGGTTATTCTATTTCTTATCTCTTTTAGATTAGCCATGTCTTAATTATTATGCGTACTTAGGAGTTAATTCCTTAACAACAGAGTTTANTGTGTCAGTTATACTATCATTTAGTTTTCCTGACGCNAAATCATCAAGNACATTTTGATGTTTTTGATGTAAAAATGATAAAAACTCCGTTTCAAATTCCTTTATTCNATTTACTGGGACGTCCATTAACAATCCATTAGTACCACAATAAATTATAGCAGCNTGCTCTTCAACCCTTAATGGNGAATACTGACCTTGCTTTAAAATCTCAACATTACGTTTTCCTTTTTCAATCACAGCTTTTGTAGCTGCATCTAAGTCGGATCCAAATTTTGCAAATGCTTCTANCTCTCTATATTGTGCTTGATCTAGNTTNAGAGTTCCTGAGATTTTTTTCATAGACTTTATTTGAGCAGAACCCCCAACTCTTGAGACAGATATTCCAACGTTAATCGCAGGTCTAACACCCGATAGAAAGAGGTTAGACTCTAAGAATATTTGTCCATCTGTAATTGAAATCACATTTGTAGGTATATATGCAGATACNTCTCCTGCCTGTGTTTCAATGATTGGTAGNGCTGTTAATGANCCCCCACCTTTAACTTTATCTTTAAGTGAATCNGGTAAATCATTCATTTGAGCAGCAATCTTATCATCATTAATAATTTTAGCTGCTCTTTCGAGTAATCTTGAATGTAAATAAAAAACATCTCCAGGATAAGCCTCTCTTCCCGGAGGCCTTCTTAGNAATAAAGAAACCTCTCTGTATGCAACAGCTTGTTTAGATAAATCATCAAAAATAATTAAGGCTGGTCTACCAGTATCCCTAAAAAACTCACCAATAGCAGCGCCTACTAATGGAGCATAAAACTGTAATGGTGCTGGGTCAGCAGCGTTTGCAGAAACAATAACTGTATAATCTAATGCTCCAGCGTCATCTAATGTTTTTGCTAAAGCAGCAACTGTTGATGCCTTTTGACCAACAGCTACATAGATACAAAATACTGGCTCNCCTTTATCATAAAACTCTTTTTGGTTAATAATTGTATCAACTGCAACTGCAGTTTTACCGGTTTGTCTGTCACCAATAATTAACTCTCTTTGTCCTCTACCAATTGGAATCATCGCATCAACTGATTTTAAACCAGTTTGAAGCGGCTCATTTACAGGCTGCCTATAAATAACTCCTGGTGCTTTTCTTTCAACAGGCATTTCANAGGTATCNCCAGCAATTGGTCCTTTACCATCAATTGGAACACCCACTCCATCTAACACTCTACCTAACATGCCTTCTCCAACATTTATGGATGCAATCTTATTGGTTCTCTTTACAATATCTCCCTCCTTAATTCCTTTNGATGGACCCAACAATACAGCTCCNACATTGTCTTCTTCTAAATTTAGAACAATTGCTTGCAAGCCGTTTTCAAACTCTACTAATTCTCCAGACTGAGCGTTGTTTAAACCATAAATACGTGCAATCCCATCTCCAACCTGAAGGACTGTCCCTACTTCCTCTAGCTCTGCTTCAGATTTAAAACCAGATAGTTGTTGTCTTAATATTGCTGAAACCTCAGCAGGCTTTACTTGTGTCATAATATTATTATTTAATAATTTTCTATATATAAGTTTTCACTAAATTTTTGTCTTAGTACTTTTAGCTTAGATGAAACNCTAGCATCTAGCTGAGTATCACCCATTCTAATTATAGCCCCACCTATTANTGATTCATCAACTTTTTCGATTAATTCAATGTTAGTATTGTTCTGGGCACCAACATAATTCATTAATTCTTTTCTCATTGAATCATCAAGCGGGAGAGCTGTTGTAACNGTTACTTCTTTAATATTTTTTTTGTTTTTATANAGAGANATAAAACTTGAACAAATTTCTGCAAGAAGACTTTCTCTTTTTTTATTTGTAATTAAAATTATAAATGAAAGAGTTAGTTTNCTAATAGAATTTGAAAAGAGCTCTTTTAAAATTTTAACTTTAAGATCTGTTTTTACAATAGGNGTTTTTAAAAGNTTTACTAAATCCTTATTTGACAAACAAAGCGAATTAATTAAAAGCATATCATCATAAGAGGAGTCAATAACTCCATTTTCTTCAGAAATNTCAATTAATGATTTAGCGTATCTAATTGTTGCTCTAGACTGTTTCATCGTTTAATTTTTACTCTCTTTTAAGGCTTTTTTTACTAATTCTTTTTGCTTAGCAACATCAGAAAGTTCAGAGCTTAAGATTTTTTCAGCCATTTCAATTGATAAATCGGCAACATGATTTTTAAGTTCTGTTATAGCTTTCATTTTTTCATTTAATATTTGTTCCTTAGCTGTACTAACAAGTTTTTCAGCTTCTTTACTAGCTTTGTCCTTTGCTTCTGATATTATTTCATTCTTCATATCGCGAGCTTCTTTTAAAATTATATCTCTATCTACTTTCGCTTGCGCAATTATTTTTTCATTATTGGCGGTAAGCTCTGACATTTCATTTCTAGCTTTTTCAGCTTGTGCTAAAGAATTTTTTATTGATTGATTTCTTTCATCAACAGCAGATAAAATTGGTTTCCATGCAAACTTCTTCAATAAAAGAACCAATAAAGTAAAAACTACTGTAGTCCAAAAGATTAATCCTATTGCCGGTGTAACTAATTCCATATTTAAATTTTATTAAATACTCTGCAACCAACCGTTGCAGAGTATTTTAATTACTAATTATTTTAATAGCGCAACTACAACACCAAATAAAGCAACACCCTCAACAAGAGCGGCTGCAATAAACATGTTTGTTTGAATCATTCCGGAGTGCTCCGGTTGTCTTGCCATTGATTCTAAAGCAGCGCTACCAATCTTACCAATCCCAATACCCGCTCCAATAGCAGAAAGACCAGCTCCGATTGCCGCAAAAGCTCCAAAATCCATTGTTTGTACTTCTAATAACATTTTTTTTGTTTTTAGTTAATAATTTAGTTAATGACCATCTTGCACTGCCAACCCAATAAAAACTGAAGATAGCAATGTAAATATATATGCTTGTAAAAAAGCTACAAGCACCTCAATACAGTAAATAAAAAGCACAAATAGTGCAGAGACAGGGGCTACACCCCAAGCTCCGCCAGTTCCCATAGCGCTTTGTGCAATAAATATTAATGATATAAGGCTTAGTATTATAATGTGTCCAGCAGAAATATTTGCAAAAAGCCTGATCATTAAAGCAAACGGCTTTGTAAACATTCCTATTATTTCAATTGGTACCATGATTGGCATTAGAGCCATTGGCACTCCTGGGGGCTTGAATATATGTCCCCAGTAATTCTTGTTTCCAAAAAGTGTGGTTACAAGAAAAGTGATTAAAGATAGTACAAATGTTACTGCAATATTACCAGTAACATTAGCTGCACCAGGAAGTAAGCCCATCAAATTGTTTATTAATATAAAAAAGAAAAATGTGAGTAACAGTGGTGTGAATTTTTCGTGTTTTTTTCCAATATTATCTTTAATAATATCATCTCTAACAAACAAAATTAATGGTTCAATAAATCCTTGTAAACCACTTGGTTCTACATTTTTTCTAGAGTATGATTTTGATACAGTCCCCATTATTAAAAACAATAGGAAAACAGATATAAACATTGATGCAACATTTTTAGTTATTGATAAGTCTATAATTTCTAGACCTCCTTCTTCAATAATATGACTATGACTATCAATAGCGTAAACCCTATCCTCTTTAATCACTTTTGAACGGCCGTGATTAAAATCACTAGCCATAAAAATGTCAATCCCCTTTTCAGAATATAAAATTACTGGTAATGGTATCGAAAAGGAATTGTCTCCCTCTCCCCATAAGTGCCACTCATGTGCGTCAGCAATATGGTGCATGATCGTCGGAACTGGATTGTAAATGCCTCCCTCATCTTGGACAGACTCACCTCCAGCAAACGAAAAGAATGAAAATATTGTGAAAAATAAAACAACTAAAAGACTTACTTTTTTCTGCATTATATCTATTAATGATAATCGCAGGCAAATGTAAATATTATTTAACTTTTAATCTGTCTGTTTTTTAAAAAAATTGCAACTTTTTTTTANGTGATTTTTTTATAAAAAAAATAAATAGAAAAGACAATTGAAAGACAGGAAAAAAAAATAGTTAGAGAAAGTTTTAGCCCAAATAAATTATCCATAAAAGCTCCGAGATAGTAGCCCAAAAAAATTATAACAATCATCTGAATAGAANCAGATGATAAAANATAAAAACNCTTATGCTGTTTTTTCTCTTTTTTCAGATTGCCCAAGATNTTTGATNTCTTTAATTACAGCTCCCATACTGCAAGANCCAGTAAAGGTTGCNCCNGGCTCAATCGATAGTTTNTTAGTAACAATATCTCCATTAAGCTTTGCNGAAGATTTTAGTGACAATAGTTGAGAAACAGTAATTTTTGCTTTTAAAACACCAGCTACATCAGCATCCTTACAAACAACATCACCCTCAACAACACCACCTTGACCAACTACAACTTTTCCCTCAGTTTCAATTGAGCCTTTTAATGAGCCGTCAACTCTAATATCACCCTTAGATTTTATATCACCTGTTATTGTAGTTCCATCACCAATCATATTAATTGCTGCGGAAGATGGAATGCTTTTTTTTAATGAATCGTTATTATTTGTAAACATATTTTTTTATTTAGAAATGTAAATTTATAAATAATAATGTTTTTTATTAGTTTTTATCCAAATATTTCAGATCAAAAAATTTAGAATAGCCCTTGAGGTCTTTATTTACATAAAACTCTTGAAAATTGTTTAGCGAAATGGGTAGTAAATAGTATTCGTTCGTACGGATTTTGCTAATGATTTTATTGTTCTGTGTTAGACCATCATAATAGGACATAACTTGCTTAGAATTAGAAAACAACTTAATCGTTAATAAGTGAAAATCTAAACCCATCATCATTGCACTTATCTCAAATATTTCTGTAGAATGATTTTCTGAATTATAATCCGATAATAAGGTTTTTAAAAAACTAACATCTACCCCTTCTTTTGGGAGTATCAACATTAACATGTGCTTCTCTTTACTATTTAAAATATAGGGAGTTTTTTCAATTGCAACTCTATTAGCTTCATTTAAATCGGTCTGGTCATCAAGAATATCTAAAAGGGTACTTGCATATTTGCTAAGGCTTTTGTCTTCAGCTCTTTTTAGTTGATCAAGNGTATTGATCGCAACTATGCTGTCTCCTTTTTTTAAGTAACTNATAGCTCTTAAAAAAAGATACTTATCATCAAGTTCACTCTTTTTAAGTGTNTCTGTAATATTTANAACNTCTGNAAAATTACCGCCTATATAGTATTGGTAGTCTTTTTCATAATTTAAATCTTCTATCTCATTTTCACTTTGAACACTTAAAAGATAGTCAGGGTTTAAAATTATATTAGCATATACGCTTGTAGGGTAGTTGCTTAAAATATATTGCCTTGACGTGTTGGCTTGCNNTTCTTTTTTTAAGGATAAATAATTTAAGTATAGGTTATAGTGTGTCATTGGCAAAAATCCAGTATCAACATCCACTATGGTCAAGATTTTTTTAAACATTTCATTGCTTTTTTTTATCTTATTTAAATCGTGCTTATAGATTATGGCAGCCTGATAGCAGGAATTTGCTATCTTTTCTCTNGCTTGAGTAAAATCTTTTGGTGTTGACGGGATCTGTTGAAGATAAAATTGAGGGTCCTTAAAATTTGTTGTCNCCCNNACTGTTGTGGAAGAGTCTTCTGTGGAAATTGATNTTGATNTTCTNTTTTTTCTTCTCCAATCGTCCTCTANCTTTCTTTTNCCCCATTTNTTTCTAAACTCAGACAAACCAAANCTTAAGGTTGCAGGGTTATAAAAATACCACTTTCCTCCAGANGTATTATTTCCAAATTGNTCNTTTCTATTTGAATTTCGATTACTCTCAAACAAATTTTGTTGTTTTAACATTTCTTGTTCCTTCTCAAGACGTTCTTTTTCAAGCTCCTTATCAATAATTGATTTTATAATGGCATTTACTTCCGCTCGTGGCATTAATGCTAATTGAATTAAGCTATCTTGTAAATTAATTGTGTTTAGATTGTTAACTAAATCTTTTAAAACTAAATACTTTTCAAGTGTTGGCTTGTATAGTCTATAGTCTTCAGGCATAAAATAGATTGTGCTGTCGTAGAAAAACTCAGATGAAATAAAATCTGAACTATAGTATTCTATTTCTGCTAATGCTAAAAAAGAGAGGGCTTTTTGAGGGTCATTTGAAATACTATAGAGGGTAGATTTTAAATAATTTTCTTTAGCTAACANGGTATCTTCGGCCGAAACATCCATCTTTGCTATTGTGTAATAAATCTGATCCAGATACTCTTTGTTCTTATCNTCNTTTGTCATTTTAACAAGGTCTTTCCTCATTTTTTCAGAGTTTTTAGAGCTTTTNTCAGCNCAAAGAGCAAGATTCATTTTTGTATTAAACACCATAGAATAGTCNGAGTTGCTTTTTAAAACTTGATTGTAATATTTGGAGGCCTGTTTAAAATTCTCTTCAATTTGAAAAATCTGAGCAAGNATATAATTTAGTCTAGCCTTGTCTTTTTTTAANTTATATTTATTGANACAATTNAGTANTGATTCTTTTGCTAGTGGATAATTTTTTTGACGAACATAAAAGTCTGCATTAATTTTTTCAAAATCTTTTTCAAGTTTTTCAGGAAACTTTCTGTTATTTGTTAAATCAATAAGTATTGATTCTGCAGCAACAAAATCTTTCTTTTCTATAAAACATCTTGAAAGCCACAATGAAGCCTCATAAACAATTGGGGTTTTTTTATACTCTTCAATTATAAAACTAAATGTTTTAGCAGCNTCATCAAACTCTCCTTTATANAAATATGCTTTTCCAACCATCAAATAGTTATCGTCAATCCATCTACAATACTCTTTTCCTCTAATTTTAATAGAATGCTTCTGTATNACAATGGAGCCTTTTTGAATTGCCTTGTCCATATACGGAAGTGTAGATTTTGATTTTTTTAAATCTCCNGTTNNNAAAACTGGCAACACNGTAGAGNAGTCGTCCTCANAAGANTCTGAAATTTTCTTAATNCCGTATTTAATACTTTCATTACCATTAAAATANCCATTATACTTAGCTGTAGTATTGTGGTACTGGCGAGAAAACCATGTTTTCTTTTTAGTAGANCATCCGGAAAAAAAAACTAATANGCAAAAGTATAAAAAAGCTTTTTTTAGTAGTTTGTTTAATTTCATATAAATAGTTAACTCCTTTTTAAACCTATTATTTTGTTGAAAATAGTTATACATGCAAATATGCTTATAATT
This sequence comes from Flavobacteriales bacterium, assembly GCA_002689735.1. Lineage (GTDB taxonomy): Bacteria > Bacteroidota > Bacteroidia > Flavobacteriales > BACL11. The sequence continues at coordinate 4,307 of NZHS01000018.1, read as the reverse complement.
TTCAGATATTTGCAAAANATTATGGAACAGAAAAGCTTTAAAAACAAAANTGTTAATTTTTTTAATAAAACATTTCGACTTGTCGTAATTAATGATGAAACNCTTGAAGAAGAAGGNNTTTTAAAATTAAGCAGATCAAATATTATTATCTTAGCTTCAGTCTTNTTAGTATCTGCTTTTGTTATTTCTTTTTGTATTATCGTATACTCTCCACTAAANAAACATCTNCCTGGNAANTCTTCCGANCTTGTTCAAAAAGAGCTNNTNACGCTTGCNTTAAAAAGTGACTCTCTNGCTTCTGCTCTATCAATTAGCTCNCTCTATCTTTCAAATATTGAATCAATTATTAAAGGAGATTCTATCAATTTTGAATATTTAGATGATAGTCTTAACAAAATTGACAACAGTGAANTTAATTTTTTTAAATCAAAAGAAGATTCTCTCTTACGAATTAGAGTTGAAAGGGAGGATCAAAGCTCAATAAANTTAAATTCCCAAAGAAAAAGNAAGCAGTTTTTNTTTTTCCCTCCNATTGAAGGGTTTATTAGCGATTCTTTTAATCTTAAAACAAATCACTATGGTATAGATCTTGTTGCCAAAACAGGAACCAAAATAAAAAGTATTNGAGAGGGNACNGTTNTTGTTAGTGATTGGAACCCGCAGACAGGNTATGTTCTTGGAATACAGCATTCAGANAANTTTATCTCTTTTTACAAGCATTGCTCTGTATTATTAANAAATGTTGGAGANATTNTTACAACAGGAGANAACATTGCAATTATTGGTAATTCCGGAGAATTGTCTTCGGGTCCTCATCTGCACTTTGAATTATGGAAAAGTGGAGTTCCTCTTGACCCATCTTTATATATCTCTTTTTAAATGGGAAGTTTTAAATCCATATTAAGCCTATTTTTTGCAAGATATATTGTGAAAAAAAATAATCGTTGGAAAAATAATGCCGTTGAACATCAGAAAAAAATAATGCATTTACTAATAAGCGATGCTAAAAATACTCTTTTTGGAAAAGATCATTTTTTTAAAAAAATTTCTAATTATGAGGCTTTCAAAAAAAACATTCCAATTAGAGATTATGAGGGGTTTAAAAATTATATCTCTTTAATTAAAGATGGGGGGGGGGATATTCTTTGGCCTGGAAAACCAATATACTTTTGTAAAACCTCTGGAACCACCTCTGGAACTAAATTTATTCCCTTAACAAAAGAATCTATCTCGTGTCATTTAAATCCAGCAAGAGATGCAATTTTATCTTATGTAGACGAAACAAAAAACGCCTCTATTGTTGATGGAAAAATGATTTTCTTACAAGGGTCTCCAAAATTAGATAACACCTCGGGAATACTAACAGGAAGATTATCCGGTATAGTAGCTCATCACATTCCTTTTTATTTAAAGAAAAACAGACTTCCCTCTTTTCAAAATAATTGTATNGAAAAGTGGGAAGAAAAAGTTGACGCAATTGTTGATGAAACTTTTGAAAAAGACATGTCCTTAATTAGTGGTATACCACCATGGGTTCAGATGTATTTTGAAAAATTAAATTTAAAGAGCGGAAGGTTAATCAAAGAACTATTTCCAAATTTTAAACTCTTTATTTATGGAGGGGTTAATTATGAGCCCTACAGAAAAACATTCAAAAGACTTATTGGTGGTGATGTTGATAGTATAGAAGTTTATCCTGCATCAGAGGGTTTTATTGCTTATCAAGATTCACAAAAAGAAAAGGGGATGATTTTGTGTGTTAATAACGGAATCTTTTATGAGTTTATTAAAAGAGATGATTTCTTTAAAGAAAATCCTAAAAGGATTAATCTTTCAAGTGTAGTTATTGGCGTTGACTATGTTATTATATTAAACACTAATGCTGGTTTATGGGGATATAATCTTGGTGATACAGTAAAGTTTGTTTCAACTAACCCATACAGAATTATTGTTAGCGGAAGACTCAAGCATTTTACCTCTGCTTTTGGGGAACATGTTATTACACAAGAGGTGGAGGAAAGCATGAACAATACTATTTCTGCTATCTCAGCTGAAATCAAAGAGTTTCACGTTGCACCTAATACTGACCCCAAAAAGGGTCTTCCTTCTCATCAGTGGTTTATTGAGTTTTCAAAAGAGCCAGAAGACATGAGTCTTTTTGAAAAAACTTTAGATCATGAGCTTCAAGAAAAAAACAGTTACTATAAGGATTTGGTAAATGGTGGGGTGTTAAAACAATTAGAGGTTATTAAAATAAAAAAATCTGGTTTTAATGACTACATGTCAAGCATTGGTAAGCTTGGGGGGCAAAATAAAACTCCACGCCTATCAAATGACAGATCNATAGCAGATAAACTAATTTTATATAAAAAATAAATGAAAAAAGGGATTGCAATTTTAGGCTCTACAGGTTCAATTGGAACACAAGCATTAGAAGTTGTTAGCAAACATAAAATGCTTTTTTCTGTAGAAGTTTTAACAGCATATAACAATTGTGATTTGTTAATTGAACAAGCAAAAAAGCATAAGCCTAATGCGGTTGTAATTGTTAACCTAGCCAAATATGACAAAGTAAATTCTGAACTTTCTAAACTTGGAATTAAAGTTTATTCTGGGCAAAAATCACTAGAGCAAATCGTAGAATCTGAAAAAATAAATATTGTATTAACCGCACTAGTTGGTTACAGCGGTTTGACTCCGACAATAAATGCAATAAAGCATGGAAAAAAAATTGCTTTAGCCAATAAGGAAACTCTTGTAGTTGCTGGAGATCTTATTACCAGGCTTTCAAATGAGTATGAGGCTCCAATATATCCTGTTGACTCAGAGCACTCTGCTATTTTTCAATGTCTTATTGGAGAGAGCGATAATGCTATTGAAAAAATTTACCTAACCGCTTCGGGGGGGCCTTTTAGAGGCAAAAAAGCTTCAGAACTAAAAACAATTACAAAAAAACAGGCCTTAAAACACCCCAACTGGTCAATGGGGGCAAAAATCACAATTGATTCAGCCACATTGATGAATAAAGGATTAGAAGTTATTGAAGCAAAATGGCTTTTTAATCTTTNTAAAGAACAGATTGATGTTGTTGTACACCCGCAGTCAATAATACATTCAGCTGTTCAATTTGAAGACGGCTCTATTAAGGCTCAGTTGGGGATTCCTGATATGAAGCTTCCAATTCAATATGCTCTTGGATTTCCAAACAGACTAAAAAACAACTTTAAACGATTTAGTTTTTTTGACTATCCAAATTTAACTTTTGAAAAGGCTGACGAAAAAACTTTTAGAAATTTATCCTTAGCATACAAAGCTATGGAAAAAGGTGGTAATTCTGCTTGTATATTAAATGCTGCAAATGAAATTGCTGTTGANGCTTTTCTTAATGATAAAATTGGGTTTTTAAATATGTCTGATTTAATTGATAATTGTCTTGAAAAAATTANTTTTGTAAAAAGTCCAACTATAGAAGATTATATAGAAACTGATCAACAAACAAGATTGCTTGCAAACAAACTATTATAAATGGAAATACTTATAAAAGCCCTTCAACTAATACTTAGTCTTTCTATTCTGGTTGTCCTGCATGAGCTTGGTCATTTTTTGCCTGCCAAATTTTTTAAAACAAAGGTTGAAAAGTTTTACCTTTTTTTTGACCCCTGGTTTTCGCTTGTTAAGAAAAAAATTGGGGACACTGAATATGGGATTGGGTGGCTTCCACTTGGAGGGTATGTAAAAATTTCTGGAATGATTGATGAGTCTATGGACAAAGAGCAAATGAAAAAACCTGCTGAGCCCTGGGAGTTTAGAGCCAAACCAGCATGGCAAAGGTTGATAATTATGGTTGGGGGTGTAGTTGTAAATTTATTGCTTGGTGTTTTTATATATTCTATGACTTTATACACTTATGGGGATAAATACCTTGCAAACAATGATTTAAAAGATGGTATTTGGTGTGTTGACAAGCTATCTGGTGATTTAGGTTTTCTCTCTGGAGACAAAATATTGTCTGTAGATAGTGAAAATATAGAGAGATTTAGTTCAATTCTTGAAAAAATGCTTGGTGCCAAACAAGTAACTTTAGATAGGCAGGGTGAGATCATAACTATTGACATCCCTGATAATTTCATTGAAAGGTTAATTGAAAATGAAAAGTCAATGCTTTTTTACCCTAGAATTCCTGCTATTGCAAGTTCTTTTATAGAAATTTCAAATGCTCAGCAAGCTGGCCTTAAAATAAAAGATCAAATTATATATATAAATGACATAGAAATAAAATATAATGATGAAATGGCTGGTGTCTTATC
>NZHS01000017.1 GCA_002689735.1 Flavobacteriales bacterium | reverse complement strand
TACCCGCTAGAAAAGCAGCTAAAATAAAACCAATAATTGCTCTTAGAGATAAATAAATGAACACAATTTTTGACAAAGATACTTGGCAAGAAATTTTTGGCTCAATTGGGCAAAATAAGCTACGTACTATGATTACAATTATTGGTGTCCTTTGGGGAATATTTCTATACATTGTTCTCTCAGGGGCAGCTAAAGGAGTGGATAATGGATTTGAACAACGGTTTGAAAGAATTTCAGCAAATAGCTTATTTATTTGGACACAAAGTACTAGCATCCCATATAAAGGATTCAAAATTGATAGAAATTGGAGTATTAAATTAAGGGATGTAGAAACATTAAAAAATGAAATTCCTGAAATTGAATATATCGCTCCAAGAATTCAAAAGGGAAATTTTGGCTCAAGTGGAGCAAATATTTCTAATGGGAAACGATCGGGAACTTATAATATCTATGGAGATTATCCCGTGCTTGCTACAGTGTCTCAAAAAGACATTTATGATGGAGGAAGATTTATAAATGAACTAGATATCGATGAAGAACGGAAAGTTTGTGTAATTGGAGAGAGAACTCAAAAAGAATTATTCACTGATGATATTAACCCAATTGGAAAATATATCAGTATTAATGGTATTTATTTTAAAGTAATTGGTATACATAAATATGTTGATGAAGGTGGGGGGAGTTTTGCTGATGATGGAGATATTCATGTACCTTTTTCAACATTTAAAAGACTATATAACACAGGTGATAATGTTGGGTTCTTATTAATTGCTGGATTTGATGATGTGGATATAGTAAAGGTTGAAGATAAAGTAAGAGCAAAATTAAAAGAAATTCATAGGGTTCATCCTGATGACAAACAGGCAGTAGGCGGATTTAATCTTGGNGCATTATTTACTAGAATTAAAAATTTTGCAAATGGTATGTCTTTTATTTCTTTAATAATTGGAATAGCAACTATTCTGGCTGGTGTGATAGGAATTGGAAATATATTGCTTATTTCNGTTAAAGAGAGAACAAAAGAAATTGGAATACGNAGAGCNCTNGGNGCAACCCCAAATGACATAAGAAAACAGATTGTGTTAGAATCTGTATTTTTAACATTAATTGCCGGAGTAATTGGAATTATTTTGGGNGCATTTATTTTATATATAATAAATTTAGCTACTCAAAATTTAGAAGATGTGCCATTTACAAATGCTACAGTTCCAATTAGATTTATACTTGGNGCATTATTACTAATGACTGGNCTTGGAACATTAATTGGATTTATTCCGGCAGAAAAAGCNATTAGTATTAAACCAATAGAAGCACTAAGAGAAGAATAAAAGTAAATTTAAAAACTAAAAAAATGAAAAAAATAGGAATTGGATTATTAGCGCTAGGTATAATATTTGCAACATCTTTTTTTATAAAATCAAATAAAAAGGATGTAACTATATATGAAACTACCCAACTAAAAAAAGAAACTATACAAACTAAAATTGTAGCTACTGGAAAAGTAATTCCTGAAGATGAAGTAGAAATAAAACCNCAGATTGCTGGAATTATTGATAAAATATTANTAAAAGAGGGGGATCAAGTAAAGGCGGGTGATTTATTAGTAAAGATTAAAGTAGTNCCTAACGAACAAACATTAAATAGCGCTGAGGGTCGANTAAAAAGCGCTAAGATTATACTGGCAAATTCTGAAACAGAATTCACTAGAAATAAAAAATTATTTTCTAAAGGAATTATTTCTGAGCAAGAATATAATAGTATTGAACTGCAATACAATCAATCACAGCAAAATTTAAAAAATGCAGAAAGTGATTTGCAAATTATTAAACTAGGATCTTCAGACGGCTCAAGTGTTACAAATACAAATGTTAGAGCAACTGTAACAGGAACAGTTTTAGAGATTCCCGTAAAAAAAGGAGATCAAGTTATTCAAGCAAATACATTTAATCCTGGAACAACTATAGCAACAATTGCGGATTTAAATGTAATGATTTTTGAAGGACAAGTAGATGAAGGAGAGGTTAGTAAATTAAAAAAAGATATGGATCTTGAGGTAAATTTAGCTGCCATAGAAAATAAATTATACCAAGCAAAACTCAAGTTTATAGCGCCAAAAGGGGTGGAACAGGGCGGTGCCGTACAGTTTAAGATAGAAGCTGAAGTAATAATTGATAATGAATTTTTTGTGAGAGCAGGTTATAGTGCAAATGCATCCATCATTACGGCTAAAAGAGAAAATGTAAATGCACTTAGTGAAGCGGTAATTCAATATAATAAAGAAACTAAAATGCCTTTTGTAGAAATAGAAACTGGAGATCAAGAATTTGAAATAAGAGAAGTAGAACTTGGTTTAGCAGATGGAATAAATGTTGAAGTTGTTTCTGGAATTTCTGAAAAGGATAAAGTAAAAATATGGAGTATCACAAAACCAAACAAAATAAACAAATGGGAAAAATAATATCACGAATTTTTATTGCTTTTTTTCTATTTGTGTTTAGTTCAAATATAATTGCGCAAGAAACGCTAACGCTTAAGCAATGTATTGATAGAGCGATAGAAAAAAATATTTCTATTAAAAATTCAACCTTAGATCTTCTTAACTCTTCAGAAAATAAAAAGTTAGCAATTGGAAACTTTATCCCAAACTTTAATATCAGCGGTAATCATAGTTGGAATACTGGCTTAACACAAAATATAACAACTGGAATTCTAGAAAATCAAACCACAGAAAACTCATCAGTTAATATGAGTGTTGGGATGAATGTGTTTAATGGCCTAGCAAATATCCGAAGGTTACATAGGGCAAATCTTGACCTTTTAGCTAAGAAGTATCAATTAGAAGATATGAAAGAAGACATCTCATTACTAATTGCTAATTCATACTTGCAAATTCTATTTAACAAAGAGCAATTAGACGTTCAAACTTCACAACTAGACATTGCTGAGGAGGAATTAAATATAGCTAATACAAAATTTAAAAATGGTGTAATTCCAAAAGGGGACCTATTTGAAATTGAAGCAAATTTGGCAAAATCNGAACAAAGCTTAGTAGTTGCAGAAAACAATTATTTAATATCTAAAATCTCATTAGCTCAATTATTAATGATTGATGACTATACAAATTTCGAGATTGCTGATGAAAACTACGATGTTCCTGAAACTGATGTGTTAGAAAAAAGTGCAAGTGAAATTATTAATGAATCTATAAAGCATAGAAATGACATCAAACTAGCGGAAACTAATCTTAAAATTGCTATTAAAGATGAAAAAATATCCAGATCTGCACTACTACCTTCTGTTTCTGCATATTACTCTTATAATTCAAGAGTTATTATTGATGCNCCAACATCATTAAAAAGTCAATTTGATTTAAATGCTGGTGAAAGTGTTGGGTTGCAAATAAATATTCCTCTTGTTAATGGATTTGCTACTAGGTCAAACATAAAGAAATCAGAACTTAATGTTCTAAGAAGTAAAAACTTTCTTGACCAGACAAGATTAGATTTAGAAAACACTATAAATCAATCTCTTAATGATGCTAGAGGGGCAATGAAAGCATTTGAAGCCGCTAAAAAAACAGAACTGGCAAGAAAAACAGCATATAATTATGCAAAAGAAAGATTTGAAAACGGAGCTTTAAACAGTATTAATTTTTTTCAAGCTCAGCAATTATATGAATCTGCTCAGTCTGATTTAATAAAAGCTAAATATGATTATATCTTCAAAATAAAAGTGCTAGAATTTTATTTTGGAATAGATGATTTCTCAATATAAATATGACTGTCCATATTGTAAAGGCTACAGATATAAGAACTCTTAGAAATCTAGTTTTAAGACCAAACCTACCTATTGAAACTACTTTTTATGATTTAGATGATCATCATAAAACATTCCATCTAGCTTCTAAAGTTGATGATTTAATAATATCAATAGGAACGTTCTATCCTGAAAANGACTTAGATATTCAAACAACTAATGGATACAGATTAAGAGGAATGGCAACACATCCCAANTATAGAAGAAATGGTGCTGCTGCTAAATTGATGANAGAAGCGTTTCAAATACTAAAAGAAAAAAATTGTGATACTATTTGGTGTAATGCAAGGCTTGTTGCTGTAGACTTCTACAAATCGTTAGGATTTAAAAAAATTGGGCCTGAATTTAATATTAGTAGTATTGGGCCTCATTATAAAATGTTTAAGAGATTATTTTAATCAACTTTAATCATTGAGGCAACACTTTTAGCTCTTTTCACTAGAGTATCTGTGGGTTCATCTCCATATGCTAGACCAACTGCCATTCTTCGATATTTTCTAGTTGATGGTTTTCCAAATATTTTGAAATCAGAACTTTCAATTAATGCTGCTTCATTTATGCCACTGATTAATGGGGAATTACTGTTTTCATTATGAGCTAACACAACAGCTGAGGCTCCATTTTTCAACAAATTAATTTCTGGGACAGGAATTCCAAGAATAGCACGAACATGTAACTCAAACTCATTATAATTCTGCGTGTTGGCTAATGTTACCATACCTGTATCATGTGGTCTTGGTGATAATTCTGAAAAATACACCCCCTCTTTTGCTATAAAAAACTCAACTCCCCAAATACCAGACCCTCCAAGTGCAGAAGTGACTTTCCTTGCCATAGTCTCAGCTTCTTTTAGCAAGTCATCATTCATTAGCATTGGCTGCCAACTTTCTTGATAATCTCCTCGTTCCTGCCTGTGACCAATCGGAGGACAAAATAGGGTGTTGCCGTTATCTTGGGTTAATGTTAAGAGTGTTATTTCATATTTAAAGGATATAAATTCCTCAACAATTACCTCCATCAAATCCCCCCTGGAACCCTCCATAGCATAATCCCAAGATTTTTTTATATCGTCCCTATTTTTTATTACAGATTGTCCTTTTCCTGAGCTAGACATTAGTGGCTTTACAACGCATGGCATTCCACAAAAACTTACAGATGCTTCTAATTCTTCATAAGAAGTAGCATATTGATATTTGGCTGTTTTAATGTTCAAATCCTCAAATGCTAGATCTCTAATTGCTTTTCTATTCATTGTGAAATTTGCAGCTTTTGCAGATGGAACAACTTTATAACCTTGCTTTTCGTACTTAAAAAAATTTTCTGTTCTAATACTTTCTACTTCAGGAACAATGATGTCTGGTTCATGCTTTGCAACAATATCGTCAAGGGAGTCACCATCTAACATATTTATCACCTCATAATCATTAGCAACTTGCATTGCAGGAGCGTTTTCATAAGAGTCAACAGCTATAACATATTGGCCCAAGCGCTGAAATGCAATAACAACTTCTTTTCCTAATTCACCTGAACCTAGCAGCAATATTCTCTTTCTCATTTAATTTTTATTTAAGATTCTGTGAATATATTTTCCAATAATATCAAATTCTAAATTTACTGTATCACCCACCTTAATATCTTTTAGATTTGTATTTTCCCATGTGTATGGAATAATTGCAACTGTAAAAGAGGTTTGCATAGAATTAAAAACTGTTAAACTAATACCATTTATACAAATAGAACCTTTTTCTACAGTAACATCAGAAGGATTAGAATATTTAAAGGACATCAAAAAAGAACCTCCTTGCTCAACAATAGAAGTACACTCTCCAACTTGATCAACATGACCTTGAACAATATGTCCGTCTAATCTTCCATTGATTTGCATACTTCGTTCAATGTTTACATTATCACCTATTTTTAAAGAACTAAAATTAGTTTTATCTAAAGTTTCATTAACAACATTAACTAAATAAGAGTCCTCTAAAATTTCAGCTACTGTAAGACAAACTCCATTATGAGAGATACTCTGATCAACTTTAAGTTGAGAAAGTATTTCTGTNTTAAAGAGAAAATCTAAANTTTTTTTGTTTNCCTTAATACCAACGACAAGGGCTTTATTTTCAATAATTCCTGTAAACATATTAGTAATCTATTAGTTGTTGTTCTATATTTTTTGGAAGAGTTCTAAAGTTATATTGTTGATCTCTTAACTGTGGTTTAAAGCCAGCATCGGAAATACAATTCTGGATACTTTCCGAGGTAAATCTATGAGGAGCGCCAGCGGCAGAAACCACATTCTCCTCAAGCATTATTGAACCCATATCATTTGCCCCCCCATGAAGGCATATTTGAGCAGTTCCAGCCCCTACTGTTAGCCATGAAGCCTGAATATTTGTAATGTTTGGAAGCATAATNCTAGAAATTGCTAACATTCTAATATATTCATCAGAAGTTATTTCGTTATTAATTCCTTTTACCCTCTGAAGCAGCGTTCCATCATCCATAAATGGCCATGGNATAAATGCTAAAAATCCTTTAGAATCCTTAGGCTTGTCGTTTTGGACGTCTCTAATATCTACCAGATGGTCAAATCTTTCCTTGAGAGTTTCTACATGGCCAAACATCATTGTAGCTGAAGTAGTTATGTTTAACTTGTGTGCTACTCTCATAATTTCAAGCCATTCCCTACCCGTACATTTCCCTTTAGATATTAATCTTCTAACACGATCACTTAAAATCTCTGCACCAGCGCCTGGCATACTATCCATTCCTGCATTTTTTAATTCAGAAAGAGCATACTCATGAGAAATATTATCTATTTTGCATATATGTGCAACTTCAGGAGGACCTAAAGCATGCAACTTGATCTGTGGGTAGAGACTCTTAAGTTTTCGAAATAAATCTGTATAAAAAGAAAGTCCCAGCTTAGGATGGTGACCTCCTTGTAAAAGCAATTGATCACCGCCATACTTAATAGTTTCATCAATTTTTGTTTTGTATGTATTTATATCAGTAATATAGACATCCTNATGCTTGGGATGCCTAAAAAAATTNCAGAATTTACAATTGGCATTACATGCGTTAGTTGTNTTAACATTTCTATCAATTTGCCAAGTAACAAGCTCACCAGGNACTAGCTNCTGTCTAAGTTCATTTGCTACCCACATCAACTCAGCAGTTGGCACATTATTAAACAAAAAAATACCTTCTTCAGCTGAAAGAAATTCTTTTTTTAATGCCTTGTTAAGCAATGTTTTGCTGTTCATAAAAAACCTTAATTTTACATCTTCAAAATTACATAATTATATGAACACTATTATTAAAAATAAAAACACAATTTCTGAAAAAGATAGTATCATTATATTATCAAATAAAAAGACTAAAATCTCNAANATAGAACTTAGTAAAGATGAAANNAAATATATTCTTGACCAGCAAAAAAATAAGCAAGAGATAATTACTTTAAATCAATACAGCAGAAAAGTTATAATAGTAAATCCAAAAGAGATAATAAATCCTAATCTATATTTAGAAAATCTAAGATGTCTTGGAGATAAAGTCTTTGCCAGTATTGAATNCTTAAATGAAGTTATAATTGATAATCTTGAAAGAAAGAAAATAAATACCTATGCTTTTGTTGAGGGATTCGCTNTATCAAATTACTCATTTGATAATCACAAAACAAAAAAAAATAAGAAAAGAAAAATCACTGTAAANATTTTTAAAAATGACAATTCTTGTGATATAAATGAAATTAATAACCTTTGTGAATCTATAATCCTAACCAAAGATCTTGTAAATACACCATTTTCTCATCTCAAGGCAACTGATCTAGCAAAATTAGCAAAAGAAGCTGGTAATAAATCTGGATTTANAACAACTATTTTCAATAAAAAGAAGATTCAATCTCTAAAAATGGGAGGGCTTTTAGCTGTAAANCAAGGAAGTATTGATGAACCAACATTTTCTATTTTAGAATGGAAACCAAAAAANGCAACAAATAAAAAACCAATAATATTAGTNGGTAAAGGTATTGTATATGATACAGGGGGGTTAAGCTTAAAGCCTACAAAAGGAATGGATATTATGAAAGTAGATATGGCAGGNGCTGGTACGGTTATTGGTGCTATGAATGCAATTGCTAGTAATAAGCTAAATAAATATGTTATTGCTCTAGTTCCTGCGACTGACAATAGACCTTCTGGAAATGCTTATGCTCCTGGAGATGTAGTAACTATGTTTAACAAATCTACTGTAGAGGTACTAAATACAGATGCTGAAGGAAGAATGATTCTTGCTGATGCATTAAGTTACTCTGAAAAATATAANCCAGAATTAGTAATAGACCTTGCAACNTTAACNGGAGCAGCAGCAAGAGCTGTTGGTCACTTTGGAATTGTTTCAATGCATAAAAATGCTAATAGCTATCACAACAATTTAAAAGAAATTGGTCATCTAACTCATGAAAGATTAGCTGAAATGCCTTTTTGGGAAGATTATGATGATTTAATAAAATCAGATATTGCAGATATAAAAAATATTGGCGGAGATTTTGCTGGTGCTATTACAGCGGGAAAGTTTCTCTCAACATTTACCAANTACCCTTGGATTCATTTAGATATCGCAGGGCCAGCATATGTAACTTCTAAATATGGCTATAGAGGAAAAGGGGCNACTGCAATGGGGGTTAGATTATTGTATAACTATATTAAGAGATTTTAATTAATGCCCTCAAATATTAGAATTGGAATATCAATTGGTGATATACATGGAATTGGTCTTGAAATTATTCTTAAGACATTTAATAAAAATGATTTATTAAAAAATTTCTCAACAATTATATTTGGTCCACACCAACAATGTTTTGAATACCTCAGCNAAAAAAAAATTGATACATCACTACTCAACAAAATATTCTCTTTAGANGANATAGAAGAAAATAAGCTAAACCTTCTAGAGGATAAAAATTTTAAACATAAAGTTAGCTTAGGTGTTCCTTCAAAAGAATCAGCATTAATNTCATACGAATCATTANTACATGCCGCTTCAGAGCTNAAAGCAAAAAATATTGATGCCTTAGTTACNGCTCCTATNGACAAANATCAAATTAGAAATTCTATNTCAGATTTTATTGGTCACACTGAATTTTTAGAGAGAAATTTTGAAGGAGAATCTTTAATGATTATGACTAGCGATGTAATGAAAATTGCCTTTGTAACAGGACATATTCCATTGAATAAAGTTTCTAAANANATATCTACCGAAAAAATTATTAAAAAAACAAAACAACTAAACCATTCTTTAAAACAAGATTTTAATATACAAAAACCTAAAATTGCNGTTTTAGGACTAAACCCTCATGCTGGNGAGAATGGGATGCTTGGAATAGAAGATTCAACATTAATTGANCCTGCAATCAAAAAACTCAACAAAGAGTTTTTACTAGANATTTTAGGTCCCTTTCCCGCCGACAGTTTTTTTACTAAAGATAATTTANATAAATANGATGGTATTCTTGCTATGTATCATGATCAGGGGTTGATTCCTTTTAAAACACTCTCCTTTTCAAAAGGNGTGAATTTTACNGGAGGATTAAATATTATNCGGACATCACCAGTTCACGGNGTAGCATATGATATAGTAAAAGAAAATACTGCAAATGAAGAATCATTTAAACAGGCAGTAATTACTTCATATAAAATAATGCAAAGTAGATTAGTAATAAAAAAACTCTCTTCTAAAGAAAATTAGAAGGAATACCAATAAATTTATATATTTGCAGCCCCTTAAAATTTAAATTAATGAATTACTACGAAATTAAATTTAATGGTATAAAAGTTGGAAGTCATAGTAATTCATTTGAGATTAAGGATAAGTTCTTTGATACATTCGAAAATTCTGAAATTAAACAGGCAGAAATTACTGCTAGTACAAAATTAAATAAACAGGATAATAAAACCACTTTAGATATTAACTTAGTGGGCACTATTAACAATATTCCTTGTGATATTTGTACTGAAAAAATTGATATTCCAATATCTTCAAAAATGAACTATGTTATAAAGGAAGGAGATAAAAACAATGTTTACAACGAAGATGTAATTATCGTAAATGCTTTTGAAAATACGATCTGTTTAAAAAATTATTTTTATGAAATGATATCTTTAGCGTTACCTGCAAAGCGTCAACATAAACTTAATGCCACGAATAATATTGAATGTAGTAAAGAAATGATTAATTTAATTGAAAAGTATTCATATAAGAATAATGAAATAATGGACCCTAGATGGGAAGCATTAAATGACATTAAACTAAAATAGTAAAGAAATGGCACATCCTAAAAGAAAAATATCAAAGACTAGAAGAGATAAAAGACGTACTCATTATAAAGCAAGTAGTCAAACTATTAAAACTTGTCCTGAAACTGGAGAGTCTCATTTATACCACCGTGCTTATGAGCATGATGGAAAAATGTACTACAAAGGGAAACTAGTATCAAACACAGCTATTTAATCTAGTAATTCTTAGCCAACAAAAAAATAGCTCATATAAATGAGAATTGGCATAGATATAATGGGAGGGGACCATGCTCCTGAAAAAATAGTCCAAGGAGTATTACTCGCCAAGGAAGAAATCAAAGACAAAACTGAATTAGTACTTTTTGGGGATAAAAAAAAGATAGAAAATCTTCTATCTATACATAACACAAATAAACATATTTTTGAAATAGTTCACTGTAATGAAACTATTTCAATGGGTGAAAATGCAATTAAAGGTTTTAGAAATAAACCTAACTCAAGTATTTCTAAAGGTTTTGACGCTCTTAAAAAAAACCATATTGATGGTTTTGCTAGTGCAGGAAATAGTGGAGCGATGTTTGTTGGAGGCTACTATTCTGTAAAGGCAATTGAGGGAGTTTTAAGGCCTACCATTTGCTCGGTATTACCAAAAATTAATGGCGGAAAAACATTATTGTTAGATGTGGGGGCAAATGCAGATTGCAAAGCAGATGTGCTTTATCAATTTGGATTACTCGGATCCTTATATGCTAAATATATTTTCAATATTAAAAATCCAAACGTGAGTTTATTAAATCTTGGTGAAGAGAAATCAAAAGGTAATTTACTAAGCCAAGCGGCATATAATTTAATGGAAGGAACAAGAGATTATAATTTCATTGGCAATATTGAAAGCAGAGATATCTTTGATTCTAATACAGATGTTATCGTGTGTGATGGGTTTACTGGAAATATTGTTCTTAAACAAGCAGAAGCTATTTATGAATTGGTAAAAAAGAGAAATATTAAAGATGAATATTTTGATAAATTTAATTATGAAAGATATGGTGGAACACCAATTATTGGTCTAAATAAAGCTGTTGTTATAGGGCATGGAATATCAAATCAATTAGCAATAAAAAATATGGTATTTTTAACAAAAAATATTGCTGAATCAAGGCTTTCAGAAAAAATAAAAAAACATATCAATTAAATGAAAAAAATTAATGCTGCAATAACTGGTATACAGGGTTATGTTCCTGACTATGTCTTAGATAATAAAGAACTTGAGAAGCTAGTTGATACTAATGATGAATGGATCGTATCAAGAACAGGAATAAAAGAAAGAAGAATTTTAAAAGGAGAAAATAAAGGGTCATCTGATCTTGGTACAGCAGCTGTTAATGGTTTACTTAAAAAAACAAATACNCTTGCAGAAGAAATTGATCTATTAATATGTGCGACTGCAACACCTGANATGTTATTTCCATCAACAGCCTGCTTAATTGCTAATAAAGTTGGTGCCGGTAACATATGTGCATTTGATATAATGGCAGCATGCTCTGGATTTTTATATGCTTTATCAACTGCTTCAAAATTTATTGAATCAGGAACATATAAGAAAGTAATTGTAGTTGGCTGTGATAANATGTCTTCTATAGTTGATTANACNGACAGAACAACATGCGTTTTATTTGGTGATGGTGCAGGTGCAATTCTCTTAGAACCTAATTTTGAAGGCCTTGGTGTTCAGGATACTATCTTAAGAAGTGATGGTNGTGGTGGAGAATTTTTGCGCCAAAAAGCCGGTGGATCACTACATCCTGCATCACATAAAACTGTTGATGCTAGAGAACATTTTGTTTATCAAGATGGTCAGCCAGTTTTCAAGGCAGCGGTAAAAAGCATGGCAGATGTTTCTGAGGAAATTATGAAAAGAAATAATTTAACTGCTGATGATGTTGCNTGGCTCGTTCCGCATCAAGCTAATAAAAGAATTATTGATGCAACTTCTAGAAGAATGGGNGTNGGNGANGAAAAAGTCATGCTAAATATTGAAAAATATGGAAATACNACAACAGGAACAATNCCATTATGTCTTTGGGATTGGGAANCANANCTNAAAAAAGGAGANAACCTTGTTTTAGCCGCATTTGGTGGTGGTTTTACATGGGGATCAATTTATCTAAAATGGGCCTACGATTCAAAGAAATAATTACATTTGTACTATCAAACAAAATAAATCATGGATTTAAAAGATATTCAAGAGCTAATTAAGTTTGTAGCTAAATCAGGCGCTACCGAAGTAGAATTAGAGATAGATAATGTTAAAATCTCAATTAAATCTCCTCCTAAAAAAAGAAGAGGCTCAACTGATGAAGTCCCTTTAATCATTAATCAAGAGCAATCACAAATAGCTCCAACAGCAGTAATTCCTGCACAAAATATACAGCAGAATATTATTCCTGTTGAAACACCTTCAAGTGCGGCAACTACTGAAATTAAAGAAGAAAGTACGGACCATCTCGTAACAATTAAATCNTCTATGATTGGNACCTTTTACAGAAGTTCTTCTCCAGAAAAACCATCATTTGTTAATGTAGGTGANGATATTGAAGAAGGANATACAATTTGTATTATAGAAGCAATGAAGCTTTTTAATGAAATTGAAAGCGAAATTTCTGGAAAAATTATTAAAGTACTAGTAGATGATGCAACACCTGTTGAATTTGACCAACCATTATTTTTAGTTGATCCTTCATAAAATTTTCTAAAAATTTAAATTATGTTCAAAAAGATTTTAATTGCCAATAGAGGGGAGATTGCATTACGTGTGATAAGAACGTGTAAGGAAATGAACATAAAAACTGTTGCTGTTTATTCAAGGGCAGACAAAGAAAGTTTACATGTTAGATTTGCAGATGAAGCAGTTTGTATAGGACCAGCAGCAAGCAGTGATTCATATCTAAATATTCCTAATATAATTGCTGCTGCAGAAATCACAAATTCTGATGCTATACATCCAGGATATGGTTTTTTAGCAGAAAATGCTAATTTCTCAAAAATATGTGCTGAAAATGATATAAAATTTATTGGAGCATCTCCAGAAATGATAAATGGAATGGGTGATAAAGCTGCTGCAAAAACAACTATGAAAAAGGCAGGTGTTCCAACTATTCCAGGATCAAAAGGAATTATTGATACGTATGAAGAATGTGAAAAAATTGCAAAAAAAGTAGGCTACCCTGTAATGCTAAAAGCAACTGCCGGTGGTGGTGGTAAAGGAATGAGACTTGTTTGGAAAGAAGAAGAATTAAAAAATGCCTGGGATAGTGCAAGAACAGAATCTAAAGCAGCATTTGGAAATGATGCCATGTACATGGAAAAGTTTATTGAAGATCCAAGACATATTGAAATTCAAATTATTGGTGATAAAACTGGAAAAGCATGTCATCTCTCTGAAAGAGACTGCTCTATTCAAAGGAGGCATCAAAAGTTAGCTGAAGAAACTCCATCTCCATTCATGACAGATAAATTAAGAGAAGAAATGGGAACTGCAGCTATTAAAGCCGCAGAAGCAGTAAAATATGAAGGAGTTGGAACTGTTGAATTCTTAGTTGACAAATACAGAAAGTTTTATTTCATGGAAATGAACACAAGAATTCAAGTAGAACACCCTGTTACTGAAGAGGTTGTAGATTTTGATTTAATCAAAGAACAAATTATGGTTGCTGCTGGAATTAAAATAAGCGGTAAAAATTACATACCGCAACTTCACGCTATTGAATGTAGAATAAATGCAGAAGATCCTGCAAATGATTTTAGACCATCCCCTGGCATGATTACAAATTTTCATGCTCCAGGTGGTCATGGGATTAGAGTAGATACTCATGTTTATGCAAATTATATGATTCCTCCTTTTTATGATTCAATGATTGCTAAACTTATCACTGTAGCCCAGACTAGAGAGGAGGCAATACTAAAAATGACAAGAGCTTTAGACGAATTTGTTATTGAAGGAATTAAAACAACAATTCCTTTTCATCAAAAACTTATGAAGAATGAGAATTTCCAAAAAGGGAAATACACAACTAAGTTTATGGATGATTTTGAAATGTAATCAAATGCTTGAAATAAGGTGATAGAATGTTGCGCCAACTCAATTACTTCAGCACTTATTGGAATTAAAGCTGGAGCAAATAGGATTGAATTATGCGCTGATCTTCAAAATGGTGGGGTTACCCCAAAATATTCTGAAATCAAAAAATTAAGAGATTTAACCAGCATTGATTTACATGTTTTAATTCTCCCCATAGCTAATAAATTTAGTTATTCGAAAAAAGATTTAAAGAAAATAGTTTCGGATATAGAGTTCTGTAAAAAAATTGGTGTTGAGGGAGTTGTAGTTGGGGCTATAAATAAAGATAAGTCAATAGATATTACAACAACAAAAAAAATGGTAGATGTTGCTCGACCTATGAAAGTAACATTTCACAGAGCCTTTGATAAATGTTCTGATTTGCAAAATAATCTAGAAGATATTATTAAGACAGGCTGTGATTATTTACTTACATCCGGTCAATGTTCAGATGTTAATGAAGGATTAAAAAATATTGCACAACTAATCAAAATGGCAAAAAATAGAGTAACTATATTAGCCGGTGGAGGTGTTAATCATAATAATATTAGCAAATTATATGAAGTAGGAGTTAGGCAATTTCATTTGTCCGGAAGTAGTACTAATAAATTTGGAGAAACAGAAACTAACTTTAATCTTATACAAAAAGCGGTAAAAGCAATTAATGAAAAAAGTAATTAAAACACAAAATTTATTAAATTAGTGTCATTCAATTAAACATTTATGTCAAACCGAAGAAATTTTATTAAAAAGACTTCTATTGGAGTTGCTGGAACTTTTCTAAGCTCAAAAGTATCTTCTTCAAATTTTAGCAAAAAAAACCAAAATTCAATGACTGGACTGCCAATTATAATCTCTACCTGGAAACATGGCTATGCTGCAAATGAAAAAGCATATGAATTAATTAAAAATGGAAAGAGAGCTATTGATGCTGTTGAGCAAGGAGTTAAAGTTACAGAGGCTGATCCAGATTGCACTAGTGTTGGCTATGGAGGTTGGCCAGATAGAGATGGAAATGTAACTCTTGACGCCTGTATAATGGATCACACGGGAAATTGTGGTTCTGTCAGTTTTCTGAAAAATATAAAACATCCAATTTCTGTTGCAAGGAAAGTAATGGATAATACCCCTCATGTTATGCTTTCTGGACAAGGTGCTTTTGAATTTGCAATAAAAAATGGATTTCACAAAGAAGATTTGCTTACAGATAAAGCAAAAAAAAGATGGAAAGAATGGTTAAGAGATTCTAAATACCAACCAATAATAAATGTAGAAAATCACGATACAATAGGATTATTAGCAATCGATAAGAATGGAGACATTTCAGGAGCTTGTACCACTTCAGGTCTTGCTTGGAAAATGCATGGTCGAGTTGGTGATTCCCCAATTATTGGCGCTGGAATGTTTGTTGACAATGAAATCGGAGGGTGTTGTGCTACCGGAGTTGGGGAGGCTGTTATGAAAACACTTGGTTCTTTTTTAATTGTAGAACTAATGAGACAGGGGGCTACACCTCAAGAGGCTTGTGAAGAGGGAGTTTCAAGAATTGTAAAGAATCAGAATTATAAAGATATGCAAATTGGATATTTAGCAATAAATAAAAAGGGAGAGCATGGAGCCTATGCTGTTCACAAAGGATTTGATTATGCATTACATCAGAACGGAACAAATAAAATGATAGATGCTCAAGCATTTGTTAAATGACGAGATATTTTATTTTTTTATTGCTTTTATTTTCATGTCAAGAAAAGCAGACAATAGTATCCAAACCAACAATTATTCCCAAGCCTGTAAAAATGATTTTAAATGAGGGTTTTTACAATTGGAGCTCGAGTGCTCAAATATTTAGTGACAGCTTATTTATTAGTGAAAAAAAATATTTTCAAGAAATATTTTCAATTGAAGATGTAAGTAGAAATGTAAATTCGGAAAACACAATCTATTTCAAAAAAAATAATCAACTTTTAAATGAAGAATATTTTTTAAAAGTTTTAGAAAATCAAATTATTATAGAAGCATCATCTCCTAACGGAATTATGCATGGAATTCAAAGTTTAAGGCAAATCGTTCCAATACAAGAGAATACATCTTTAAACAAACTCCAAATTAATTGTCTAGAAATTCATGACTTCCCCAGATTTAGATGGAGAGGTTTATTATTAGACTGCTGCCGTCATTTCATGCAAAAAGATTTCGTCAAAAGATACATTGATCTTTTAGCTTTTCATAAAATGAACATTCTCCATTGGCATTTAACAGAAGATCAAGGTTGGAGAATTGAAATTGACAAATATCCAAAGCTTACAGAAATTGGAGCGTGGAGAGAAAATAAAGATGGCGAAAAATATGGTGGGTTTTATACAAAAGAAGACATAAAAGAAATAGTATTATATGCTGAAAATCGTGGAATTGAAATTGTACCTGAGATTGAACTTCCAGGCCATAGTGTTGCTGCTATAGCATCATACCCACACTTATCGTGCACAGGAGATTCTATTAAAGTAGAAACNGATTGGGGTGTTTTTAANGANATNTATTGTGNNGGAAATGATAGTGTATTCACTTTTCTTGAAGANGTTTTAGAAGAGGTCNTTGAACTTTTTCCTTCAAAATATATTCATATTGGTGGAGATGAAGCTCCAAAATATCACTGGGAAAATTGTTCTAAGTGTCAGAAAAGAATTATTGATAATAATCTTAAAGATGANCATNAGCTACAATCTTACTTCATAAAAAGAATAGGTGATTTTTTAAAAACAAAAAATAAAAGATTAATTGGTTGGGATGAAATANTTGAAGGTGGGATTCCAGAAAATGCCATTATCCAATCTTGGAGAGGAATGGAGGGTGGAATTATTGCAGCAAAAAACCAAAACCAGGCAATAATGTCACCAACCTCACATTGCTATTTTGACTATGATCTTGATGCTATAAATCTNGAAAAAGTATATTCATTTGAACCAATACCAGANAANCTTACTCAATCNGAGAGTAAATTTATAATNGGTGGAGAATGCAATATGTGGAGCGAAAGAGCACCGCAAGAATTNATTGACTCTAAAGTATTTCCAAGAATTTTAGCAATGAGTGAAGTTCTTTGGTCTGAAAAAGAAAAAGACTATACAGATTTTTCAAATCGGGTAGAAAAACATTATCCTAAACTTGATAAGATGGGTGTTAATTATGGTTATGAAAAGACCCCAATAAAATTTAACTCCACATTTAAAGACAATGAATTTATAGTTAATATTGAAAAAGGAAACCCAAAAATGAATCTAGAATATAATGTGAATGATCAAGGATGGAATGATTATTTAATCCCTTTAAAATTCAAAAAAAATACAACTCTTATAGTTAAAGAGAAAAATTCAAAAAGAAAAGTAGTAGCTACTAAAAAATTAGAATTTAATTTCCATAAAGGACTNGATAAAAAAATTATTTACAAAACAAATTATAATCCAAGCTATCAAGCTGATAAAAACAAAACATTAGTAAATGGAATAGCTGGTAGCAATAATAACTTTAGAGATGGACAATGGCAAGGATTTTATGGNANAGATATTGATGTCATCATTGATTTAGGAGAAAAAACAAAATTTAGTGAATTAAGCTCATCTTATTTTCAGTATCATCTTTCTTGGATTTTACTGCCTAAATCTATTGAGTATCTTATTTCTGATAATGGAGAGACATTCTCAAGAATATTTTATAAAGATCAAATTTGTAATCCAATGCAAGAAGGAAAATTTAAAGAGCAATTTAGTTATCGTGATGAACAATCCGCAAGATNTGTAAGGCTTAAGGCAAAAAATTATGGAACTTTACCAAAACAACATCCAGCTGCAGGATCAAACAGCTGGGTATTTATAGATGAATTTATAATACAATGAAAAAAACTTATTTAATACTGCTATCTATTCTTCTTATTTCATGTCAAGAAGACAAACAAAATTTAGTTGAATATGTAAATCCTTTTATCGGAACCGGTGGTCATGGTCATACCTACCCAGGAGTTTCAGCTCCTTTTGGAATGGTACAGTTNAGCCCAGATACAAGATTAGAAGGTTGGGACGGTTGTGGTGGTTATCATTTCTCGGACTCTATNATTTACGGATTTTCACATACACATTTAAGTGGAACTGGCATCTCTGATTATGCAGATGTTTTATTAATGCCTACAACTGGAAAAATACATTTAACAAATGGTGTGAATGAAGCAAAAATTAATGATGCCCAAATTAATGAGCTAGGTTATGCATCAAGATTCTCACATGAAAATGAAATAGCAAAAGCTGGATATTATCAAGTTTTACTTGATGATTATAATATTAATGTTGAACTCACAAGCTCGATTAGGGCAGGTGTACATAGATATACCTATCCAAAAAATGAAGATGCAAATGTTATTTTAGATCTTAAACACAGAGATAAACTACTTGATTATAAAATTAATATAATTGATAGTCAAACAATTACTGGATTTAGACATTCAACTGAATGGGCGCGAGATCAAAGAATTTATTTTACACTTAAATTTTCTNTTCCTTTTTTAAATCCAATTACAAATGGGNCTGAACTTAATGAGGAANATGAAGGCTTTAANAATGAGAAAAATGTTCTTGCTCTTTCTTTTGGTAAAATTTCAGAACCTTTAGAAATTAAAGCTTCAATTTCAGCTGTTGACATTGACGNAGCTGTTGAAAATATCAGTGAAGTTCGTAATTGGGATTTTNATAGAGTAAAAAAAGAAGCTCAAAAATCATGGGAGAATGAATTAAAAAAAATAGAAATCACAACTAATTCTAAATCTAAAAAAGAAATTTTTTATACAGCACTGTATCATTCTTCTTTAAATCCTAATACTTATAATGATCTAAATGGAAATTATTTAGGGATGGATTTCAAAAAACATTCTACTGAAGATAAGCATTATACCATTTTCTCACTTTGGGATACTTTTCGTGCCACTCATCCTTTGTTTACAATTATTAATGTTGAAAAAACAAATGAATTTATTAGAACATTGTTACGACAATACCAAGATGGAGGNAGATTACCAATCTGGGAATTAGCAGCAAATTATACAGACTGTATGATTGGATATCACGCAATACCGGTAATAGTAGATGCATATATAAAAGGTATAAGAGATTGGGATGCTAATTTAGCTCTTGAAGCGATGATAAAGTCCGCTCAAAATGACAAATTTGGATTAGAAGCCTATAAACAAAATGGATTCATCAAGGCAAGTGATGAGCCAGAATCAGTTTCAAAAAATCTTGAATATGCATATGATGATTGGTGTATTGCAATAATGGCAGATTCTCTTGGTAAAGATTCAATTGCAGCAATTTTTTATGAAAGAGCTCAATATTATAAAAATTTATATGATCCAAATTCAGGTTTTTTTAGAGGTAAAAATGCCTTTTCATGGTTTGGNCCTTTTAAGCCTGAGGAAGTAAACTTCAACTACACAGAGGCTAATGCTTGGCAATACTCTTTATTCACGCCTCAGGACATTTCAGGACATATTAATTTAAAAGGAGGTAGTGAAAATTATGAAAAACATCTTGACAGTATGTTTCTTTCTAAAATTAAAACAACAGGCAGGCACCAGCCTGATGTAACTGGTTTAATTGGACAGTATGCTCATGGAAATGAACCAAGTCACCACATGGCATATCTTTATAATTATATTGGNAATCCAGCTAAAACACAAAAGTATGTTGCGAAAATTCTTAATGAACAATATTCTGNATNNCCTGATGGATTGTCTGGAAATGAAGATTGTGGACAAATGTCATCATGGTATGTTTTAAGTAGTCTTGGTTTTTATCCAGTAACACCGGGACATGATTACTACGCAATAGGAACTCCTCTTTTCAAAAGANCAAAAATTAATTTAGAAAACAATAATAGTTTTATTATAAAAGCAAANAATGTTTCTGATAAAAANATCTACATTCAAGCGGCTAAATTAAATGGAAAGGAATACAATAAAAGTTATTTACATCACTCTACAATTTCAAANGGAGGTGAGCTTGAATTTATAATGGGAAATAAGCCTAGCAANTGGGGAGGAGATGATATACCTNTNTCTGAAATAACAAAANATCAAATTGTAGCAGTGCCATTTTTCTCTGCATCAAGTCAAACATTTGTTGATAGCCATACTATTGAACTTGGTACTGTTGATGGATCAGATATATTTTATTCATTAAATAATAGTGACTATAGAAGATATTATGAACCAATAATTATAAATAAACAAAGTATAATTTATAGTTATGCCCAAAAAAATAATTTAAAAAGCAAGACTGTTTCTAGCGAATACTTTCCACGAGACGATAGTAAGAAAATTAAAATCTTAAGTACATATGCTAATCAATATGCAGCAGCTGGAGATAAAACATTAATTGATCAACTAAGAGGTGGAAACAATTATAGGACAGGAAACTGGCAAGGGTATAGAGAAGATTTAAATGTTATAGTAGATATTAGTAAAGTAAAAAAAATTAATTCAATATCTTTGGGCTGTCATCAAGATGTTAGATCCTGGATCTTTTACCCAAAACAAGTANATTACTGGAGCTCAATTGATGGTAAAAACTATANNTATCAAGGAAAAGTATTAGCNAACTTTCCAGATAATATTGAAGGAAGTATGCAAAAGGACTTTGAATTGAATGTNACAAATTTAAANGCTAGGTATATTAAAATTAAAGCAGAAAATTATGGAGTTTGCCCAGATTGGCATTTAGGCGCAGGTGGTAAAACATGGATTTTTGTTGATGAAATAACTATAAAATAAAGTAAAAATGAGTGAAAATAAAAATTATAAACAAGCANTATTAACCTTAGTAACGGTATTTTTCTTNTGGGGATTTATTGCTGCAAGCAACGGAGTATTTATTCCATTTTGTAAAACCTATTTTAGTTTAGATCAATTTCAAAGTCAATTAATTGATTTNGCATTTTATGGAGCATATTATATTGGCGCCTTATTTTTATTTATTTCCTCAAGTCTCAGAAATACTGATATTATGAATTCATGGGGATTTAAAAGTAGTATTGTAAAAGGCCTTATACTTTCAGCCTTAGGTGCGGGTGCTATGGTAATGGCAGTAAATGGAGCTGCTCCTGGAGATTCAACTACCTTTAATTATATTTTAGGTGCCCTTTTTATAGTTGGACTAGGCTTTTCATTACAGCAAACGGCTGCAAATCCTTTTGCAATCTCATTAGGGGAGCCAGACAAAGGATCACATAGACTTAATCTTGCTGGTGGAGTTAATTCTTTTGGAACCGCAATCGGTCCAATTGTTGTTTCCTTAGCATTGTTTGGTACAGCAGCTAGTGCAAATATTGATTTAGTATCTGAAATTGCAAATAACAACATTACCCTTACTGTTGTGCAGTATTTATATATTGCTGTTGGAGTTTTATTTTTAGCAGCAGCAGCATTATTTCATTTTTCAAAAAAATTACCTGAGGGAAAAGAAGATGCTAGCTTTTTAGGAGCATCAAAAGCCATGACTTCATTAATAACAATAACTATTCTTTTAATAATAATATTTTACTTTGTTTTTAACCAATATATTGGTTTAGGTGAAGGAGAGTCTCTAAGCGAAGAATCCGATTCTTTAATACTGAATTTATCTCTATTAAGTCTTGCGGTTGTAGTAGGAGGGTTATTTATATCTAATTTTTTAGCCAAAAAAGATGCAGACGGCTGGGGAGCAATGCAATACCCGCAACTTGTTTTAGGAATGTTAGCAATCTTTACTTATGTAGGTGTTGAAGTTTCTATTCAGAGTAACTTAGGTGAACTTTTAAAAACAGAAGCATTTGGNGCGCTAAATGACACTCAAATTGCCCCTTATATCTCAATGTACTGGGGAGGGTTAATGATTGGAAGATGGACTGGAGCAATTGCNGTTTTCAATCCATCTAATACTTTAAAAAAATGGCTNTATATAATTGTACCATATGTTGCTTTTGGAGTAGTCTTATCAGTAAATGCAATATCAGGTTTTGAAGTANAACATCTTTTTGCTTTTGGTATTTGTGTAGCTATTCAAATTGCAGGTTTTTTCATTGGAAAAGACAAGCCTGCATTAACCTTAAAAACTTTTGGGCTCTTTGGTGTAATTGCAATGATACTTGGCCTATATACAACTGGAACGGTTGCAATTTTTGCTTTTCTTAGTGGAGGATTATTTTGTTCTATTATGTGGCCTTCTATCTTTGCGCTTAGCATTAANGGGCTTGGCAAATTCANATCTCAAGGCTCAGCATTTTTAGTTATGATGATACTTGGGGGAGCAATTATACCTCCTATTCAAGGAAAATTAGCAGATATAATTGGAATTCATAGTTCTTACTGGGTAACTGTTATATGCTTCCTTTATTTAATGTACTTTGCAAGAAAAGTAGAGGGTATTTTTAAAACAACATAAAATTTATTTTACAAATACTGTTTTAACAATATTTCCAGAATCAGTAAATATTTTTAAAAAATATATTTTGTTTCCTTCTAAATAAAAGTTTTTTTCGTTTGTATTCTTGATTAACTTACCATCTTCTTGATANACATTGATACTATATATATCTAGTTCAGACTGTATATTAATTTCTCCCANCGAAGGGTTTGGATAAACATTAACATCNATTTCAATAAAATCATGTATNGNTGAAGTTGAACNAAGTTCATTAAACCTTTTAGTAAANTCTTGAAGNTATATATTAGCAGTAGCATGATCATGAATNATTAGCGTGTTTTCATCAGAATTATTTTCNGCATTATTACTCCAGTTGTGGGAGCCAGTTAAAAGCATTGGGTCTGAGGCAGTAATATCAGCATCAGCTATAGCATATTTATGATGAATTGNNTTAGGAATTCCNGAGTGAGATTTNACACTTACGCCGGCATTATNAAGATTAGAAAATTCACTATACTGAGAATTTGTAGATTCAATAATACCCCTGACATTAGTCCCNAAATTATTATGAACATCAATTATAGCGTCTCCAACATCATCTCTTGTAAATTCAAGCAACGCAAACTCTAATGTATAATCAACAGAATTGATAAATTCTAAAATATGACTAGTAGTCTGATCAGAGGGTGAAAAATACAATTCCATATGTTTTCCATTAACATTAAAATCATGTGGAGTATTATCTTCTTTATTTGAACCAAAAAATCCAGACCACATTTCTTCAAATTCTAATGTATAAGCACGAGCTAAAGCTTGATCTTGAACAAAAATCAAATTATTATAATCATTAAATAAATTACTTGGGTTAGTCCAATTTGTAGATCCTGTCATTATCCAAGAATTATTCACTGAATTTGCATCTATAACTAAAAACTTATTATGCATAATTCCAGCTGCTGGAGTTGGAGTNCTGTANGTAATTGGAATATTTGGATCTAAGCTATTAAGCATTGAGTTAACCACATCATCATCAGCAATATATCTGACTTGTACTCCCCTATTATAGGCATCATTAATTGCAGATCCAATTAAAGCATCGGATGCATTATAAACACATATATCTAAAGTGCTATCAGCTCTGTCAATATAAGCTTTAATAGTATCATTAAAATAAGACGTTATATTCTGAGCATTAACTCCTGTTGANACAGAATGATCAACGCTATGATTAAAATATGGTCTTATTATTCCTGATGAATTTGATGCGGTAGAATAAATTCCCATATTTGAAAAAGCNGTATCTANACCTCTAACAGAAAAACATTGAGCATAGTAAAATGTAGCAGGCTGTAATCCAGTTAAGCTAATGGAGTGGTTCATCTGACTAATAGGATTACTAGTAACAGTNCCTAATGCAGGAGTTAGTCCGTAATTACATTCAGTGGTTGCNGAATCTGAAGTGCTCCAACTTAGATCAAAACTGTTATTGGTAATATTTGTCTGAGTAATACCTGAAGTTAAAATAATATTACCAGATTGTATAATATCTGATGAATCTCTTGGAAGAATTTGATAACCATCAGTTGCCGGAATAAAAAAAGTGTATTGAGAAGAAATTCCGATTAAAGTTACTGGGCCGGATGGTATTAAAGAATTCTCTAAAGGATGAGCTGATCGAATATAAATCTTTCCAGATTGAGAGTTGGATGTAAAGTCATGTGTACCAACTGTAAATAATGAACCTCCAGAATTAAAAACTACATTATCAATTTGAACTAATTCAGATTCCGTTGCTTCACCAATTTGATTTGGAGTTACATTCTGAGGCGTGGGTAAAGTATTTCCATTGGAATGAATAAAAGCAGCAGAGGTTGGGTTAAGTTCTAATAATCCATTATAATCAACTAAGGTTCCAGAAACAGTAATGCTATCACCTCTATTAATATTTGCTAAGTAATTATTAGCGGTAATATCATATATAGCTATGCCTGCAGTTGGATCTTCAACATATCTTATTACCCCAAGCTCATAACCATTTGTTACAATGCCAGTTACAGTAACATTTGCTCCAACTCCTTGTGACCTTGTAGTGAGTATGTCTTGAGCGTAGGTTATTTGAGATAATAATATTAAATTGAATATTAATTGTATTTTTTTCATAGTTGTATGTTAAAAGTTTATAGTTGCAGACAAATTAAAACGTCTTCCTAAGCCAAAGAAAACTCCTGCAGATTTAGCATCAAAATCTTGATAATTAGCATTATACGGGTCATTATTTTGTGCATCAGAAATATACATTTTATCTAATAAATTTAAAATACTAAATCGTAAATTAAGTTTATTCTTGGATGTAAGTTTAATTTTATAACCACAATGTAAATCAAACAAAGTATAAGTTGGTATTTTCCAAGACTCACGTTGTGCGTTATCTCCATTTAAAGATAAAGGGTCAAAATCAGAATAATAATTATCAAATAAAGTGCCTCTAATTTTAATATAAGAGTTAAATGTTGGTTCATATCTAATGCTAAGACCGTATTGAGTTTGAGCAGCATCACCAACATGTACTCCGACTGCATCAAATGTGGCTAGAACCTCATTATTAAAGTCGTCTAAAATTGGATTATTGTTATCATCTGAAAATCTAACAGTATCTGCAGAATTCCATTTCCAATCTCCAAGAGATAATAAACCTTCAACGCTTAAATTATGCTGAATTTTATATATAAAATCTAACTCTATACCCTTATGAAGTGCATCCATACCGTTTACATTTGCTCTATATGTTACATCGTCAATCATAACACTTACACCACCATTTGACGGCTTATTTTGCCATGATGTATAGTACGTATTTATATTAGCAGAAAAGATTGAGGATCTAAAAGAATAACCAGCCTCCGCGGCAACTACTTTCTCATTATTAATATCTCTATATAGCTGATTACTGTAGTCATAAACATTATTAAATCTTGGAGATTTAGAAATATATCCAAGATTAATAAAAACATTATGAAAATCATCAATATTATAATTCATTCCAGATTTTAAAGTAAATCCTGGAATCCATTTCCACGATGTCTCTGCTAATCTTGCTTCTTTGGAGTTCATAGTATAAAATTGACCCTNATAAAANATAGTATCTTCTATCATAGATTTTTCAGCACCAATTATATTCCCCGATTCATCAAACTGATATNTTGTACTTACAGATGTCCCTAAAGCTTCAGAAAATGTNGTNTCTNCTAAAACTAGATCCTTCTTTTTAAAATGATCGATTCTTTTGTATGCAGAATTGGCAGCAGATAAATTAACAAAAGCACTNATTTTGCCATCGCTATATTCCACTTGAGAAAATCCACCAATCCACTTAACTATACCATCATTATGGTAGCCTACTTTATCACCATCTCTTTTCACTTGAGAAGCTTGAAGGCCATTAGCATCATCAATAGCATAATCACCGCCTAATAAATCATAAACCTCTCTGTAATGTTCCCCCTTGTAATATCTTAAATCAATACCTCCAGATAAGTTAATTCTCTCAGTATTTTTATAGTTAACTGTAGATAATAAGCCATACCAAAAATGGTTATTAACTGAGCTCCTAAGGTATGTTTCTGATTTATTTTCATTAGAATAAAATGGATCAATGTTAGTCGCATTAAGATTATAGGCTTCCTGTAAATTATATCTTCCTAACTCATCATAATTATTAGTATTACCACTTAGACCTGTTCCCCCTCCATTACCTATTGATAAATAAGCAATATTAGAAACATGTAACCTTTTATTAATAGTCCAGAAATCTCGTAGTGAAAACTGTGGTTTGTGATAATAATTTTGTTTAGTATTTAAAGTTTCNTTTGAGTGTANGGTATCGCCATTAGAATTGAGTGNCCATCTATCTAAAAANCCCCAATGTTTATTATATTGAATTCCTTTATNNACAATACGATTAGAAAAANNAGATGTATCNCCAAGTGATCTNGCAAAGCTTGTATCATATGTTGCTATATCACTTTTATATGAGCGCTGCCCATGCTTTTGAGGAGCTCCCATAAGAGAAAAACTNAGTATATGATCTCCTAATTCTTTTTGAATTTTAGTGTAGTAAAAAAAACCTTGAGTTGAAGTTTCCTCAACAAAACCATTACCTTGTTTGTATGATCCAGCCAAAGTTAGGCCCCATCCATTTTTTAATTTTCCCGTATTATATCCAAGTGAGGTTCGTAATTTACCAAAAGANCCTAACTCTTGTTTTATNGTTCCTCCAGATTTATTTCCTGTTCCTTTTGTAAGTATATTCATAGTTCCACCAACTGANGGAATTGCNATTTTCGATGCTCCTAAACCTCTTTGAACCTGAATATTAGAAGTCACTGCATCTAAGCCAAACCAATTACTCCAGTATACCCAACCATTCTCCATATCATTNACTGGAATTCCATCNATCATNACAGCAACATTCCTTTGATTAAATCCTCTNATNGTAATTCTAGCATCTCCGTCTCCACCTCCTGATTGAGTAGCATAAACTCCTGGCGTAGAATTTAAAATCATTGGAATATCTTGNGANGCTAATTCCTCAGATATTTTCTTTATTGGAATGCTTGAAAAAGCTACAGGAGTTTCCCTTTCCTTTGCCAANTCAACTAGCACTTGAACCTCATTAAGNAATAAAGTCTTTAATTTAAAATTATGNACAGCAGAACTTTCTCCTACAGANATTGTTTTGGAAAGTGGTTTATAGCCAACATAGGAGATAGTTAGATTACGTTCTCCTTGATTAATTAAAAAAGAGTAATTCCCATCTAAATCTGTAACAACTCCTTTTCCTTTNCCATAAATTATTGTAGCACCAATTAAAGGTTCGCCAGAAATTGCATCACTAACCAGTCCACGAATAGTAGTTTGAGAATGAATGCTTTGCTGACTAAAAACAAAACATGAAAAAATTAATAGAATTCGATTAATCAAAAATAAATATTTATGAAGCTAGCGAATAATAATTTTGTGCTCAACAATTGAACCTGTATCCAGCCAAGCTTTTAAAATATAACTTCCNGAGCTTAAAGTATTTGTTGGAAACACTAATCTATTGGTATTTATTTTTTTCACTAGCAACGATTTACCACTAATATCATAAACTGTTACCTTATCTATCTTATTGAAAGTGTTGATTACTATATTATCACCAATATTTGCCGGATTTGGATATACTACAAAACTTTCATTTTTAGCGTCTAAAATATCGGTTGAAGAAATACAATCACAGTTATGGGATCCAAGACCTGAGTAAGTTGCGTCTGGAAGAGAATCCCATTCTAAGGTTGGATTAAAGACAATTGGGTTCATAGTAACTCCCTTTTTTACAGAAGACTTTCTAACTAATGTCTGTCTTTTTGTCCACCAGGTACCACCGTTTGCGTCTGTATAACCTGCTGTAGCATCATCTGTCCAAGCAGATCCAGGGTCCTCTCCAACCTTGCCAATTATATCAATTATGCCGCCGTCTTTCTCAAGAGTAATTGCATCATCACCATTAAAGTAAAATGGTGTTGGATAAACCCCACTACAATTTAAATCTGTTGCATTATAAAATACTGGATCAACAGGAACTGACCAATATGAAGTCACCCAAACTGAATCAAGTTGTCCATTTCCAATAGAAACAGCCTGTCCGGGAACAATAGTTCCAGATAAAGGCCAAGTATCAGGTCCAGAGCTCGATCCATTCCCATATCTGTTTACTGAATAAGCACTTAAATCAAAAGTGCTAGGTGATGGATTATATATTTCTACGCCATTATTATTTGCAGGCCCCTCAACATATTCAGAGAAAAAAAGTTCTGTACAATCTTGAGCCATTAATGGTAGTGAAAGCAAAGCAGTAAATATTAGTTGTAAAATTCTTTTCATATTTATTTTTTTTATTACGGCTAATTTACAAAAAGATATACATGTAAAATGAACATTATATTATAAAATCATCAAGTATTAATTACACAACTTATATTTTTTTTTAGTATTATATTTGATTAAAATTTAGCTAATGAGAATTAATAGTTTAGAAGATTACCACTTAGAGAAAGAAAATTTTGAGAAAAACTCAGAAAATTTTTGGGCAGAAAAAGCAAAGAAATTTGTTTGGCATAAAAAATGGGAAGAAGTATTAAATTGGGATTTTCACGCTGCAAAAGTAGATTGGTTTAAAGGTGGGAAATTAAATATTTCAGAAAACTGTCTTGATAGACATCTTAAAAAAAATGGTGATAGAACAGCAATAAAATGGATTGCGAATAATCCAAATGAAAAAAATATAGATTTAAGTTATAAGGAGCTTCATTTAGAAGTATGTAAATTTTCAAATGTCTTAAAGAGTAAAGGAATTAATAAAGGGGATCGGGTATGTCTATATATGCCAATGGTTCCCGAACTGGCTATTGCTGTACTAGCATGTGCTAGAATAGGTGCTATCCACTCTGTAGTTTTTGCAGGATTTTCTGCAAAATCATTATCAGATAGGATAAATGATGCAACATGTAAAGCATTAATCACATCTGATGGAGGGTTTCGAGGGAATAAAATTACACCGCTAAAATCAATTGCAGATGAAGCCTTGAGAACTACTCCATCTATTGAATTTTGCATTGTACTTGAACGTACAAAATCAACTATTGATATGAAAGATATAAGAGATTTTTGGTGGCATGAAGAGATGAAAAATGTAAATATTGATTGCACGCCAGAAAAAATGAACTCAGAAGATGAACTTTTTATTTTATATACATCTGGCTCTACAGGAAAACCTAAAGGAATAGTACATACAACTGCTGGATATATGGTCTACACTCAATATTCATTTGAAAATGTTTTTCAATACAAAGAAAATGATCTTTACTGGTGTACTGCTGATATAGGGTGGATAACAGGGCATTCCTATATAATCTATGGGCCACTACTAGCTGGTGCAACAACTGTAATGTTTGAGGGTGTTCCAACTTATCCTGACGCTGGCAGATTTTGGAAAATAGTTGAAGAAAATAAAATAAACATATTCTACACTGCCCCAACAGCAATTCGAGCACTTGAAGCAAAAGGAAATGAATATGTTCGTAAATATGACTTGAGCTCTTTAAAGGTTTTAGGAACGGTTGGAGAACCAATTAACGAAGATGCGTGGAATTGGTATTACAAGGAAATTGGGTATGAGAAATGTCCAATAGTTGATACTTGGTGGCAGACAGAGACCGGTGGTATAATGATCTCTAACCTTGCAGGCATCAATAAAGAAAAAGCAACATTTGCAACATTACCACTTCCCGGAATAAAAGCATGTGTTGTTGATGATAAGGGTGTTGAATTAGAACAAAATAATATTGAGGGTAAATTGTGTATTAAGTATCCTTGGCCATCAATGGCTAGAACAATTTATGGTGATCATCAAAGGTATTTAAACACTTATTTCTCTACTTTTCCAGGAAAATATTTTAGTGGAGATGGGTGTTTTAAAAATGAAGAGGGACTCTTTAGAATAACTGGAAGAGTAGATGACGTAATAATAGTTTCAGGTCACAACCTTGGAACTGCGGAAATTGAAAGCGCTATTGATGAACACCAAAATGTCTGTGAAAGTGCGATTGTAGGNTATCCTCATAATATTAAAGGTAATGGTCTATTTGCATTTATTATTTGTCATCAAAAACCAAAAAAAGAAGATGAAATAAATCTTGAGATTAATAATTTAATTACAAAGCATGTTGGGCCAATTGCAAAAGTTGATAGTTTTTTATATGTTGATGGCTTACCTAAAACTAGATCTGGAAAAATCATGAGAAGAATTCTTAGAAAAATAGCTTCNGGAGTAACAAAAGATTTAGGNGATACAAGTACACTACTTGACCCTACAGTTGTAGAGAAAATAATCANGGAGGTGAAAAACAATAAATAGTTAAGATTACTTAAATTTGTATCTCAATNAATTATGATGTCTAAACTTATAATAATACCTACATACAATGAGAAAGAGAATATTGAAAAAATTATTCTAAAAGTTTTTTCTCTCGACATTGATTTTGATATACTAATTGTTGATGATGGATCTCCTGANGGCACAGCAGATATTGTAAAGAAAATACAAAANANCTATTCTAAAAACTTACACATTGTTGAAAGAACTGGTAAGCTTGGCNTAGGCACTGCCTATATTTATGGTTTTAAATGGGCTCTAAAAAATAATTACGATTATATTTTTGAAATGGATGCTGATTTTTCACATGATCCAGATGATTTAATACGTCTGTACAAAGCATGTCANGAAGAAAAAGGAGATNTTGCTATTGGATCAAGGTATATTAANGGGGTAAATATTGTAAATTGGCCAATGAGNAGGCTACTCATGTCATTCTTTGCTTCAAAATATGTGAAAATTATTACCGGAATGCCAATTCAAGATTCAACTGCAGGATTCAAATGCTATAAGAGGTCAGTTTTAGAAAAAATAAATCTTGAAAAAATACAATTTGTTGGTTATGCCTTTCAAATTGAAATGAAATTTACTGCCTGGAAATATGGATTTAATGTTGTAGAAGTTCCAGTGATTTTTACAGATAGACAAGAAGGAGCATCAAAAATGAGTGGCGGAATTTTCTTCGAAGCCTTCTTTGGAGTAATGCAAATGAAAATTAAAAGCTATTTTAAAAACTGGAATTAAGTGAGGCTATTAATTAAAAATGCAAAGCTTGTTAACCAGGGCAAAAGCTTTTACTCAGACCTACTTATTGAGGGGAAAATTATAAAAAA
>NZHS01000016.1 GCA_002689735.1 Flavobacteriales bacterium | reverse complement strand
TATCTTTCATCTACAGCGAGCCTATGAACAACTAAAAATAAGTCTTGCTTATCCTCCCAATCTATTGCAAGATAAGTTTCGTCTTGTTTATTGTCAATATTTATTCCAGCAATAATTTTATTTTCATCTGTAATTACATAAAATGTTTTGTTTTGAATGTCGTGCAGTATAATTTCTTTATTTGGGTATGTATTGTCCCATTGATCTATGCCGATTTTAATCATTCCTGCAACACAAGAATTGTACATCTTCATGATTTTCTCTATGTCATTTAAATTGGCTTGTCTAATTGTCATTGTATTAAAAGATTACATCCACGCAAATCTGAATTTGATAGCCGACCATTAATTTTAAATTCATTCTGATTTAATTTAATTCCTAGATCGTCTGTAGCAATAAATGAGCATGAGTTTAAATTTGCTAGATCAATAATATTCACTCCTCCTAATTTGTTAAAACCTAGAATTGATAGTGGATCATTAATATCTCTAATTAATATATCCATCCAGCTTGGGCTAAGGAAAACCCCATCTTTTTTTGAATATGCCTGAGATAGAAGCTCCGTCATTCCATATTCAGAGTGAATATGATTTAATCCAAAATCATCTTTAAGTATTTTGTGTAATTCTTCTTTTAGTATTTCTTTTCTTTTGCCTTTCATGCCGCCAGTTTCAATGACTATTGTGTTTTTTAATTTTTGAGGATATTCTTTTCCGAAATCTAAAAGGGCATATGAAACACCTATTAAAATTGTATTTGTTTTGCTTGACTCTAATATTTTTAATGATTTATTAAGTTCTTGGAAATTATTATTGTAGAAACCACTAAGTTTATTTTGGCTGATACTAATTAATTCATTTATCATATAAATTAATGAAGAGTCTCCATTTTCTTCATAAGATGGGAGTAGGCCAATTATACATGTGTCTTCAATTTTATGATATTGTTGTAAAAAATTATTAATAAAACTTTTTTTATAAAGCTCTAAATCAGCCACATAGTGACTGCTTCTAGCTCCGCTAGTACCACTGCTTTTAAAAATTAATTTATGATTAAGATTATTTAAAATAATTTTATTTGTTTTAAAAAAACTAATTGGTAAAAAAGGAATTTCTCTTATTGAAGTTGGTTTTTTCCCTTTTAAAATAAAGCTCGAATATTCTGAGTAAAAATTATTGTTTTTGTTTTGATAATCAAATATTTTTAAAGCTAATTCCTCAAAATTACTTTGGGATTTTATTTCAAATATTTCATTTGTTTTAAATGATTTCATGCTTATTATTTGTTAAAAATATTCAGCAACGTATTCCAGTTAGTATCCTCATTTCTTTCTTTTATGTTTTGAAATTTTTGAGTATTTACAATCAGATTTTTTAAATTGATTTCATTTTGATTGATAGATTTAAAGTATCTAGATTCTGATAAATATTTGGATAAATATTCTTGCTCTGTTTGTCCTGGGGTTGGTATAAGTACTGCGTTTTTTTGAAGTTTAAACAAGTCCATTATAGTAGAATAACCGGCCCTACATATTATCAGTCTTGATTCTATCATTGCTAAGTTTAATTCCTCTGATGAAAGATGAGACTTAATTGTTAAGTTATTTATTTTGTCAGTATATTTTTTTTCTGGTTTGCCCTGTAGTAGTAGTGATTTGTTCTTGTGAAGTTTTAATTCTCTTATAAGGTTTTTTTCTAAAATTGATCTTTGGGGTTCAGGGCCAGATATTATTGCTAGAATATCATATTTTATTTCACTTTTCTTTTTTGTAAACCTAGATAAAGGGCCAATATATTTATAATTTATTGTTGTATTTGTAGTATGTGATAATTTTCCTGCAATACCATTTGTTTCAAAATCTGGGACCCAGCACTCAGAAAATTTACCGATTAGTTTGTGGTTTATTTTTTTAATAAAGCTTCTAAATATAGGAGTTTGAATCTCAAGCTGGTGCGTAATAAATACTGAAGGTATTTTTTCAGAATACATTCCATATCTATTGTCTGAAATTATTCCGTCAATTTTAAAGTCATTTATTATTGATTTTAGTTGAGCGTGTTCTTTTTTGATGCTTAATAAGATTTTTGGTATTTGAATTAAAATAGAAATGGCCATTGGAAGGAATGAGAAGTATTTAATATTATAATCATCTATTTTAATAAAGTCTTGATTTGGAAATTCTTGAATTAATAATTCTAATGATCTTCCAGAGGAAGCTATAATAACATTGAAATTATGTTCCTGTAATTTTCTAATAATGGGAATACATCTTGTAGCATGTCCAATACCCCAGTTTAGAGGAGCAACAAGAATATTTTTTTTTAATTTCATTTAACGAAAATACTTAAAAGACTATATTTTTGTTCAAAATATTTTTTCAATTGGCTAAAAATAAACTAAAAAAATTTGCTGAGCTTAAAACTTTGGCGCATGTAATTGAGCCNCCTATTGATGAGCCTAATAAATCTTTTGATTTNAAAGGGCAGTGGAGGAGATGCTTTTTTAAAAATGAGAATCCAATCACATTAGAACTTGGTTGTGGTAGGGGNGAATATACNGTTGCNTTAGCAAAAAAATTTCCTCAAAAAAATTTTATTGGCATAGATNTTAAAGGATCTAGAATTTGGTCGGGAGCTAAGNAGTCGCAAGAAAATAAATTAACTAATGTTGGTTTTTTAAGAACTAGAATTGATTTGATTCAAAAGTATTTTTCTAAAAATGAAATAGATGAGATTTGGATTACATTTCCAGACCCCCAATTGAAAAGGTCCAGATTGAAAAAAAGATTAACTCATCCAAAATTTCTTAATTTATATAATCAGATTTTAAAGCCTAATTCTGTCATTCATTTAAAAACAGATAGTCAGTTTTTTCACGGATTTACTTTAGGAGTTATAGCAGGTGAGGGGCATATATTAAAGGATTCAACAAATGATTTATATGCATCTGAAGTTCAAAGAGATGATTTAGATATTAAAACTTATTATGAAAAAATTTTTCTAAAAAAAGGGATGTCTATTACCTATTTAAAATTTATTTTAAATTATTGATTNAAAAAAAGATAGCTTATACTATCAGCTATTAATAATTTATATTTGCATATACAATTAAACCCTTTGGATTTAAATAAACTAAATATAAAAGAAGTTTTTAAAAAAGTCATATTTCCAACGACTGATAAGAATTTTATTGATTTAGGTGTAATCTTAAATATTCAGCTTTTTGGTAATGAGGTTGTTTTAGATATTGAGATTTCAAACCCAACCCTACAATTTAAAAAACGCATTGAAAATATATGTGTCGAGGCTTTGCAAAAACAATTTGGGAATACTATAGTTGTAAAGCTTAATTTTATAGTTAAAAAAGTTGAAAAGGATAATAAGATAAAAGGAAATCCAATACCAGGAGTTAAAAATATTATTGCTGTTTCGTCGGGTAAAGGAGGTGTAGGAAAATCTACAATTACAGCGAACTTATCTGTCGCTTTGGTTGAGTTAGGTTATAAAGTTGGATTAGTAGACGCTGATATCTATGGTCCATCAATGCCTATTATGTTTGATCTAGTTGGAGAATCTCCAAATGCTATCGATGTTAATGGTAAGAAAAAAATGCAGCCTCTTGAGAATTACGGAGTTAAAATGGTATCTATGGGTTTGTTTACNCAGGCTAACCAAGCGATTGTTTGGCGTGGTCCAATGGCCTCAAAAGCTCTCAATCAGCTTATTTGGGATTCTCATTGGGGAGAGTTAGATTATTTAATAGTCGATTTGCCTCCAGGAACAGGGGATATTCATTTGTCATTAGTTCAGGCAATTCCAATTACAGGTGCNGTTATTATAAGTACCCCTCAAGAAATTGCATTGGCTGATGCTGAAAAAGGAGTTAATATGTTTAAAATGGATAGTATTGATGTTCCTGTTTTAGGAATTATTGAAAACATGTCCTTTTTTGTTACAGAAGAAAATCCAGATAAAAAATATTTTATCTTTGGCAAAGATGGTGCAAAGAATTTAGCTGAAAAGTTAGGTGTTGAACTGCTTGGTCAGATCCCAATTGTTCAATCANTAAGGGAAGCTGCTGATGCAGGAAGNCCTGGGGTTTTACAGTTAAATACTGAAATTTCNAATTCATTTATTAATTTAGCAAAAAAAGTAGTTGTAAGTATTGATGAAAGAAATGCAAATCTTCCAACTACAGAATCTGTTAAAATAACAAACATGAAAGGTTGCTCATAAAANCTAAGAAAATCAGTGATAACAAGTAAAAGGATATTAAATAAAATTGANGCTGCTTTNGATGAAATTAGACCTTATCTTAAAAAAGATGGAGGNGATATTGANTTGATTGAAGTTTCAGATGATTATGTTGTAAANGTGAAATTGCTTGGGGCNTGTGAANCTTGTCATGTGAGTATGATGACCTTAAAAAANGGAGTNGAGATTGCTGTTAAAAATGCTGTTCCTAAAGTTAAGGAAGTTGTTGAAGTTAGTTCCATCAAATAAAATAACCATACTTTTTTAGTNCTATTGATTTTGTCTGAAATTNTTATTTAGACTGATTATAAATTACAATATTTCCTCAGTTTTTTGCTAGAGGGATTAAATAAAATAAATTAATTTTGTCAAGCAAATTGGTGATTGATTTATGACGAAATATACTTATAGCTTAGTTTTTCTAACATTAGCTATTTTTTTAACCTCCTTTACAAGCGCTTTCTCTCAGGAAACAGTAGATTCTCTTGCTGTTCAAAAAGGTGAACAAATTTATAAAGCAAACTGTACGTCATGTCACATGATGACAGACAAGGCATTAATTGGACCAGGATTAAAGGGTGTTACCGATCGAAGAAACAAAGTATGGTTGAAAAAATGGATTAACAGTTCATCAGATTTTATTGCTTCGGGAGATGCTGACGCGATAGCATTATATGAAGAGTATAATAAAGTTGCAATGCCATCATATTATTTTGAGGATGCTGATTTTGAAGCTCTTTTTGCATATTTAAAAAATCCGCCAATTGTTGAAGAAGTTGTTACTGCAGACTTAGTACTTTCTGAAGAAGAAGGAATCAAGACTTCAACAATTTTAATGATAATAGCTTTATTTTTATTGTTGNTAGTTTATCTTTTAACNTCTNTAAAAAACAAATTAAAAGAAAGTATTGGTCAAGAAACTGAAACCATCCCAGAAACTATTATTGGTCAGTTTAATTCATTTATTTCTGAAAATAAAAATGTAGCATTTGTTTCGTTTGCTGCATTAATTGTAGTCTTAAAATTTTCATACGATACAATGTTAGGGGTGGGTGTTTATACTCAATATATGCCGGAACAACCTATTGCTTTTTCACACAAGGTTCATGCCGGTGAAAATGGTGTTGATTGTAACTACTGTCACTCTTCAGCTAGAAAAAGTAAGCACTCTGGTATACCATCTGCGAATGTATGTATGAACTGTCATACTTANATTAANGANGGTAAAATTACAGGAACTACAGAAATTTCAAAGATATATGATGCNGTTGGTTTTGATCCTGANTCAAAAACATACATTGAAGGTTATGAACAAAAACCNATTAAATGGGTTAGAATNCATAACCTTCCTGATCTTNCCTATTTTAATCACTCNCAGCATGTTGTAGCTGGAAAAGTAGAATGTCAAACNTGTCATGGTCCTNTTGANGAAATGGAAGTTNTNTATCAACATGCNTCTCTTACAATGGGTTGGTGTATCGACTGTCATAGGGAAACTGAAGTTGCAATGGAGGGTAATGAGTATTATACAGANCTTCANGANCAGNTAAAAGAAAAGTATAAAGGAGAGAAAATTACAGTTGATAAAATTGGTGGTATTGAATGTGCAAAATGTCATTATTAAAAAAGCATGAGTAAAATGAAAACAACTAAGAAATATTGGAAAGGGCTTGCTCAGTTAAATGACGATCCTATTGTTGAAAAACTTACTCAAAATGAATTTGTTGAAGATCTACCTGTAGATCAGTTTTTAGGAGATAAAAAAAATCTTTCCTCAACTAATAGTAGTAGAAGAGATTTTTTAAAGTTTTTAGGATTTAGTACGGCAGCTGCTACATTAGCAGCATGTGAAACTCCAGTTGTTAAATCAATACCATATTTAGTTAAGCCAGACGAAATAATTCCAGGTGTTGCGAATTATTATGCCTCTACAATTTACGATGGTAGAGATTACGCTAGCGTTCTTGTAAAAACACGAGAAGGAAGACCTATTAAAATAGAAAATAGTGGGGCATCTTCTAATTCAAGGGTTCAAGCCTCTGTGCTATCACTTTATGATTCTTCTCGTTTNAAATATCCATTAAAAAATAATGATGAATCTGATTGGAGAACTATTGATTCTGAAATAAAAGAAAAATTATCAAGTATAAAAAATGGTAAGATAGTCTTACTTTCTTCCACNATCTTGAGTNCTACTACNAAAGAGTTAGTTAAGGATTTTTCAAAANAATATAGAAANGTAGAGCATCTNATGATTGATTCTANTCCATATGATGGTTTGCTTGATGCAAATTTAGAATCTTTTGGTGTAAGATTGGCTCCAGAATATAGTTTTGATAAGGCTGATGTTATTGTATCATTTGGGGCAGACTTTTTAGCTAACTGGATGGCAAATGATTATGCTACTGATTATGTAAACGGTAGAAATCCAAAATCTGGAAAAATGTCTAAGCATTACCAGCTTGAATCAAATATGTCTCTATCTGGTGCTAATNCTGATAAAAGAATTCAGATAAAACCATCTGAACAGGCTTATTTACTAGCTAATCTTCTTGGAGCAATAAAGGGTGAAAGTTTTGACAAAAGACTAACTAAGATTGTTAAAGATTTAAAATCAAATAAATCAAAATCTATTGTAATTAGTAATAGTAATGACAAGAATACGCAACTAATAGTTAATGCTATAAATCATCAATTATCTAATTATGGGAATACTATTTCTATAACTAATCCTTCAAAATTAAAGCAAGGAAATACAAACAAGATAGATGCTTTAATTTCTGATATGCAAAATGGAAAGGTTGATGCTCTAATAACATATAATGTCAATCCATCTTATTCATTA
This sequence comes from Flavobacteriales bacterium, assembly GCA_002689735.1. Taxonomy (GTDB): domain Bacteria; phylum Bacteroidota; class Bacteroidia; order Flavobacteriales; family BACL11. Next base: position 14,129 of record NZHS01000016.1, on the reverse strand, counting down.
GCTAATTCTAAGGAGTTTAATGATGCCCTGAAAAATGTTAGTCTCAAAATATCTACATCTCAGCATCATGATGAAACAGCACATTTAATGGATTATGTATGTCCTGATAGTCATAACCTTGAAAGTTGGGGGGATGCAAATCCAAAGCATGGAGTTTACTCTTTAATGCAACCAACTATAACTCCGCTTTTTAACACAAGACAATTTCAAGAAAGTTTACTTAGTTGGATGAATAAATCTGACTACCAAGCATTTCAAAAGAATTACTGGATGTCTAAAGGAGTAGATTGGAATAAATCATTACATGATGGATACTTTAATCTTAATGAANCTNCTATNAAAGTAAAAAGATTTACTGACAATTCTACTTCTGTTGCAAAGAAAAACAATGAGTCAATAGAACTTGAAATATATGAAACTGTCGCATTAGGNGATGGAAGACAAGCAAATAACCCATGGTTACAAGAACTTCCAGATCCTATTACACGAGCATGCTGGGATAATTATTTAACAATTTCTGNTTCTACAGCTGATAAATTAGGACTTTCAAATTGGAATGTTGCTAATGGAGCNATGAATGGGAGTGTAGTAAATATAACAGANGGTGANAATATATTGGAAAATGTTCCAGTTATGATTACACCTGGTCAAGCTCAGAATACTGTTGGTATGGCAGTAGGATATGGAAGAACAAGAGCAGGTAAAGCAGGAGATAATGTTGGTTTTAATGCTTATCCTTTTTTAAATACCAAAGAGCTAACAATCACAAAAATTGAAGGAGAGTATGAATTTGCTTCAATTCAATTGCATCATACCATGATGGGGCGAGATATTGTTAAAGAAACTTCTTTAGCCGAGTACATTAAAGATCCATCCGCTGGAAATCATCGTGAACTATATCACACATACAAAGGAAAATTACCTTCTAACGAGGTTTCNCTATATGAAGAGCATGACTTAGAAACTGGNCACTTTTGGAANNTATCCATAGATTTAACTTCTTGTATTGGNTGTGGTGAATGTGTNATTGCCTGTCAATCTGAAAATAATATTCCNGTTGTTGGTAAAGAAGAAATNAGAAAGAGTAGAGACATGCATTGGTTAAGAATTGATCGNTATTTNTCTTCTGATATGACTAAAGAGCTTTCTAAAGANGAAAAGATTTCAGCTATAACAATGTATAGTGAAATGGAAGTACCTTCTGAAAATCCTGAGGTAGTATTCCAGCCTGTTATGTGTATGCACTGTAATCATGCTCCATGTGAAAATGTTTGTCCAGTTGCTGCTACAACTCATAGTAATGAGGGACTAAATCAAATGACATACAACAGATGTATTGGTACTAGATATTGCGCTAATAACTGTCCATATAAGGTAAGAAGATTTAACTGGTTCCAATACTCAGAAAATGAAAAATTTGATTTTCATATGAATGATGATCTTGGTAAAATGGTTTTAAACCCTGACGTAGTTGTTCGATCTAGAGGTGTTATTGAAAAATGCAGTATGTGTATTCAAAAAATACANGANNTTAAACTTACTGCAAAAAGAGAAGGNNGACCNNTNANAGANAANGANGCNCAAACTGNATGTNCNTCNTCATGNTCAACTAANGCNTTAGTATTTGGAGATTNNAATAACAAAGAAAGTNAAGTTTGGGGTTTAAGAAATGATGAAAGAGCTTATGATTTATTAGATCATTTGAATGTTAGGCCTTCTGTATTTTATCAAACTAAAATTAGAAATAAAGCATAATGCATCAAGAATCAGAAATAAGAGATCCTTTAATACTTGGTAATAAAACTTATCATGATATTACTAGAGAAATTGCATTGCCTGTTGAAGGAAAAGCAAATAAATATTGGTGGATTTTATTTGGCCTGTCTGTTGTTTTGTTTTTATGGGGAATTGGATGTATGGCCTATACTATAGGAACAGGTATTGGAGTATGGGGCTTAAATAAAACAGTTAACTGGGCTTGGGATATTACTAACTTTGTTTGGTGGATTGGAATTGGACATGCTGGAACATTAATATCTGCAGTACTTCTTCTTTTTCGTCAGAAATGGAGAATGGCAATTAATAGATCTGCTGAGGCAATGACAATCTTTGGAGTTGTACAAGCCGGTTTATTTCCATTAATTCATATGGGTCGTCCTTGGCTTGCATATTGGGTTTTCCCTATCCCTAATACATATGGTTCTTTATGGCAAAACTTCAACTCTCCACTACTTTGGGATGTGTTTGCAATCTCTACCTATTTAACAGTTTCTACTGTTTTCTGGTATATTGGATTGATTCCAGATTTTGCTATGATAAGAGATAGAATGAGTAAGACTATCAGTCCAATGAAAAAGAAATTATATACTTTATTAGCATTTGGATGGANTGGAAGAGCAAAGCACTGGCAAAGATTTGAAGAAGTTTCNTTAGTTTTNGCTGNTTTAGCAACTCCACTTGTNTTTTCTGTACACTCAATTGTAAGTATGGATTTTGCTACTTCAGTTATACCTGGATGGCATACNACTATTTTCCCTCCTTATTTCGTATTGGGAGCACTATTTTCAGGTTTTGCCATGGTTGANACTTTATTGATTATTGTAAGAAAGGTTGTTCATATGGAAGCCTATATTACAATAAAGCATATAGAATATATGAATATNATTATTCTATTTACTGGATCAATGGTAGGAACTGCATATATAACTGAGTTGTTTATGGCTTGGTATTCNGGTGTTGAATTTGANCAATATGCTTTTNTAAATAGAGCNACNGGACCCTATTGGTGGGCNTATGTTTCAATGATGTCTTGTAATGTTATTATCCCTCAACTTTATTGGATTAAAAAGATTAGAACATCATTTATNGCAACATTTATATTATCAATNTTTGTAAATATTGGAATGTGGTTTGAAAGATTTGTAATTATTGTTACTTCATTACATAGGGACTTCCTCCCGTCAGCTTGGACAATGTTCTCACCATCTTTTATTGATATTGGAATTTTCCTTGGNACAATTGGATTCTTCTTTGTTCTATTTTTAATGTATGCTAGAACTTTCCCAGTTGTTGCCCAAGCAGAATTAAAGACTATTTTAAAATCATCTGGATCTGAATATAAAAAGAGAAGTCATGAGTAAGAAAGTTATACATGCTATATTTGATGATGAGGAAATCCTTTTACAATCAGTAAAAGAGATAAGATCAAAAAAATATGATATTGAAGAGGTATATAGTCCTTTTCCAGTTCATGGTCTTGATCATGCTCTTGGTTTAAAAGAAACAAGAATGGCAATTACAGCATTTATTTATGGATGTATAGGATTATCATTTGGAGGTTTATTAATTTATTATATAATGATTTCCGGAGTTGGAAAAAGCTGGCCTATGAATATTGGTGGAAAACCAAACTTTACTTTTTATCAAAATGTTCCTTCTTTTGTGCCAATTATGTTTGAGTGTACTGTTCTTTTTGCAGGTCATTTAATGTCTCTGACATATTTTTATAGAAACAAGCTTTATCCGGGAGCATCAACCAAAAGCCCTGATCCAAGAACAACAGACGATAAATTTTTAATGGAACTTATTGTAGAAGATAATGATAAAGAGATTACAAAAATTTTAAAATCAACAGGAGCATCTGAAATTAATGAAAAAAATATAGAAGATGAATAAAATATATTTAATAGCATTTCTTGCATTAATATGTTCGTGTTCAAATCCTGGTCCTGGATATGAATTTATGCCTAATATGTATAGGTCACCCTCTTTAGAAACGTATGGGCAGAATAGTTATTTTAGTGATAGTTTAAATGCTAGAAAGCCAGTTAAAGGAACAATTGCAAGAAACTATTTGTCTACTTTTTATTATGAAAGCTCATTAGAGGAGTATTTAAGAGCAGGTAATGAAGCTATTAATCCTTTCGAAGGAAGTGAGGAGAANATAGAGGAAGGAAAAAAATTATATTCAATGTTCTGTAAACATTGTCATGGGGAATTTGGTGCTGGAGGGGGTTCAATAAATCATCCAGTATATTCAGCTGTNCCTCATTATAATGATGGNAANATGTTAAGAAGGCCTAATGTGCCTATGAATCAACTAAAGGCGGGGCATATTTTTCATTCTTTAACATATGGATTAAATGCCATGGGACCACATTCATCACAGCTTAGTGAGGAAGAAAGATGGAAAATTGTACTTTATGTTCAAGAGTTACAAAATTATAGTGCTGAATAAATAAATTTATAATGTATAAAATATCAAAATCTACACATTTNTTATCACTGGTCTTAATCGCTATTGGATTAATATCAACAGTTTATGCATTTATTACTGACTCTCATGCTGCTTGGACAAGCTTAATTTTTAACAATTATTTTTTNNTAGGAATTTCAATTTTTGCAGTATTTTTTGTTGCNCTTCAACATGTTGCTGAGGCTGGCTGGTCTACNGTNATAAAAAGAGTGCCTGAAGCAATTATGACTTTCTTGCCTTANACATGTGCTGTAATGATTTTTATTGTTNTTGCAGCTATGTTACATTGGAACCATATATATCATTGGATGGAAGTAGGGATAATGACAGAAGGAGCTCCTAANTATGATAAAATTATTGCAGGTAAAGAAGCATATCTAAATCCTATATTTTTCTTAGTTAGATCAATAATTTATGTTGTTGTATGGATTTATTGCGCAAAAAGNTTAAGGGATATTTCTTTACAAGGAGATTTAGAAGGAGGAATTGGTGAAAAATCATATAATAANGGNATNACNGTNTCNGCTTGGTTTATTGTNTTTTTTGCAGTTAGTTCNTCAANNGCATCTTGGGACTGGATTATGTCTATTGATACGCACTGGTTTAGTACTNTATTTGGATGGTATATATTTTCTGAATGGTCTGCTNTTGGTTTTACCACAATATTATTGTTTTGTTTATTTCTTAAAAAACAAGGCTATCTACAGGATCTTAATGATAGTATAATTCATGATTTAGGCAAATGGGTTTTTGCATTTTCANTTGTATGGACTTATATGTGGTTTTCACANTTCATGTTAATATGGTATGCTAATATTCCTGAGGAAGTAACCTACTTTATGGANAGAATTGANNTNTCTAANTANAGATTCCTTTTTTGGTTTAGTGCTGCAATAAATTTTGTTGTTCCAACGATAGTCTTGATGAGNAGAGATGCAAAAAGAAATACTAANTNCNTAATTGTAGCATCTGTNGTTATNTTAATNGGTCATTGGATTAACTCTTATCTTTTATTTGCTCCTGGNACACTTCATGATCACGGTCACCTAGGNNTTACTGAACTTGGAATGGGCTTAGGNTTTTTAGGNTTATTTTTCNTTGTAGTTTTTAGAAGTTTAACAACTAGACCATTAAGTGTTAAGCATCATCCATTNTTNGAAGAAAGTAAACATTTACATACATAGATCTTCAATACTTTTTAGTTTATTCATAATAACATTTTTANCTTATTGTTTGTTACTTTTGTTTGTATATGAATGAAGATTTAAATCCAGAATCTGATAATTTAAGTAGCGAAGAAAAAGAATTTGAACAAGTTCTTAGGCCAAAACTGTTTTCGGATTTTAAGGGTCAAGAAAAGATAGTTGATAATCTAGAGGTTTTTATTCAAGCAGCNAAACAAAGAGAAGAAGCTTTAGATCATGTTCTTTTACATGGCCCCCCTGGACTTGGAAAGACAACCTTGTCATACATTATTGCTAATGAATTAGGAGTAGATATTAAAACCACATCAGGACCTGTATTAGACAAGCCTGGCGATTTAGCTGGTTTGTTAACTAATCTTGAAGATAGAGATGTTTTATTTATTGATGAAATACATCGTTTGAACCCTATAGTTGAAGAGTATCTATACTCTGCTATGGAGGATTACCAAATAGATATAATGATTGAATCTGGTCCAAATGCACGTACTGTTCAAATTAAACTAAATTCATTTACTTTAATTGGTGCTACAACAAGATCAGGCTTATTAACCTCTCCGCTTAGGGCACGTTTTGGAATTAATTCTCGATTAGAGTATTACGGAACTGAACTTTTATCTGATATTGTAAATCGTTCTTCTTCAATCTTGGATGTTAGTATTTCATCTAGTGCTGCTTCTGAAATTGCAGGTAGATCAAGAGGTACACCAAGAATAGCTAATGCTCTTCTAAGAAGGGTGAGAGATTTTGCTCAAATTAAAGGTGATGGAAATATAGATACAGAAATAACTAAATACGCACTCGACGCTTTGAATGTCGATGAAAATGGCTTAGATGATATGGATAATAGAATATTATCTGCAATTATTGATAAATTTAAAGGTGGTCCTGTTGGATTAACAACTATAGCAACTGCTGTNGGGGAGCAGGCAGGAACGATTGAAGAAGTTTACGAACCATTTCTAATTAAAGAGGGTTATCTGATGAGAACNCCTAGAGGAAGACAAGCAACTGACCTTGCTTTTAAGCATTTAGGTAGAGTAAAATCTTCTAATCAAAGTAATCTTTTTTAAGATAAAGAATCAAATACTTCTTGAATAGTTTGCTTATAATGGGAAAAGTACCCCAATGCCCATACTTTTAATTTTGATAATTCTTTTTTGTTTAACCATTTAGTGGCTTTCATAAGTTCTTTTCTAAAAAGCTGAGGGTCGAAGCTCACTTTTTCTAAAACTGACTTACAAAGTTTAAGCATTATGCTTTAAATATTTTTATTAAACAATAAACGATAATGGCTATAAAACCTATTGTGGTAATTATGCTTGCANAGGGCCAGTGATTACCTTTAAATAATAAACCTGTACACGTAATTGCAATTGACAGATATTTTAGTTTTTCCATACTTATATAACTGCCTTGTGTTCTATTTATTGTCTTCTCCCCAAGAATACTTGTTAAATTCAAAGCCACAAAGATCAAGTACTCTATCAATTACAGTTGCTGTGAGTTCTTCAAAATTTGTTGGTTTGCTGTAGTAAGATGGTGTAGCAGGACATATTATCCCCCCTGCTTCAGTAATAGTTTTCATATTATTTATATGAATTAAACTATATGGCGCTTCCCTTGCAACTAATATTAGTTTTCTTCTTTCTTTTAATATTACATCTGCTGCTCTAGTAGTTAAATCATTAGAAATTCCACTTGATATTCTTCCCATTGTTCCCATAGAACATGGGCAAACTATCATAGTATTGTATTTTGCTGATCCTGAAGCAAATGGAGCTTCAAAATCCATCTTTTCATAAAATTTAAAAGGATAGTTATTATAGTTTTCATTATCTAGTTCAGTTCTCCAAACNTATTTTGCATTATCTGACATAATAATTCCAACTTCATCAATTTGACTGTGAAGTGCTTGTAGTTTATCTAATAAAACTTTTGCATATATCGCACCACTTGCTCCTGTTATTGCCACTATGATTTTATTCTTTTTCATTTTAGATTTGATATTTTAATATAAAGTTTAAACCAGTATTATACTTTCCCTTATTGAATTTATAAGTTTGTCCAGAGGCATGCTCAGCAATAGGGATAATAGAGTTACTTAATCTTGTGTTAAGAGAAATTTTTGAACTTAAATTATATGATATTCCAATAATTGCACCTAACTCAAAACTATCAAAACTTGTTTGGTTTTCTAATTTTCCATAAAGATCTTGGTAGTATCCATTAATTAATGCTGAACAATGAATTCCCCCTTCAAGAGAGATTTTTTCTGAATTTTTAATAATAGCTAACAAGGGAATTTCAATATAGTCTAAATGTATATCAGCTAAATTATTTACATTCTGATTCGGATTAGAACTTCCCTTTTGAATATAAATCATCTCCATTTGAACCACCAATAAATTATTAATTTTTCTATTTACAAAACCACCTAAAATTATACCTGCCTTATTAAAACCTGCTAGATTGTCTCCTGAGATCTGACTTGTACTAATACCTGCAGAAATCCCAGCATTAAATTCTTGAGAAAAACTACTATAGTTTATAGAACTAATAAATATAATTAGAAAAAATATTTTCTTCATTACCTAAGACTTGCACCTACTCCAATTGTTGTAACAGGGTATTCACTAAATGTATGATTTGCACTAACAGTTATTACAGCTAAGCTTAGCTTTAATCCAATATTTCCTCGAAGTTCATTTACTGTTTCAAATTCCATTTCAACAGGAAGNGTTANTTCNANTTCNTNNAGATTAAAANNATTAGAATTTNTAATGTNTTCTCCAGCNCTAAANGTNGTAGATGATGAATTGTANCCAATNCTAGCATATCCACATANCATNAAAATATTTTTTGAGATNATTAAATTAATNTTTGTNGCTTGTATGTCCATACTTACTGGCTGATCTAATATTGANANTTTAGATGTCATCTGAGTATGAGCTGCTTGTAGTGATANTGATAATGGAATAGTATTNCCAATAACTGGNATCCATTGTAAGAGNTCATGTTTAAATCCAANNCCCCACATATTAATTTCTCCTTTTCCAATAAATCCAGCNTCATATTTATAATTAGGAATAAATCGNCCATTTATNTCTGTCTTTTTAAANATTCCTAGACCTAAATTTAAGTTNGGCAGANCAAGTATTGANAANAATGGNNNNTGATTNNGNAATTTAAATTCTTCGCCTTGATANTCNACTNTTGCNCCATTNCCTTTACCTAANATGGTNGGAGTTGAANTNCTTGANGAGGANAAATTAGATATTGANTTGGGATNAAAACTCTTCTNTTCGTTNCTNANGTTTAGAAAGCTTANTGAAACTGTAGCATCAAAACCTAATAATTTATGTGGTCTAGCTGTATTGTACCAGCCATTATTAGTTATTGCGCCTAAACCATTTCCGAGAGGATTTAAGTATGCTTGCAAAAAAGATTTTGCGTCATTAATATTTTCTACAAGGACTTGTGATTTAGAAGAAATTGAACAAAATAATAATATAGGAATAATTAAAAATCGTAGCATCAAATCTTTATTTATTTAAAATAGATTTTTCTTCAACTTGAAGAATTTCATTGCTAGATTCGTCGTATATATAAGCTAAGACATACATATTATTTAAATCCCAGTCACCTGCATTTCCATTTCCGAGAGTTAATGTATTTTGGGAGTAATCAATATTGTAATTTTCAAGATCGCTGATAACTGGTGAAAATCCATTTGAAAAGCTGTCACCATTATTAATTTCCTCATTAGCTAAATCTTCTCCAAATGTTGGTGTTAGAAATGACCTTAAAACATGTTTATGAACATATGAGTCATCATCAATATCTCCATCTTTTTGCCAATTGGTAATATTATTTTCAGTTAGACAGACTACAAGTTTATAATTTCCACTCATTGTAGCAAGAGCTTCAGAGTTAATTATTATATCAAACTGATCTGATAACATTAATGGAGTTTGATTAATTTCTATGTTTATTCCAAATAAGACATCTTTACTTAATTCATCTCCAACAATATTTGCCCACTCTCCCCAATCTTTTCTATGATCTCCACTGCTGCTATAGTCTATTCTATTAATCATTCCTTTTGGAAGTCCATTTGCACTTACCTGAAAAAAACCATCTAGCTCTTCTCCCCAACTTGTTCTAAAATCATAGATAAATTTTTCGTCTGGATTTCCAGTTGGGTCAATTGGATAAGGACGAGCAAAGGTTTGTCCAGCGTGTATTGCTAAGCCAATAATTTGGGAGCCATAGACATCATGAATGGCATCTAATTCTCTTGCAGCATCAGGACAGTTTTTGCATGTATGACCAGTAAAATCTTCAATAAGAATATTTTTTACATATACGTTGTTTGTTGTGTCAATTGGGTCAATTGTACCATTCATATAAGGGCCTTCAATAACTTCACATGAGTTCATGAAAATAGTAGCTATTATTACATAAAAAAATCTATTCATATTTTAAAAACTTGTTGTTATACTTAAATTTAGGCCATTCGATGAAGGGACTAGCTTGCACACGCCACCAACACAAAAGATTCCTTCACGTTTTTTCCCATATCCAATTTCAAATCTAGTAGATCCCTTTAAAAAACCAACATTTACATTCATATAATGTAATCTTTTACTTTCATTTTCGTTTCCGTAATTATACATGTCTTGAATTGCAAAAAACCAATTAGGAGAAATTGTATACTCAGCAAGAGCCATTAACCAATCACCTTCAGCTTCTTTGCTTGCTGTCTCCAATTGTTTTGAAAATAATGCTTGAGTTTCAAATCTAATTGTGTGGCCTTTTTTAATTCTATAGCTTAGATCTAAAACAGCTATAGTAGAATTAAGAACTCCATATTCCCCAGGNGTTTTCCCTTCAAGAAAATCTTTGTTATAGGTTTGATTTGCAATTACAGCATTGTAGCGGACATTTTTATTTACTTTTTTATTGATTTCAATNTTTATATCAGAATAATATAGTTCCTGAGAAAAATCAAATAAAGCTGGAGTATGATTTTGATTGTCATTCAGCATAGAATACCCTCCTTCAAGACCATTTATCCTTGAAAAGTTAAAGTTTAGCTTTGTTCCATATTTCCCTCCNAAGAGAGTACCTTTTTTNATNTTGTAGAATATATCTAATTGAANCCCAAGCTCTCCCATTGCNTGAGTGGCACAAGGATAAATTGCAAGTANNGTATATGCATGAGGTTTACTTAGAGTAGGTATNTAATTCATTATATANGCNTTNCCNGTTCTTTCTCTTTCTGAAAGTAATAACATATTATCTGCTCTGTGGATTTCAGCAGTAATCCCAAAACCTCTNTGAGAGTATGTCAAACTATTNGTNAAAGCACTTCCACTTGCATAATTCATTTGGCTTTCTTGCAGAGAGTTTATTGGATCATTAATCTTATATGCAAATTCTCCATAATAATTCCAGCCACCATTAAGAATATTTAATCTTCCNGCATATGCTGCAACATTTTGGGGAATTATAAATTTTGGATTTGTTCTTTGCTCATATCTACTAATAAAGCTACCNCCTAGAATATATTTTGTATTATTTNCTAATTCAAAGGTTTCATTAATATCAATTTCAGCATCAATTCCTCTAAATATTCCTTCAGCATAAGTAAAAAAAGTTCGGCTTTTACNAATAAAGCTTTTTAAACTAATTCCTTTTCCAATTTTGTATTTTAATCTAATACCATCCATNGCATTGTCAATACCAAGCCCTTTTTCTTCATAACTTCTAAATATTAAACCNCTTCCAAACTGTTCATAGAAATTTCCAGCTGTAATTTCTAATCCATCAATTGTATATCCTGCATATCTGTAAGGGACTCCATTTCCACGAAATTCGCTATCATAGTCTAAAAGTGCATTTAGATAACTTTCATATCTTAAACCAATTATAAAATTATTTGAAGAATANGTAAGATTTAAAAAGGCATTATTTAAAACTACCTCATCAGCNGCAGTAGCATTTATTGCNGCATCTTCAACATAGCTTTGTAGATTTAAACTAAAATCTCCAGTTATTTGACCANTATTTTGNGCAATTAAATTAATTGCTNANAATAGTAATAATAAAGTAAGAAGTCTATTTTTCATTTTTATTTTGCAACAAGGTGNTGNATTTGTTCATACAGCTCTTCTTCATCTCCATCNATATATCCTTTGTGATTCCATACAATCTTACCGTTNCCATTAATTAAAAAGGTATGTGGTACAGTTGATACTCCCATAGCTCTTTTAAGATCAGAATTNGAATCTAAATATACCTCATAGTCCCAATCGGATGAATTTACATANGGAGCAACTTTNGACATAGATCTTGTNTCNTCAATTGAAATAGCNATTAATTTAACTCCAGTTTCTTCTTGCCAATCATCATAAACTTCAGCAATAGTATTNAGTTCTTTTTTACAAGGCTTGCACCAGGTTGCCCAAAAACTAATTACCATTGGATTNCCATCATTTTCTAAATCTTGAATATTAATAGTTTTTCCCNNTAATGTTTTTACATCTATNTTNGGTAAAGANTTTTCTTGNGCCAANACAANTGTNGCNCAAAATAAAATAGATNTTAGANATNCGATTGTTTTTTTCATNTTATTGNGTTTTTNTATNTAACAAATTTACAAAACTTAAATAATAAAAAACCCTAGCNNTGCTAGGGTTTTTTATTAAAAATNTNAGTGTTNNGTTTACTTAGTTACAGTAACNTTTNTCTTAATTANTGCATCTTGAGTAAGAATATTTACNTAGTANGATCCGNTTGNAAGGCTAGAAATATTAACTTCTGATTTNNTGTCAGATGNTAAAACTAGTTTTCCAAANACATCATAGATTTCNANGNTTTTGAAGTTTCCTTCAATATTTAGTACATCTTGAGCAGGGTTAGGGAATAATTCAAATTTATTATCTGAATTTTCATTTATTGCTGTAGAACCACTACAAGGATTAGTTGCATCATCAATACATTCTTGTTCCGTATTGTAAGATCCAAGTCCCGCTGTTCCAACATCTATACATCCTTGAACAGGATCACAACTCCAAGTAGGACCTACGTAACATCCAGTTGTAGGATCAGATTCACATTGAGACTCACTCATGTAAATTCCTAAGCCAGGTGTTCCTTCAACACAACCAAAAGGAGAACACTCCCATGCTGGACCTGTTGCAGCTCCAGTAGAGAATGCAGTAGGTATAGCACTAAAGTTTTGAAGATTTACAGGGTCTCCTTCAAAAATAATAGCTCCATTTACATCAGTTACTAGGCAAGTTCCAACACCGTTTGCACAGCACATTCCATCACCGTAAGAATCGTATAAGATAAATTCAAAACACATGTTTCCAGGAACAGCAACATCGATATTGTATGGTGTATTACTAGCATATGGTCCTCCAGATCCTAATATTGTTCCATCTTCAGCAACAATTTCCCAAGAAGTTTCAGATCCATACCCATCAGTTAAAAGATCAATATTAACATTTCCAGCAGCGATTCCTTGAAGAACATCACCTGACATATCTTTATGACTAAACTTAGATACTGATGAGTTATTTGTAGTATTTTGATCAACTTGACCATTTGGATTAGAAGCAACCCATGAAACAACATTTCCTGGTTGTCCAAACTGATCAGCTTGAGGAGTGAAAGTAACATTAGTAATAGTTACAGTTTCTTGTCCTCCAGAAGCTAGGTTTCCTGTCCAGTTATAAGTAGCTGGTGTTCCACCATTAATATCATAAGTTAAATCTAATGAAGTTAATGCTTGGTTTCCGTAATTTCTAAAAGTGATATCAATATCAGTTTCAGAAGAACACATTACATCTGCAGCTGAAGATGCAGTTACATTTGCATCGTAAGCATTAGGGAATATACAAACTACTTCAGCTTGTACTCCAGTAATAATTTCACCAGGACCTTCAGCTATATAAGCTATGATGTCCATATTTGTTGGGTCAAGATCTGGAAAGTAACCAGTTGTTGACTGTCCAGCAGCTAAATTAGCTGGCATTTGCCATGTATGCGTATTTGGTACAAAAGTACCAGCTGTTGTTACATTGTATTCTAATCCATTAGCACCGTCCATTAAATGTCTAAACATATGTTGGTGGTTGTAAGTTGGACTCCAAGGTCCAGAAATAATAGCTCCAGGATTATAGTTCTGCGCTCCAGATTGAGGACCTGGAACATTATTTTCAACTACAGCAACATGAAGAACGTTAATGTTTGAAGTAGAAGAAGTATAATAAGTTTCAGTATTAACAGTAAGGATTCCTGTAGACATGTCATAAGAAGCTTGTGCTCCTAAATTAACATAAGATGGTTGAGCCATGATAAGTGCAGATGCAGCTGCCCAGTCACCTCTACTTAATGCAGTTGTTCCAGGACTACCTTGTGGAGATATTCCAGAGAAAGTTGCTCTGTTTACTGTACCTGCTGGGTAACCAGCTAAGCCTGAAGCACTACCAATAGCAGCACCATAAAGACAATTAAAGTCAGGATCACTAGGGCCATTCGGATTAGCATATCCACCAGTGTGAATGTTAATTAAAAAAACGTCATTTGGATTGGCATCGTGTAGTCCTTGACCAATAACATGACCATCAGGGCAAAAACCACAGTATATACCTGTGAAC
>NZHS01000015.1 GCA_002689735.1 Flavobacteriales bacterium | reverse complement strand
TACACCTTCATCTTGTTAGCTGAAGTGTCAAAGTACATGTCACCAGCATCATTACTAGATCCAGGTGCAGAACTTGCTACACGGTATCTAGCGTTGAAATCGTTGATGTCATCACTAAGTTGTTTAACATCTGTCTCAGCCGCTAATAGCTTGTGGTAAGCGTATGTATTAGCAGTAGATGTAGATGTAACTACTAGACCAACACCAGCCGCTAGAGTCTCACCGTTAAGTGAACTAGGGAAACCATTGATAGTAACTACTGTGCTATCTACTCTTCTACCTGTTGTACTAACACCAGAGCCATTAACTACTACTCCAGCTGCATTATTAATACTGATTACTACACCAGTAGCAGGTTGGGTATTAGGAAAAGCTACCTCATCAGCAATGGTTATGAAACCACCTATAGCTGTTTGAGAACTAGCAACGTGAGCAGCAATAACCTTTGAAGAAGGTATCTCTGTATCACTAGTGGTATCTAATGTTCCACTAGAAGTCTTGAAGGATTTACCAGAGACAATATTTAAGTCATTGGTTGATCCTGTGTACCCATCTAGCTTGTTTAGTTCAGAGGTGTTAGAAGTAACTCCGTCTATAACTTGCTTTTCAGCGTCTGTTAAAGGGTTAGTCTGAGCGTTTGATTCATATGCAGTCTTGATTTCTGCTGCTGTTTGATCTTGAGTAGCGTTATCTTCTATGGCGTTAAGCCTAGAGTGATCAGTGTCAGTAAAGACATTTGAATCTGTTGCTGATTCTACTAATGCTCTGATTTCTGAAGCTGTTTGATCCTGAGTAGCATTATCTTCAATAGCATTGAGTCTTGAATGATCAGTATCTGTAAAGACATTACTATCTGAAGCAGATTCAACTAAGACTCTTATCTCAGCAGCCGTTTGATCATCTTTAGCTCCTATATCAATACCATCTAATTTAGACCCAAGCCCTGCTATATCTCTACCATCAACAGTGCCTCCTACTACTATGTTTCCAGTTGTAGTAATAACTTGAGATCCAAAGTCAGGTGATATCTTCGTACCATCTATAGCAGCCGATGCGTTGATATCAGCATTGACTAGTGTTCCATTAGCTATATCACTACTTTGAATAGAGCTAGGAGTAACTTTCAAAGTAATTGTATCGCCACCACTTGCAGTTGCAGTAATACGATCACCACCTACTACTTTGGTTGTAATAGCTGTATCTATCTTGGCATCAACTCTGCCATCAATAGCTCCTGTGGTAGCTATCTTTGTATTATCACTTTGCCATGATTCAGAGCTAACGATAGTTTCATCACCTGTTTGCCAAGCTGCCTGTGCNTCAGCCTTAGCCTCCTGTGTGACAAATACGTTCTGTTGGAAGTTATCGTTTAGATCTTGTGATCTNATAGCTGAACCTGGATAGAAAGTAGCAGCTAAGTTATCTACGTTTGTATCACGATAAACCCTAATTGCTGCACCGCTGGCTGGTACGTGTCCTGTATTAAATTGTACGGTTGTAGGAGATCCATTAGGAATAATGAACTCTGTAGTAGCCGTGCCATTAACGCTGATTTTTACGTCACTGGTCTTTAAATATTCAAATGTAAACGGGTACGATGTTGCACCCGTTGAGTTTATGTTTGTTTCTGTAGCGGCCATTGCATGTATGCATAATTATTGTTGGGTGTATTTCAGTAAATCTTGTAAAGCTTTGGTGTTCTTAGAAGAAACTGTTGCTCCTTCGTAGTCACCAGCCTTAACTAATTGTCTGGTAGCTTGTCTGCTATTAATGATGTCTCCAATATGTGTATATTTAGGATCATTCATCAATTCATCTTCAGCTAAACGTTGGGCTTGTTTAACAACTCTTGATAACTCTTGATGGATTTGTGATTTATCTAGATTAGCTTTTAAGTCTTCATAACCAACGCCCATATCTCTAAGTCGCTTTAGTTCTACTAATTCTTTTTGAAGAGATTTATAGCTCATCAAACGTTGAACTTCTTTATGTAGTCCCATACGTCCCATGATACGTCCGATCTCTTCTCTCTCTTCTGGTTCGTAGTCATAATCACCTTTATATGATTTACGAATCATTCCTGGACCATCAAAGCCTGTTTCATANAACCACTTACGCCACGGTTCATCACCTTGGCTAACTTTGATAGGNCTGATAGCATTTAATATTCTTAAAACAGGGTTATCTATTTCATTAACTTCCTTACCTGTCCAGAAATCAATCTGTTCTGGAAGCGTGCTGGAAGCTATAGGTAGCCTATTTGTTATATANCCNNNNAAGTCATTATAAATATCTTTCTGTGATTGGGTAATAGCATTACTTGCTACTCCTAATGCACCAGATAAAGGNGTTANACTTCTAANCATGTTTGCTGTAATCCTTCTCCAAGCAGATTCATCACCAGACATNGCTGCNTGTAAAGGTTCTAGACCATATAACGGGGTGTTGTTGACGTAGGTAGCTGATAATGTCCAAGCTGCNTTGTCTANCCAACTAGCAGTCANTGTTGNTCCAAGATCTTTTTCGTAATAAGCTAAGTCACCTATNAGAGTAAGNACTGAATCAAGCATAGGTATACCTTCATAGCTTACCCATTTACCACCAATGTTTATCGTCTTATTTNTCCAACCTTTAGCTCTTAACTTCTGTCTGTCTGAGTTATTTATAGGACCATTACCACGAATATTNCCNGCCATTGCATACCAATAACCAAGGATAGCTGTTCCACTAGCCATCATTATTCTTCCATGATATTCGTTTCTTAAGTTTTGATAGATAGCCATTGCATTAGGCGTGTCCTCAATATTCTTAATCCCGTGTTCAGCTAGTGCAGCTATGATTTTTTCCTGATCTGTTCCGGCTGCTAATAACCTACCTTGTCTTGTAAGGCCAGGAATCTTAGCTAATGGTGTATAGGACACAGCAAGGTTAAACATGTTAACTCCAGTTCTAGGGAACATAAAGAAGTTCTTTAATACTGGATACTTAGTAGTAAAGGTATTAACAAAGTCTGATACCTCTGTATCTAAGTTTAAAGCAATCTCACCTGATGCATGTTTAGCTGCCTTATCAGTTAAGACACCGTTATGGTCAAAGAAAGTTCTATAGTTTTGTTTCTCTGCATTCTTTACTTGTTTCCAAAACTCTTTCTGATCTAAAGTTTGTCCACTTTTAGTAAATCCCTCATCATAAGCTTTCATTCTGGAATGTAAGGTAGCCATAAAGGTATCAGTCATACCGTCAACTCCAGCCATCATGGTTGTACCAGTACGCATGAAGCTCATTTTTGAGATCTTTCTATTCCAATTAGCCCATCCGTATTGAAATAAAGCTCCTTGGTTTCCTTCCTTTTCCCATCTAGGGACCATCTCATCAAGTATATTCCAGAGTTTATCTTCTTCAACAATGTAATCTTTACGTAAGACAGTAGCCATAAAGTCTGCATCTTTATGTACCCGTTTCATACGAGTTAATCCATCTTTAATTGCACGGTTAGCAGTATTGAAAATATCACCATGTAAATACAAAGCACGTTTTACATGCCCCATATCACCTTTTAATAGTGATTCACCACCAGCCCCAATGATTGCTGACATGGGCTTAAGGATCATCATGGATGTGTTACCTGCTAAGGCTCTTAATCCTGATAAACCGGATAAGGTATTGTTGTAAATAACACCCCACATACCTTTAGCAAAGAGGTTCATTTTTCTTGGATCTGGACTTTTAAATAGACCTGTCCAACTAATCTCTTTATCTATAAATTCATATAGTTTATTGAGAGTATCTACATTACCGTCGGCATAGGTCCAAGCCTCCATTAAAGGTTTGATGATTTCTGGATTGGTTTTTTCAAACTCTAAGATCTGATCTCTAAATGCAATCCACTTCTCAGTCTTCATCTTAGAAGCTTTTTTAAATTGCTCTCGTGTAAGACCTATTAACTCTTCATCAAACTTTCCAGTTTTACTTGCTCTTGCCCACCATTCTTTATTTCTTAACTGCCAACCCGAGATATATTTATTAAGGCCATACTCTCTCATGAGTAAACCTTGCTTATCTAAGATATCCTTCATCACTCTTGTTGGATCTGTCAGACCTGTATAGCTATTAAAAGCAGATGCCTTATCCGACACCTCCTTACCAAGAGTATTCATTAATCGTGCGGACTGTTCATTAACCTCTCTTCCTAAATAGAGTCTGACTAAATCGTTTAAAGCAAAAGCAGATGCTTCAGACTTAAATTCATCAATATAATAAATCTTGTCAGTTGCATCACTGCCTTCTTCAACTAGAACCTTTTTAAACTCTCTATCATTAAGAAATAATTGTTCAATCTCTTTAACTGATTTATCAGGGTCCATTATGTCACGGTAAATACGCCATGCTGCTTCAGACATATTCCGTTTAGTAAATCTAAACTTACCTATTTGTATTTCATAATCACCTACCTGCATCGATCTACGACCTAAATCAGAGACTAATTCCCTACCTTCTTCATCAGCAATGCCGAAACCTTTAGTCGTCATATTATCTGTGATAGGAGCAGGTGTTCCTTCAATACCTGTCTTCAACTGATAGGCATGGTCTCCAGCATTTCTAACTACATTGGCTGGTGGTACTGCAGCCCTTCCAGCTGTGAGAGTTTCATCAGCTAAATTAGGAGTGATATCTGGATCAAATCCTTCACTAGCAGCTTTTACTTTAGATTCTAGGTCGTCTAAACCTTTACCAAGATCAGCCTGTTGAGCTTCTAATTTGGATATTGCATCATTTTCAATCTGCATCCTTCTAGATTTCTGAGCTTTAAGTAGCTCTGAGTTGAAATCGTTAACGGTTGCATCAGTTTGACCTGTCTCTTCTAATTGTTTGATGAGATTATTTTTAAGCTTCTCTAACTCCTTTGTATCTTCTGGACCAATACCTGGATCAGCTATTCCTTGGTCAAGGTTAGCTATTGCTCGTTGTGTATCAACATCAGCATTCTTGGCTATCTCTTTTGCTTTAAAAATAGCTGCGTCTGAATCTTTAGGTTTAAACCATTTGAGGGCTGGTTTACCTGCATTTAACATGTAACCAATGATATCTCCGAAGCCACTAAGAACAGTTTCATCTAACATGTTCTTCTGCCGCCTTACAGCTACATCATCTCCATCTAATGTTTTCCACTCATCTGGTATAGGGTATTGACCTTGCGGTCCAAAGACATCAGGTAAGGCATCAGCTATGGCTCGGAAGGAGTTTTCCTCTGTCTCACCGTAATCACTGACACCCATAATGGCTGAACTCATAAGAGCGTTACCACCTATATTGGCTATTGCTTTTTGTATACCTACCAACTGTGTAGCATCTAATTTCTTACCAAAGTATCTAGCTGCAATAATGTTGGGGATAATAACCGAAGCAGCACGTCTAATACCTTGAGTAGTCTCATTTTCAAACTTAGTAGCTTCATCCCATGAATCATCTAACTTCTGTAAACCTGGAATCTTACCAATGATATCCATTGGGACATCAAGCGTAGCTGCTGCTGTGGCTTTTAGGTAATTTCCTGGAGTATCCCAACCTGACTCACCAACTGTCTTTTCAGGTTGTTCTGTTGGTTGGTTTTGAGTTTGAGGTTGTCCTCCTACCTCGGTAGTATTAGTAGTAGGTGTTCCTTGAGTCTCACCTTCATTTTGACTTTCTTCTGCTTCTGCTTCTTGTTGTCTAGCTAACTCATCCCTGATGAGCTTCTCATATTCTTGTTGGTTTTCTTCGCTATATTCTTGTTCCATTATGCACCTCCAGCTTTAAATGAACCCATTTTCCCTTTTGCGAAATCATAGTGAAAATCAAAATCATATAAATTTTCAAGCATCCAAACACGTGAATCCCCTTCTAATTGGATCTCATCTCCTTCAGCTTTAATGACATCAGCTTCAGCAATATTCCCATTAGAAGCTTTAATAACCGTACTCCAAGATAGGTTTGTTGTTGGATCTAATTTAGAATCACTTTGATTAAAGTTTTTATCATATGACCTAACTTTAATAGTCATACCATCAGGATCTCTGGGGTTGACTTTCAATCTCTGAATGTTTGCCAAACCACCAACAGTTCTTATTTTTTTAATCGCATCCTGTAATGCTTGGTCAGTGACATCTTTAGAGAGCGTTATTCTAAAGTCTTCTCCTAAGTCAATGTCGTCATATCCAGCAAGTTTAAACTGTGCTTGCATGATTTCATGGACAGGTACTTTTTGAAGTAATGCAATATTTCTTATAAAACCAGGTGTTTCATAAGGTAAGCCATTTTTAATACGTTTGGCTTGTATATCTAAATAGGTTGGGCTGATGATTTGAATTTCATTAATAGCATTTCTATCATCAATTAATTTTTGAACTGTATTATCTAAAGGTACTGGCTGGTTATATGCTAATTGATACTTTTCATCTTCTGCAATTCTACCTTTTTTTCCTAAAACCAAACTATAGTGTTTAAAGATAGCTTGTGTCCTAAACGGATTACCATTCCCATTAGAAGGTAAAACTTCAAACATACCTTTTTTATCTTCATTAATTGCAGTCATGACATGTTCAAAGGCATCTCTATGTGGGTTAGATGTCTTACTCTTTTCAAACTCTACTAACTTGTCGTTATAAAGTTGCATAGCTCCTACTGCTGCTAAGTCAGCACTATAATGATACTTCTGTTCAGTAGACAATTGTCCAAGTTTTAGAGTTAATTGCCCTTTAAAATGTTTCTGTAATTGGCTATCAGTTTGACCACCTTGTCTGCGTTTGTCATTTGCATCAGCAATCTTTCCATACTTGCTATCTTTACCTATTAGTTCATATGGGATGTTTGGATCGAGGAAATCTTCTCTGCCTAAACTGTTACCTTTTTCAGCAAAAATCCTTTCCCATTCACTTTTCTTCTGACCTTGAGTAGTAGCGTATTTATAGCTTTTAATTAAGTCTGTATTACCTCCGGCCAGTTGTACATTCTGTTCTATTTGATCTAGTGATCCTTGTTGCTGATCCCACTTTCCAGACTGTAAAAATTCAATAGCAGCATTTTCTGCTTCTTTACCTTGTCTTGCTCGTTCATCAGCTTTTAACTGAGCGTAGACTTTACTCTTTGTATTCCTATCTAGAATTGCATTATTCCAATCATCTTCAAACCGCTTCCATAATAAAGAGTTTTGATCAGTAGATTTAATAGATTTAAAAGCTTTTTCAAAAGCATCCGCATCCGGAACAATCCTTTCATCTGCATATAATTTAAGTAAATGTGTTACTCCGTCAGCTTTGGTATATTTATATTTACCATTCTCTGACACCATTGCCTTAGCATTGATAATAAGCTGCATGTTTTCGGCAGTAGGGTCACCGTAGAAAGCCTCTTCATGTCGTCTTAATGTCGCATTTGAACTAGCCGTAGCATCTGAATTACGTACTTCTTTTAAAATGGTGTTCCTTGACAACCTCATGCTGTCAAACATGTCACCTAAGAAATCAGCATTCAAATTATAGAAATTATTAATCTTTATATATTCATCTTGTAAAATATCTAAAGCTGCTTCAGTTTGTTCAAGGGTTAAAGCACCTGCACCTAATAACTGTTTTCTAGCCCAGCCACCAAAGTTACCACCAGCAGTTTTTGATTGAGCTTTTAAACGTCCATAGTCTGGTGAATTATCATATTTGCGGACATGTTCTATTTCCTCTGGATGCGCCCCTTCTTTCTTTAATTTCTCTGCATATTCTTGAATTACTTTACCAGGATTCTTTACCTTCTGAATTTCTTGAAGTAAGAATGAATCGCGTTCATCACTAGGTATTCCTTTTGAAATATAGTAGTTATAACCAGCTTCAATAGTTGCATCTAAGTCTTTCTTCTTTATCTCTAATAAACTACTGACAATTGTCTTACTAAACTCACCTAGCTTTTCAATGTTCTTTTGTTGTTGCTGATGCTTTTTATAAGAAGCAGCTTGCCTTTGGTCTATGGTCTGTCTGTTTTGTTGCAAAGAACGTTGACGTAGGGTGTCAATTTCATCATCCATATTGATGTCTGAAANATTACGTTCTTCAGTTCTTTGTCTATCTTTTAGATCGCTTAAAGCTTGTAAACCCTGTTGATGTATATCAGATTGATTTTGTTTTAAGTTACGTATAACTTCATCATCTCTTTTACTCATCTGCTCTAAGGCGGCATATCCAGGATCTTGTTGCTGAAAACTTCTACCACGAGCGTGCCCTTGGTATTTTGCTTTTGCCATTTTAATTTTTAGTAGTTACTCTCTTGGACCTACGGACCTTGTGGTCCATATGTTTGGGTTGAAGTTCCTTGGTAGTTATTTGCATACATACTTACAGCAGATGCCGCAGTATTAGCAAAGATACTTCCCCATGACGGAACTTGAACTGAGTTGTGACCCCTTAAAACAGGAGGTCCGAAGTGAAATTCTTCTAGTTCAGGTGGGTATAAGAAGTCGGGTATTTGTGTTACTAGGGGTGAGGGAGGCATAGGAGGATCTTCTGGCTTCAGCATTCTTCGTGCATCAGCGTTCACATCTGCCTGTTCCCAATTACGATCAATATCTCTTATCGCTTCACCTGTATTAATCTTTGCACTGAACAACGACTCAGCATCTACAGCCATGTTCTGTCCTAGTGCAAATAACTGTGCTTGACCAATCTTATTACTATTTGCATTACCCGATTTAACACGGGCTTCACCACGTGCAATCAAGCTTTCAATAATTCTATTTTCATTAGCAAAGGATTTCTCTTTAACTGTCTCTGACAACTCACGCATTTGTGAGCGTTTAGCAGAAGCAGCTTCCCTTGCATTAAGGTCAATAGCTTGTCCATATAGCTTCTCTGACTTTTCGTACTTCCTTTCATTTTGACGGATTTGATGATCACGTATTTTTAATGAGTAGTCATACTTCTGCTTATTTAACTTATCTTGAAAGAGAGCAGAACTTCGTGAATTACGTTTTTGAAGATCAATGTTTCTGATCTTTTCTGCTCTACTCGCATGTAGACGATCTATCCCTTGTTGTTTGGCTATCTTATCAATAGCTTCTTTTTCATCAAGAAACTTATCTTCTGCCCTCTTGGCTTTCTTAGCATCTTTGCGTCCAAAGAAGCCGCCTAGTAATTGAGAAACACCGGTGACTATTACTGCACCTGTTACTGGATCTACTGCCATATTTAAGTCCTCCTATAATATCTCGGTGAGTAGTTTCCTTCCCACATCATCGAGTTGAGAGAGACGGGAAATGGTGAGTCATTAAAGACTCGTAAGTTAAAGTTTTTACTACGTTGATGTATTGGTATTGTTACGACTCTTGATTCATCTAGTGGTACGTCATCAGCTAGGTATTCGTTAGCCATTGTTGAAGGGGCTAAGTCATACCACTCATCTAAGTAGATAAGTATTGCATCACCTATCGCAGGTGCTGAATTAAACCTTATCTCTGTATTACTTAAGAATGTAAATGCTGTTGTTGTAACATTGTTTATTTTAACTTTAACTTGATTTCTATCTATATAATCTAGATCCCCAGGAGTCCAGTTAAAATCAGTTGTACTACCATCGCCTGTATATTCACGTTTACCTGCAAATCTACCAACAGCATTCAGCTTGAAACTTAATAGACCTGATAGACCTAAATCAAATTTCATTCTTGCTATTGTTAAACTTGACGTAAAATCAGTTGTTTTACCATCTTGATCTAAATTGAAATATATCTGTGGAAGAGTTAAGTCAAAATCATAAGAATACCCAACATATACGTTAGCAGCGTTATTCGATAGATCTAAACCTTCAACAATAAAAAACGTACCACTACCGTCTGTACCAACTTCAGGTGTAACTGTATATCCAGAGTTATTGAATGTACCAGCTGCAGTTGTACCAGCTACTAAAACTGTATTCTTTATATCAGTTAGATTTGCAAAAGGTATATAACACTTAGATCTTAGGTTTGCAGCGTCATACACAACAGAGGTTGCTTGTGCATAGAAATCCATACATGGGTTAATCTTCTGACCTTGAGCGTTGGTGATGATAGCTGCATCTGGACTTTGAGTTAGGTTTGCATCAGATAAAATATATTGATTACCTTGTTTAGTAACCATATACATATCATCTTGATCTATAGACATACTTTGTACAGTTCCAGGTAACTTCCACTTAAACCAAGACTCCATTAATAAATCCTTACCGTCTGAGTAAGTCTTGTAGAAAAAGATTTCATTACTTGNCTGACTAGACATNGCNANNAANTCATTCTGNANACTNGCNANNANNGTATCTACATCNATNGTTATCCACTCNTTAACNACNCNACCTATATCNAGNATGTNNGGACTNTCNCCTAGACCNNNAGGTCTGCATAGCAAANACTCNTNNNNAGTTAGGAGTNTTACTGATGAAGTTNANGTGAGTNCCNANNTCNATNGGANCTACATCTGNATCGCTCATCTCCATGTTNGAGATAGGTCTNATCTTTGTANNATCAGGTGTTAGTGGACCCTGCTCTGAGTAGAGTAAGAACTGTTGACTTTTACTAAATAAAACTAGACCCTGTGTGGTAGGTAATACAGCATGTAATATTGCTGGTCTAATAGAAGTAGCGTTAATACCAATTCTATCTCCAGTGGCTAAACCTCTTACAGAAGCTCTATAGAAATTAAATACATCCTGACTTTTACTTAGTGTTACGGTGTCATCACTTAAGAAACCAAGCCTATCTGAATAGAAGAAAGATTGTTGAATCTTCTGTCCTACAAACTGAGGATCTAAGTTAGTGATAGCATCACCAACAACCCTGTTTGAATAGGGTATTGGTCCGAAGGTAAATGTATTAGTAGCTGTACATAGCAACCTATGAGGCATCGTTGATGCGTTAAATCCAGGTGAAGCTGTTGGTCCTATAGTTTCCTTCCAGTACCCATCACCAGACGTACCATTATGAGCTACAAACTCTGCATAGTAGTTATCATTGTCTTCTGCAAACTTACCTAATACTTCGACCTTATGTCCGTGAAGACTTTGTTTTGGTAGGTAAGAAGCATCTACAGCGAAGTCCTGAAATACAACAATACCTTGATTATTCTTACCACCCTTTGCTTCAAGAGTAAAAGCTGTCGCTCTATCTATAACAAGAGACGTACCAAATTTATAAACTGTAAGACCTAAAGAATTAGATGTACTTACACTTTCTATAGCTGACTTAAGACCATCTAATACCTCTTCATAGCCATCAGCAGCTTGAGATGTATATGTTGCCGTTTGGCCAGCTATGGTAACTGTGAAGGTTTCACTTGCTAACTGAGCGTCAGTACCTGTAAGTATAACCATCCCTCTTTTAGAGGCTACAAACGTAGGATTAGACTGTGTTGTAACAGTTACTGTATTGTTTGTAATTATCGTACTGTCATGAACAGTTAGAACGTCATAGTTTAGCTTTGTTCCTGTTAGATAACTATGTGCTCCAATAGCAGAACTTGTTGCTGTATCGGTAACTGTACAAGCAGCTCCTGTATCAGCATTCCAGATTTTAATTGTACCGTTAGTACTAGAAACTTTAGGCGTTACACATCCTATATATTTAGTACCATCTCCTCTGTTGATATAGAACCATTTACCACCATCTAATTGTGTTCCACTATAAGCAGTATTGCTGGAGTTTTTTAATACGGATATAAATTTAAAACCTGGTCTTTTAGTTAAACCAGTTGTCACATCAGGGAAGCCATTTAAACATTCCCTTACTTGACCAGGAAGCTTCTTACTATCTGGTTGCTTAGAAACACCACTCAAATAGTTTGATACTCTTTGTGTTACGGCTGCCATTATCTATAAAGTGCTTTGTAAGGTTGATAACTGACATAAGGGTGTGCTCCGTCAGGGTGTCCAAAGAATGAATAATCACCTTGGTTTGTTTCGTACTCAAGAGCCATTGCTCTCATGTATGCCTCTTTCTGTTGGAGCATCTGGTACTGAGCTTGATCTCCAATGATTCGACTAGAGGTAACAGTAGAAGCTCTAGTTGTTATATAGTCCTGTATTGGACGTGGTAAATCTACCCAGTCGAATAGCCATAAGACATCAACTTCTATAGCTCCATCTGTCCACTTATCGGTATGATGTTCTTTGTCATATAATTTTCCATTTCTTCTTATCACTTTCTTATCACCTGCAGTAGCTTGTGTAAGATCTATTTGTAAAACATTTGAAGGGATAATAATTTCATCATCTGTATTGGGTGTCATTTCATAATGCGCTTCCTTATTGAAGGTCCATCCTTCACTTTGAACTTCTCTACTAACTTCTAAAAGTGTTTGATAAGCAATCGCAACGTCTGGGTTGGTTTCATCCAAAGTAGT
>NZHS01000014.1 GCA_002689735.1 Flavobacteriales bacterium | reverse complement strand
TAAAAAAGAGGTAGATTATATTTTTGATATTCACTCTAAAGAATATGAAGAATTATGGCGCTTTGCTCAAATAGTAGCAAAAGCTATAAAGAAAGTAATAAGATGTGAGAGAGTATCAATAGTTGTTGTTGGATTAGAAGTCCCACATGCTCACATTCATTTAATTCCGATTGATTATGTACAAGAAATTAATTTTGCTTTACCAAAAAAAATATTTTCTAATTTGGAAATGACGGAAATAGCTAAAAATATTAAAACTGCTATTTAACTTTTTTTGGATTATCTGTAATAAATGATTTCCATCCTGTATAACTTTTTGTTGATGTAGAATTGTTTTTCTGAAAATGATGACAAACAGCTGCGGCTAAGCCATCGGTAGCATCTAAATGCTTTGGTAGTTCTTTTAAATTTAGTAGTGATTTTAACATTGAGGCTACTTGTTCTTTACTTGCATTACCATTTCCAGTTATTGCCATTTTAATTTTTTTTGGGCTATACTCAAAAATAGGAACATCCCTATATAATGCAGCTGACATAGCAACACCTTGTGCTCTCCCTAATTTTAACATTGATTGCACATTTTTGCCATAAAAAGGAGCTTCTACTGCCAGTTCATCTGGTTTATACTCATCAACTAGCTGAAGAGTTCTTTCAAATATTCTTTTTAATTTTAGCTCATGAGATGNTAATTTTGAAAGATGAAGCACTCCCATGTTCATCATCTCAAATTTCTTACNCTTTACTAGAATTAGTCCATATCCCATAATGGTTGTTCCNGGGTCTATTCCTAATATTATTTTTTCGCTAATCAATTGGATTCTTGTATTATTGTATACAAATCTAATCAATGCCATTTAAAAAATACCTTAGCATTTTAATTAAAATTGTAATTGTATTTTTTTCATTTTATTTTATTTATAGTGAGTTAATTCATCATAATGATGTAAGTCGTATATCTCTAGATTCTTTATTAAATACTATTNTTAATAATTATAGTTTAATACTTATTGTGNTTTTAATGATGTTTATAAACTGGATATTAGAATCATTAAAATGGAAGTTTATGATTCGCAAGATTGAAGAGATTTCTTTTNTTACTTCTTTAAGAGCAATTTTTTCTGGTATAACTGTATCTTCATTTACTCCAAATAGAATTGGGGAGTATGGTGGAAGGGTTTTCTGTTTAGAAAAAAGCGATAGAATTCAAGCAGTATTTATTACAATTTTNTGTAGTATGGCTCAGCTACTAACTACAATAATTTTTGGTTCATTTGCTTTTATTATTCTACANGAACAATTTTTAGATGATCAATATTTTATAATTGAGATTTCTAATTTCTCTTTGCTTGTTCTTTCTGGATTAAATATTTTATTTGTTTTAGCATATTTTAATGTTGCTTATTTAATTAAGGTTTTATTGAAATTTAGTTTTTTTAATTTTTTAAGACAATATATAAATGTCATATCTTTATTCAACACTAGAGATTTATTAGTTACTTTTTTATATTCTGTTTTTAGATACTTGGTTTTTTCTATTCAGTTTCTAATATTACTTTATGCTTTTAATGTAGATATTTCATTTTATGACGCTGTATTATCAATCATGTTAGTTTTCTTTTTTATTACACTAACACCTACAATAACAATTGCAGAGATAGGAGTGAGAGGTTCAATGNCGCTNCTAGTATTTATGAAATTTTCATCTAATGTAATTGGAATNTTGTCTTCTACATTTCTTCTTTGGATAATCAATTTAATTATTCCTGCTATTATTGGTTCGTTCTTTATTTTTAGTCTTAAATTTTTTAGAAAATCATGATATTTTTTATTCAGCTATTATTTTTCTTTTANNTCCTGATGATTATATCTTTTTATTATGGATGGAAAAAAATTCAGCCATTCAATTTAGAAGTTAGATCTAAAAACTTGACTGTTAGTGTCATAGTGGCTGTAAGAAATGAAGAAGATAATATNNATANATTGATACAAAACTTAAAATCTCAAGATTATAATCCTTCTCTTTTTGATATTATAATTATTAATGATCATTCAATAGATAATAGTTTAGAGATTTTAAAAAATGAAAAATTAAAATGTAGTAATTTAAAAATNTCATCTTTAGAAAAGAAATACATTGGTAAAAAACAAGCAATTTTGAAGGGCGTAAAATTATCCAGTAGTGATATCATTTTAACAACTGATGCCGATTGTAAATTTTCAAATAGTTGGATTTCAAATATGGTAAATAAGTTTTCAAATAGTGATATAAACTTAATTTCTGGGCCTGTTGCTTACCATTTAGAGGATAATACATTTGCTAATATGCAAAGCTTAGAGTTTTTNTCTTTAGTTGGTTCTGGAGCAGCATGTATTGGATTGAATAAACCAGTATTCTGTAATGCTGCTAATATGGCATATAGGAGAGATNTTTTTCTTGAAGTTAATGATTATGAAAATAATAATGTTTTTTCAGGCGATGATGTCTTCCTTTTACACCATATTAAAAATAAGTATAAAGGATCTATACTCTTTCTTAAGAGTTTTGAATCGATTGTTTATACNAAACCNTTATCTANTATTAAAGATTTTATTAATCAAAGAATACGCTGGGCTGCAAAATCTAGTTCCTATAAAGATTTTGANACTATTNTAGTTGCATTANTAATCTTTCTGTCTAATACATCATTAGTCTTACTTTTATTATTGTCTCCTTTTAGTTTTTTTTATTTTGAATATTTTATTTTATTTTNTNTTATNAAANTAGTTTGTGATTATATGTTTCTTAAACCAATTCTAGTTTTTTTTAAAAAAAATGATTTGATTAAATTGATTTTTCCACTTGAAATTATTTATCCATTTTATATAACTTTGATTACATTATTTTCTAATTTATTTTCTTTTAGTTGGAAAGGAAGAACTCAAAAAAAATGAAACAAGAATCGCTAAATTATCTTGCGTGGCTGAAATTACTTTCCAATAGATCATCTCTATTATCATTATTTGTAATTGTTTTTTGTTTTTTTACTAGCTTCTGCTCTTACTTATTTATACCTGATAAAACTCCATATGCTAATCAAATGTATCTTGAACTAGCAACACTTCCTCCATTTTCAGAATCTCAATTTTTAGTTACACCAAAAAAAAATGTTATTGAGCAAAGTTTTTTTGAATATTTCTTTAAGGGAAAAAAAACAGATGTTATAAAAATACCTATAGTTAATTATAGTGAGTTTACAGGAGGAGTAAATTATATTTCACTGGCTACAAATGATAAAATAAAATATACGGGTTCTTATTCTATAAAAAATCAGACTTTTTGGCTAGGAACTGATAGATTTGGAAGAGATTTGTTAAGTAGAATTATCTATGGAGTTAGAGTTTCTATGGCTGTTGGTATTATAGCAGTAATTATCTCATTAATTATTGGAATAACTTTAGGTCTCATTGCAGGTTTTTATAGAGGAAGAATTGATGATATAATCATGTGGTTTGTAAATGTAATCTGGTCTATTCCAACACTTTTAATGGTTATTGCTATTACATTGGCCTTAGGAAAAGGATTTTGGCAAGTATTTGTAGCCGTTGGGCTAACCATGTGGGTAGAGGTTGCAAGAATAGTAAGGGGGCAGGTAATTGCAATTAGAGAATTAGAATATATAGAAGCAAGTAAGGTTTTAGCATATTCACCATTTCGTATTATCACAAAACACATTTTACCTAATGTAATTGGACCTGTTATAGTAATTTCAGCAGCTAATTTTGCGGCAGCTATTTTAATTGAAGCTGGTTTATCTTTTCTTGGTATAGGCGCTCAACCTCCAATTCCATCTTGGGGAAGTATAATTAAAGATCATTACTCTTATATTATAATGGATAAGGCATATTTAGCAATAGTTCCGGGAACAGCCATTATGATCCTTGTTCTGTCATTTATGGTATTAGGAAATGGATTAAGAGATGCTTTTGATGTAAGAAATTAAAAGATTAGAAGTCCAGTAATAAAAATCACTCCTCCTAAAAGCATTAATAGTAATGTGTAGGGTAAAATTTCTTTTGCTTTTAAGCCTGTAACACCTAGTAAGGGTAGAGCCCAAAAAGGCTGTAGCATATTTGTAATCTGATCTCCATAGGCAAGAGACATAACTGATTTTGGTATTGAAACGCCAAGTTTCATTGCTGCCTCTACAATTATTGGACCTTGAATTGCCCATTGACCTCCACCACTTGGAACAAAGATATTTACTAATCCTGCACTAAAAAAAGTGAAGATAGGAAATGTATTTTCATTTGATATGGAAATGAATAAATCAGACATTAATTCAATCATACCAGTGTCTTTCATGATGCCCATTATCCCAAAATATAATGGGAATTGGATTAGAATTCCGGATGCTCCTTTAATTGCACTATCTACCGATTTTATAAATTGAAAAAAATTCTTGTGTAAAATCACACAAAGTCCAAGAAGAGATAAATTAATAAAATTTGGAGTGATAAAGTTTAATGTCATTTTATCTGGAAGTAAAATTGCCTTATAAAAACAATAGGTAATAATAATTCCTCCAAAAATATATGCTATAAAGTTAGAGTGATCTATTTTTTCTGCTCCNTCCAACTNAATTTTTTCNATTTTTTCTACTTCTATTATATTAACCAATTCAGATTTAGTTTTTTTAGCTAAAAAGAACATAAATAGAGGTNAAATTANTATTAAGGACAGTGAAATAGTCACATTCATTGCAGAAAAAATAGTTTCTGCTTGTGAGATAGTTCCAATTTTTTCTGCAAGAAAATGGCCTTGTTCCGCTATTTTTATTGGTGCAGATCCAGAAATACCGCCATGCCAGATCATTAATCCTGAGTATCCAGCTGCTCCAATTAATGGNTAATTTAAAGGTATNTTATTTTTTGNAGCATGTTCACCTACTTTTCTTGCAAAAATTGCTCCAAAAATTAAACCTAANCCCCAATTAAAAAAAGCAACTAATAATGTTGTAAATGTTACAATTGCAGCTGCATTTGCTGTATTATTACAGTGGATTGTGATATTGTTAATGATTTTACTAATGGGCTTTGATAGGGCTAAGCTATGACCTANNACCAGCATTAACATCATTTGAAGTGCAAAAACCATTAGNTTATTATCCCAAAGACCTTTTTCCCAAAATGAGAGTATTTCAAAAAAGTTTTTAGAATTATAGCTATCNGAACTAATAAAAAAGGCAATTAAAATTGTTAAAAAAGTGAGGATTACCGCAATTGTAAAAGGCGCTGGTAATACGTTTTTTAAAATTTTACCAATTTTATCTGAAAATAACACTTTTAGAATGGAAGATCATCATCTGAATTTTCACTATCATCAAATGATGGAATATCTGGCTCTGTAGTGTTCTGNGCTCCACCTCCTAAATTTTCAATTCTCCATGCATCAATGTTATGAAAATATCTTCCATTATATTCTCTGGATGANAGGTTGAAAGAGACTTCAACTTGATCTCCTTCATTGTGATGTGATAACATCTGGATTTTGTCCTCTCCAAATAGTTGAAAGCATACNTCTGGATTGTATTGTGCTCCTGTATCTACTAGAAATGATTGTTTTTGCCATTCCTTTCCAGCTTTTGAAGTTCCACTTTCAACACTTAGTTTCCTACTTAATTTTCCCTTTATAGTTAAGCTCATTTTATTATTTTTTTTCTCAAACAAAATTAATTAAAAACTGAAATAAAAATCTTTAGANTAAGCATTTATGATAAAATGTTAAAAAATAATATATTTGTGGCCCTTTTGCGGGTATGGCGGAATTGGTAGACGCGCTAGACTTAGGATCTAGTGCCGCAAGGCGTGGGGGTTCGACTCCCTTTACCCGCACTAAAAACCTTAACTAAACAGTTGAGGTTTTTCACTTTATAATCAGATATTTATCTTTAAGAATAAGATAAATAAGTGTATTTTTGCCGACCTAATAATTATATTNAAGATGAAAATTACTCAAAGTAAAACGAAAAAAATGGTAGCTAAATTAACTGTAGAAGTTAAAGAGAGCGATTACCTTGATAAGGTATCAGATATTTTAAAAAAATATAGAAAAGATGCTGTTGTTCCTGGATTNAGAAAAGGAAAAACTCCAATGTCAATCATCGAAAAGCAGTATAAGAATTCTATTGTAGTTGATGAGGTAAATAAGTTATTACAAGATAATTTATATAAGCACATAACTGATAATAAAATACGAGTTCTTGGAAGTCCATTACCATTAGAGGAGAATGAGGTTGATTGGGTAAATCACACCGATTATACATTTGAATATGAAATTGGTCTGGCACCTGATTTTGATGTTAAGGTNTCAAAAAAAGACAAATTAAATTATTACAATATAAAAGCAGATAAAAAATTAGTTGATAATTACTGTAATGATATTGCAAAACGATATGGGAAAATGAGTAATCCTTCAGAATCTAAAGCTGGCGATTTAGTATATTGTGCTATATCCCAGCTTGATGAAAATGGAGAAGTAATGATCAATGGTATTTCTAATGAAGCAACAGTTTCAATAGATACTATTAAAGAAAAAAAATATCAGAAAAAATTTATTGGTCTTAAAGCAGAAGATAAATTAGAATTAAANGTATTAGATGTTTTTAAAAACCAAACTGATTTAGCTGCAATGTTAAAAATAGAACAAGCTCAATTGCTTAATCTATCGCTAGATAATTTTGAATTTAAAGTAAAGAGGATTAATAGACTTGCCCCTGCAGAATTAAATAAGGAATTATTCGATAAGGTTTATACTGAAGGAAAAATTAGTACTGTGAAAGAGTTTAAACAAAAAATTACNGAAGAGGCNGAGAACTCTTTTGTAGTTGAGAGTGATAGAATGCTTAAAAATGATGTTGTATTATATTTGGTTGATAAAATAAAATTGGATTTGCCNGATGAGTTTTTAATGAAGTGGTTAGTCAAAAGTTCTGAAAAACCAATAACTATGGATCANGTGAAAGTTGACTATCCTCAATATTCTAAAAGTTTAAAGTGGCAANTGATTGAAAATAAAGTTCTTGAAGATAATAAAGTAGAAATTAATAATGANGACCTNCTTGAGTTTACAAAATCTCNNGTNCAAAAACAGATGCAACAATACGGTCAAGCTACANCTGATGAAAAACAAATTTTAGATATTTCANAAAATATTTTAAAAAATGAAGATGAGAGAAAGAAAATTTCTAATCAATTATTTGATGAAAAAACATTAGTTGTCTATAAGGAAATATTCAAACTTATTGAAAAGCCAATTTCTTATGATGATTTTGTTAAATTAGCAACAGAAAAATAAATAAANTATGGATTACGGACAAGAATTCAAAAAATTTGCCACTAAACACAAAGGAATCAGCAGCATGCATTTAGATCAATTTGCTTCTATACATGGNAATTATATTTCACCTACAATTATTGAAGAANGACAAATGAATGTTGCAAGTATGGATGTGTTTTCTAGANTAATGATGGATAGAATTATATTTCTTGGTGTCCCAATTAATGATTATGTAGCAAATATTATTCAAGCTCAGTTGTTATTCTTGGAATCAGTAGATGCAAAAAAAGATATTTTGATTTATCTTAATTCTCCTGGNGGTGGTGTGTATGCTGGATTAGGTATTTATGATACCATGCAATATATAAANCCTGATGTTTCTACAATTTGTACAGGAATGGCTGCNTCTATGGGAGCNGTATTGTTGTGTGCAGGTGCTAAAGGNAAAAGAACAGCTTTGAAGCATTCCAGAATAATGATTCATCAACCTCTTGGCGGTGCTCATGGTCAAGCATCTGATATTGAAATAACTGCTAATGAAATNAAGAAATTAAAGAATGAATTATACACAATAATTTCCGAGCATACTGGAAAATCTTTTGATGATGTTTGGAAGGATAGTGANAGNGATTTTTGGATGACATCNACAGAAGCTAAGGAATACGGTATGATTGATGAAGTTTTAAAAAAGAAATAAATGTCTGAAAATATTCATATCACATGTTCATTTTGTGGTAGAAATAAGCAAGATACAGAAGTTCTTATAGCAGGTGCAAATGCACATATTTGCAATGCATGTATAGAGCAAGCTTTCCAGATAGTAGAACAAGATTCTAAATCATTATCTTCAGAAAAAGATTCTAAATCCAATAAGTTTAAATTATTAAAGCCTGTTGAGATAAAAGGGCATTTAGACGATTATGTAATTGGTCAAGACTTTGCCAAAAAAGTAATGTCAGTTGCAGTTTATAATCATTACAAGAGAATTTCTCAAATTGACATTACTGATGATGATATTGAAATTGAAAAATCAAATATTATNATGGTTGGTAAAACTGGTACTGGAAAAACTTTGCTTGCAAAATCTATAGCAAAACTTTTAAATGTTCCTTTTTGTATTGCTGATGCAACGGTTTTAACAGAGGCAGGTTATGTAGGGGAAGATGTAGAAAGCATACTTTCTCGTCTTTTACAAGCAGCTGATTATGATGTTGAAAAAGCAAAAATAGGAATTGTTTTTATTGATGAGATTGACAAAATAGCTAGAAAAAAAGACAACCCATCAATAACAAGAGATGTTAGTGGTGAGGGAGTGCAACAAGCAATGCTTAAACTTTTAGAGGGTACAGTTGTTAATGTTCCCCCTCAAGGTGGAAGAAAACATCCTGATCAAAAGATGATAGNACTTGATACTAAAAATATATTATTTATTAGTGNTGGTGCTTTTGATGGAATTGATCAACATATTGGTGCAAGGTTAAATACTCGCTCAATTGGATTTAAGACAGATGAGGAAAATGACTTTGATAAGAATAACTTATTAGAATATATTTCTCCTCAAGATTTAAAAAACTTTGGTTTAATTCCAGAGTTAATNGGAAGAATGCCAATAGTAACATATTTAAAACCTTTAGATAAAAAAGCTTTAAAACTTATCTTAACCGAGCCTAAAAATGCTATTACAAAGCAATATATTAAGTTATTTGAAATTGATGGTGTAAAGCTAATTTTTGAAAATAAAGCTATTGATTTAATAGTGGAAAAAGCTTTGAATTTTGATCTTGGCGCCAGAGGTCTTCGCTCAATATGCGAGAGTGTTATGCTTGATGCTATGTATGATATTCCTTCTCAAAAAAGTAAAAAAGAATTAGTTATTTCTTCAAACTANGTAAATAAAAAANTNAATAAATTAGTTTTAAACAAACTAAAAGTNGCTTAGTTAATTATTATTGGATGTATATCCTCTCCAATGACAGCGTTAATATCACAATCACAGCTATTGTTTCCATAATTTATTATTCTTTCTTCATATCCATCAGGTATTAATTTAGATGTTCCTTCTGTAATAATACAACTACTACTTTCAAAGCAGGAAAGATTCATATTTAATGAGTCAGATATCTCTAAACTAAAGTTGTTATTATTTGATGAATTACCCTGGGCGTTACCAGTTAGTTTATAGATATTATCTAAATATTGATATTGCGTATTATATCCACTTACCAGCTGTTTGATGTAATTACCATTTGATATATCTATACTTCCATTATTAGTATACATGCTCATGCTGTCCACAGTTAAAGAAAATTCTGGAAATCCATTTTGATTANATCCATTGTTTTCTAGATNNANTTTNCCTTGTATNANATTNTTATTTATATAAAAGTTNTTAAAAGTTGTAGTAATTTGAGCGTNGGNATTNTATATAAACTTATTGTAAATTGAAATAATTTCTCCTCTTTTAAGATGACCAAGATGTAAATAATTCTCTTCCCCAAAATTAA
The DNA here is from genome assembly GCA_002689735.1 of Flavobacteriales bacterium. GTDB lineage: Bacteria > Bacteroidota > Bacteroidia > Flavobacteriales > BACL11. Next base: position 423 of record NZHS01000014.1, on the reverse strand, counting down.
TAATTAAGGTATCTTGATCTGTTGAATCCGCATTTAAGGAAATATACATTGGAAGATTTTTTGTTGTTCCAGTAGCAATCAAGGCGTGTTCAATTTCTCTTTCGATATCAAATAAAGTTTTTTCAAAAAGTAGATAGTCATGACTTGATTGTAAATTTTGTTGATTTACTGAGTGTATTACATTCTCATCTTTACAAGACACAAATGAAATGATTAGTACGATTACAATGAGTATGTTATTTTTTAATTTACTTTTCATATGTTAAAAATGTAAAATTATATTTGTGTTTTTCATCTTGTTCATATTCTTCTCTATCAATCTCCTTCCATTCATTAGAAATACTTGGAAAGAATGTATCACCCTCAAAATTATGATGTACTCGAGTCAAATAGATTCTATCAACTAAATCTTGCTCAAGAGCT
>NZHS01000013.1 GCA_002689735.1 Flavobacteriales bacterium | reverse complement strand
CTAATTTCCATAATTCTGCGAAAGTATCATTATGAAGTCCCTTTTGAATAAAAAGTTTATCTATAGTTTTACCAGCTACTATCGCTTCAATAATTGCACGTATTCCAAAAATATAATTTTTTTCTTGCCTATCCATTTAGTTGTGGTGTGTCAATGCTATCTTCTTCAAAACCTATTGTGCTTTTTCCGGAGGAAATTTTTATAATGTCTTTATCTATTTTATTAAATTCTTTTGAAGATTTATTAAAATGATTAACTACTGTTCTAATTGTTTTTCCAAGACTATCATGCGAGTCTTTATATGCATTTAGATGGTTTGATAATTTTCCAATGTTTTTTTGAATATCGTCAATTGATCTCTCAACTTTCATATTATGTANTGCTTTAACTGTGATTTGAAGCATTGGAAAAAGACTCATTGGTGATACAATCATTACTTTTTTTGAATAGGCATATGAAACTAAATCTTTNGAATTAATTTTTAGAGTTCCAACCCTACTGTTTAGCAGGTCTTGGTATAACCCATCAGCAGGAATAAACATGTACGCATAATCAGTTGTTTTTTCAGATGGACGAATATATTTAGAAGTTTCATCAATTCTTTTTTTGATATCTTCCTTAAAAGTTTTTTCTAGATTTTCAATCTCCAATTTATCTTCNCTCTCAATCATTTTNTTGTAATTNTCNAAGGAAAATTTTGCNTCAATAGGTATNATAAAATCACCTACNTTTACTATTGCATCAACTGTTTCATTATTATTGAAGCTATACTGCATGCTAAAAAGTTCAGGTGGTAAAACATTGGATAAAAGATTTTCAAGTTGAATCTCTCCTAATATACCTCTTTGNTTTTGATTGCTAAGTATTTTTTCAAGAGTTTTCATTTGGTTTGCAAATCCAAGTACTTGNTCATTAGTNCCTTTAATTTTTTCAAGTTCNGATGTTACCTCTTTTATNACTTTNTTTGAAGATGCAAATTGTTTTTGCATGTCTTCTTTTGAATTTTCTTGATANTTGAAAATTCCTTTATTGATATCGGTTAGTTTTTCTTCTATCTCTTGCCTACTCTTTTGNGCATTTTCTCCAACTTCTTTTCTAATTTCTTGAATTTCTTTTCTTAATGCATCATTTAATTGCACTAAAAGTTCTTGAGAATTATCTTCTTTTACTTTTGAATTTTTAAAATATAAAAGAGTGAANCCAGCAAAAATTAGAAAGATTATTACAAATTCCATATTGATTATAAAATTAAAACGAAAGTACCAATNGATATTTCCTTAAACAAATCTATTACATCTTTATTTTTCATTCTTATGCAGCCGTGTGATGAGGGTATTCCAATTCTNCCTTCCTCGGATGTCCCGTGTATGTAAATATAACGTTTATAAGAATCTATATTGTCTCCTTTGTTTACNCCATTTTCAANTCCTGAAAGCCATAGTATTCTAGAAGTAATGTCATCGGTTTTNCTGATTGTCATATCAGAATAAATTTCAGCAATATTTCCATAAAAAACTCTTCCAATAAATCTTCCGTTAATAGGTGCGTCCTTGCCGTATTTTTCTTTTATGATATGTAAGCCTGTAGGGGTTTTATTACTTCCTTCTTTATTTCCTTTTCCAAGTTTTGAAGACGATATGCGATAGGTTTTAAATANAGTATCTGATTTAATGTGGTACAAATTTTGTTCTTCTANAGAAACATATAAAATTTCTTTATAATTACTTTTATTNAGCATATAGNTGTTCACTATACTNATAATATTTTCTTGAGCATGTAAGTCAATACAAATAATAAAAATTACTAATAAAATTCTTATACCCATTTAATAGTTTTTTTATTTANTTTTTTAAGAATTTTATTTGTCTTAGAAAAGTGTNTACATCCAAAAAAACCTCGATATGATGANAAAGGAGATGGGTGAGNGGCTGTTAATAAATANTGGTTAGATAAATNAAATGGTTCAAGTTTTTTTATTGCCTTGCTGCCCCAAGCAATAAATATNACAGCTTCTTTTTTAAGTACAATTTTTTCAATAATTTTATCAGTAAATTCTTCCCATCCTTGTTTNGCATGTGATGCTGGAGTGTTTTCTCTTACACTTAGAATTGTATTTAAAAGTAGAACGCCTTGCTTTGCCCATTTTTTTAAATCAATTTTTTCAATACTTATTGANAAATCACTTGATAATTCTTTNATTATGTTTTTTAATGATGGAGGGTATACAATATCATCATTCACTGAAAATGCAATTCCATTAGCTTGGTTTTTTCCATGATATGGGTCTTGACCAATTATTACAATTTTTAAATCATTAAAGGGGGTTAAATTTAATGCCTCGAATCTTTTATTACTAGAGGGGTAAACTGTGTGTTTTTCTTCTTCTTTTCTTAAAAAAGAAATGAGATTCTTAAAATANTTTTTTGAAAATTCTTTTTCAAGAANATCATNCCAGTCAGCAGCTAAATTTATTTGATTTTTCGTCATTTTCTTGTTAACATCAAATATAAATAACTATAGACTTTATTTCTTTATTTTAAAAAACAAATAGTTTANTTTTGTAAAAAAAAATGAAAAAATTAATCTTCATATTTTCTGTATTTTCAATTCTNGCTATTCTTAGCTCATGCAGCATGTATAAAGAGCCTTGTGANGGAGTGGGTAGTATTGAAATCGAAACAAATCAAAAAGCATAATTNAAAAAATTGTCTGTAAAAGAAAGAAATAGAAAGCCTAAATGGCTAAAAGTTAAGCTACCAACTGGCCAAGCTTACAAAAATGTTCGTGGTATTACAAAATCACATAATCTCCACACAATTTGTGAGAGTGGTAATTGTCCAAATATGGGTGAGTGTTGGGGAGCAGGAACTGCAACTTTCATGATCCTTGGAAATATTTGCACACGTTCTTGCGGATTCTGTAATGTTATGACAGGAAGGCCTTTAGCTGTTGATATTCTTGAACCCNTAAANGTTGCAAGATCNGTNAAGCTTATGAATGTCAAACATGCTGTTATAACTTCAGTAGATAGAGACGACTTAAAAGATGGAGGTGCTAGTATTTGGGTAGAGACAATTAATGCGATTAGAAAACAAAACCCAAATACAACAATGGAAACTTTAATTCCTGATTTTAAGGGNAAATTAAAAGATATTCAACAAATCATTGATGCAAAACCAGAAGTAGTTTCTCATAATTTAGAAACTGTTAGANGTTTAACNAANAAGGTTAGGATACAAGCAAAATATGATAGAAGTCTTGATACTCTAAGATATTTGTATGAAGGAGGTATAAGAACAAAGTCTGGTATTATGTTAGGACTTGGTGAAACTGAATCTGAAGTAATTGAATCTATGAAAGATTTAAGAAGTGTTGGGGTGAAAATATTAACACTTGGACAGTATTTACAGCCTTCCAAAAAACATTTACCAGTNATTGAATTTATTTCTCCTGATCAATTCGCATATTTTAAAGAGGTAGGTCTCTCTCTAGGCTTTGAGCANGTTGAAAGTAGTCCTCTTGTTCGTTCTTCTTATCACGCTGAGAAGCACATCAAATAATTTTAATTTTTACAACTAAATTCTTATTCTGACTTTTAAAAATAATCAGATAATTGTTATATTTGTTATCTTATAATTTAATAACAATTTAACATGAAAATAAAATCTCTACTTTTTATATTTATTTTTTCATTCTCTGTATCTGCTTTACATTCACAAAATAATCATCATAATTGTGGTTCACATGANGGTTATTTAGAAGAGCAAAAGCAAGCATATCCAAACTTTTATAAGAGCTTAGAGAACAAAAATCTTCAACTTGAAGATCAAAATGCAAAATTGTTAAGTAAAATTAATCCTAATGCAAAATCAACAGACAAGAAAATAATTCCAGTGGTTGTTCATGTAATTCACAANTTTGGGAGTGAAAATGTTACAGATGCTCAGGTACATGATGCTATAAGAGTCTTAAATGATAATATTAATGGTCAAGATGCTGCATTTACTAGCAGGACTCCAGATGTTTTTGCTGCTGTTGTTGGTAAACCAAATCTAGAATTTAGACTTGCCACATTAGATCCTATGGGNAATCCAACTTCTGGTATAAATAGAATTCAATCAGAAATGACTNAGGTTCCAAATCCTAGAGATCAGATTAAAGCTGTAAGTTATTGGAANTCNTATCAATATTTTAANATNTGGGTAGTNAANTCNTTACCANCNGAAAGTAATGGNGGANNNTTANTNGGATATGCNCAATTTCCATTTGGTGGTAGTATGTCAACAGATGGTGTAGCNCTTATTGCAAGTCAATTTGCNAGNACTACTTCNTCTACTTTAACTCANGAGGTTGGNCATTGGTTNGGATTACGTCATGTTTGGGGTGATGCAGTTTGTGGAGACGATCAAGTTGCTGATACACCACCACAAAGATANTCAAATGGTTTTGGAGATAATCCTGGTCCATTACCAACTACAAATTCNTTTCCATATCATGTNGGTTTACAAAATCAAGGATGTATTGCTGATTCTTTAAACTGGGCAGGAGAAATGTTTATGAATTATATGGATTATACATCAGACCAGTATTGTACAATGTTTAGTAAAGGACAGGCAGATGTTTTTGACATAACATTAGATGGTGAAGAAGGAGGGTTAGGATATAGAGAATACATGTGGCAGGATGAGAATCTAATTGCTACTGGTACAATGGAAGGGGCAATACCACCAGCTTGTAACAAGCAAGCAGATTTTCAAGAAGGCTTTGGAAACTCTTCAATTTGTTTAGGAGAAGAGGCTTGGTTTAAATCAAACAAATCCATGTTTGGATCAAGTATTACTTCTGTACTTTGGAATTTAGGAGATGGNAACACAAGTTCAGTAGATAATAATTATTTACATGACTATACACAAGCAGGAGTTTATGATGTTTCTTTAACTATTAATTATGATGAAGTGACTGAAGTTTCTTCAGATAATTTAGCTTCTTTAGACCTAAGTAGTGCATCTTCATATGATTCCACATCAATCTCCCATATTGTTCAGGGAACACAAGCTGAATTAAATGACATGAATGCTACAAATATTACTACTCATAATATAGATAGTTTAGGAGTGTATTTTGGTCTAGATGGTACTACATATTACAGAGGGTATATTGCAAAAAAAATATACACAGCATACTATAACAATACTTGTACATCAACTAAGGTTAAGGAAGCATTTATCGCTGTAAATCCAACAACTGCTACAAATTCAGCATCATCATACAATTACGGATTTGATAATGCAAATGACATTGTAGATAGTTGGAGAATAGTAAGTGCAAATGATGACCCTAGCCAATGGTCTTTTAATACAAGTGCCTTAACTTCATGGGAATGGTTTGAAGGAAATGACAACACATCTTCATGCGTTATGATGTCTTCTAAAGACGGCTCAAGCAATACAGTGGAAAATTTAATTTCTCCATCATATAACTTGAGTTCATATTCCTCACCTGCTTTAAAATTTAAATATACAGGAGCTGCAGTTAATACTTTTCCTGAAAATGAAGTTAATGTTTATTATACGACAAACTGTGGGGATAATTGGGCTTTTTTAGGTAGACTTACAAATTTAGATGTTGCAAGAGCAGGATTATACACAACAAACTATGCTCCAAATGGAGACTGGCAAGACACAGTTATGACAAAAAATGCTCTTAAGAATAGTAATATTCAATTTAAGTTTGAATATTCAAATAGTAGTGCAAGTAACAATTTTTACCTTGATGATATTGAAATTGGAGAGGAAGCAGATTTAATGAAGCAGAATATTGAGCCTCTTACGAGAGTTGCTATTTTTCCAAACCCATCTGTTGGAGATGTAAATGTTTTAATTTCAGCTATAAAGGATAAAACTATTAATGTTAAGCTTTTAGATATTCTTGGAAAAGAAGTAAAAGATATTTTTTCAGGTCAAGTTTTGCAAGATAATTTACAACTAGAAACAAATCTAAGTTCCTTAGATAAAGGAATATATTTTATTAGTGTTAGTGAGGGAAATACTGTAGTCAGTACAGAAAAAATTATTTTGAATAAATAATATATAACTGATTTAGAAGAGAGCACCAATTTATATTGGTGCTTTTTTTATGCATAGCATAGTACTTAATTTATACAAACTTATGTTTGTGAAATGAAAAGGCTATTTCTTTTATCATTTACACTAATATTTATGCATTTACCAGTTTTTGGTTATGCTTCATTTCCTATCGCTTGTGATACTACTCAAATACAAAAAGAAACGTTAGAAGAGTATCAAATAAGGATTAAAAAACAAGGTGTTCTTACAAAGAAAAATAGTGATTATGAGGATAGTAAAATTGTTAAGAAATGGAAATCTATATCTATATTTCAAAAATTATTATTAATTATAGCTTTATTATTATTTCTACTATTTCAACTTATAAAAAATTCTGATTGGTCTTGGGATTTTGAAATCAGACAGCCTAGCTAAAAAACAAATTTTAGTGGAAAACAAAAATTAGAAATAATACTAGGCCTCTCTAATGTTTATAATGTCAGCTAGAATTTCCTAAGTTCTAATTTTTTATCTGATAAAACAGCGTAACTGTAATGGTGAATCCAATCTCCAAGATTTATATAATTAGCTCTCTCATCAATTTTAACTTCCATTGGAATGTGGCGATGACCAAAGATATAGTAATCAACCGGATTGTTTTTTTGTTGTTCTTTGCAATACTCTACTAAAATTTCTTTCTCTTCATTTTTAATACTTTCTTGTTCTTTTCTACTTTTATTTGACCANGCTTGTCCAAGGCCAATTCCAAAATTTGGATGTAATCTAGAAAAAAGCCACTTACAGAGATTAGAAGTGAATAATGATTTAAGTATCTTATATTTATAATCTCCCTTTCCAAGACCATCTCCATGACCTATAAAGATTAGTTGATTATCTTCTTCAATAATAAATTCTTTGAAGTGTACTTCAAGCCCTATTTCTTTCTCTAAATAACTACGCATCCACATATCATGATTACCTACTAAAAAGTGGATTTGAATTCCTTTATCAACTAAATCTGCCAGTTTTGCTAACAGTCTAACAAATCCTTTAGGAACAACTTTCTCATATTCAAACCAGAAATCAAATATATCTCCAAGAAGATATATTTTCTTAGCATCTTTTTCTATTTCATTAAGCCAAGAGATAATTTTCTTTTCTCTTTTTAAGCTTTCTTCATAGTTTGGAGAGCCTAAATGAAAATCAGATGCAAAATATATTTTATTTTTTTTCAAAATAGTTAATCTAATTTTTTTCTAATTAGCTGATTTGTAAGTTTAGGGTCAGCTTTTCCTTTAGATAGCTTCATGACCTCACCTATAAATAAGCCAATTAACCCTTTTTTGCCTGATTGATACTCTTTAACTTTATCAGGGTATTTTTCAATTACTTCATTTATTAAACTTAATAGAGTATCAGTATCACTTTCTTGGATCCAATTATTTTCAACTGCAATTTTCTCAGGACTTAAATCTGAGCTTAAAAGTAATGGGAAAATTTTTCCTGTTGCAATAGAGTTACTAACTTTATTATCATCAATTAACGTAATTAGTTCAGCAATATTCTGTGGGCTTATCTCAAATTCTTCTATTGATTTTGCATTTTCATTTAAGTAGGATTTAATGGTACCATTCATAAGATTTGCTGCAGCCTTATAATTCTTTGTTAGCTTGCATAGCTTGTTGTAATAAAGGGCAGTATTTTTATCTTCAGTAATAATTTTGGCATCATACTTTGATAGCTTAAATTCACTTATAAACTTTTCTAGTAACTCCTTAGGAAGTGGAGGTAATGATTTTTTGATATTTTCTATATATTCTTTACTAATGATAATTGGTTGAAGATCAGGCTCAGGAAAATACCTATAATCATTTGCTTCTTCTTTATGTCTTTGAGATAATGTTTTACCATTAACAGCATTAAATCC
>NZHS01000012.1 GCA_002689735.1 Flavobacteriales bacterium | reverse complement strand
AAATGACTATGGAAACCTAAGAAAGGTTAGAATTATTAGGTCTAATAATAATAAGAAAAAAGTTTATTACTTTGATTTAACAGAGAGTAAAATTCTTCAATCAAACTTCTATTATTTAAATAACAAGGATTTAGTTTATGTTCAACCTTTAAAATTCAAAGGGCTAAAAAAATCTCAGTCGCAAATTTTACTATCAAGTTTGACAACTTTTGCTGTGCTATTTAATGCTATCTTAAACTTTAAAAGAGATTAACATATGAACAATGAAATAAATCAAATAAAGGAAGAAAAGTTAGATATAAAAAATCTGCTTTTTAGATATTATAATCATTGGTATTATTTTGTTATTTCATTGTTTTTCTTTTCAATTATTGCCTTTGCATACATAAGATACACAACTCCGGTTTATAGTGTTTCAAGCACAATACTAATTAGAGATGATAATAACACGCAGTTGGGTGCAGAAAACATTTTAGAGGGTATGGAGCTCTTTAGCGGTAAAACTAATATCAATAACGAAATAGTTGTCCTAAAATCATTTTCTTTAATAAACCAAGTAATTGATGAACTTGGTTTAGGTGTTTCTTATTACCAACATGGTTTCCTTCAGAGTAATGAGTTATTTCAAAACACACCATTCATTGTTAAAATTGACTCTAATTATAATCAAATTTCAAATAATGAATTCCGAATAAAAATTATTGATGAGAAAACATTCAAAATATCTTCTTCTATTGACGACTTATATACATACAATCCTAAAAATGACAGGATTAACAAAAATATTATTGCTGATATTGAACTGGATCAGGACTTTGTTTTTGGCAAACAAATTAAATCAAAGTATTTCTCATTTAAATTAGAAAAAACAAACTCTTTTAATCTAGAAAAAATAAAAGAAAATAATAAAGATTTTTCTTTTAAGATGCATCAGAGATCTAAATTAGTTTCTAGCTATATAGAAGCAGTATCAATAAATCCAATTAATAAGGAAACTTCTGTTCTTAAATTAAAAATTAATGGTGAAAATCCTGGAAAAAGTATAAATTTCCTAAACAAGCTAAGCGAAAAATATATTGATAATGGGCTAAATGATAAAAATAATATGGCCATTAATACTATCACATTTATTGATCATCAACTCAGTATAATAAAAGATTCTCTAATTAAAATTGAAAATAATTTAGAACGCTTCAAGAAAAAACATCCAAATATTGAAAATATTGAAGAAGAATATGGAGCATTCTTTCAAAAGCAGAAAATTGACAATCAATTATCAGAGCTACAAGTAAACATAAAGTACTACACATCTTTACAAGAATATTTAACAATAAATAAACAAACAAAGAGTATTGTTTCACCAACATCAATAGGAATTAATAATACAGAACTTAATACTCTTATTAATCAATTACTTCAATTAACTGCTAGACAGAGTGATTTAGAGTTAACAACTACAGATAAAAATCCAACATATATTTCTTTAATTTCTCAAATTAAAAGCACAAAAGAAATTTTAATTGAAAATTTAAAAAATCTAATTTCAACTTCTGAAATTTATGAAGAGGATCTATTATCTAGAATAGATGATTACAGTTCAAGTATTAACAGATTACCTAAGCATCAAAAAGAGTATATAAATATTAAAAGAGAGTTTTTATATAATGAACAAACTATGGTTTATCTTCAAAATAAAAAATATGAAGCTTCTCTTGCAAAAGCAGGAACAGAATCTGATCANAAAGTTATTGATTATGCTAGATTAGATAGTGANATNCCAGTTAGTCCTAGAAATTCTGTTGCATACTTTTTNTGTTTGATTTTAGGNTTACTTTTACCTATTATTTTTATTTCTTTAAAAGAGTTTTTTAANAATACTATNAGAAGTAAAAAAGACTTANAACAACATTCAAATATTCCTATTTTAGGCTTAATTGGGCATAGTGAAAAAATGAAAAGCTTAATTGTACCAAAAAATTCTAAATCTGTAATTTCTGAATCATTTAGATCAATTAGAACAAATATTCAGTATTTAGCTGTTGATAAAGAAAAGAAAGTTATAACTGTAAGCTCTTCAGTTGGTGGAGAAGGAAAAACTTTTTGTTCTATGAACTTAGCTTCTATTTTTGCATTATCTGGACATAAAACTATTTTAATTGGCGCAGATCTTAGAAAACCTAAGNTAGAACTTGAATTTAAGTCTGAAAATAAAAGTGGATTAAGTAATTATTTAATTAATAAATCTACTCTTAAAGAAGTCACAAATAAAACTGAAATAGAACATCTTGATATTATATTTTCTGGTCCTACNCCACCAAATCCAGCCGAATTGCTAGACAGTNGTAAAATGAAAGATTTAATTAAGTTATTAAATAAAACATATGATTATNTCATTATTGACACACCACCAATTGGGTTAGTAACTGATGGAGTTATTTTGATGAAGAGTGCAGATATAAATCTTTATGTAGTTAGACATAATTATACAAAACATCAAGCGCTATCAGTTGTAAATTCCTTATATGATAATAATCAAATTAAAGATATTCATATTATAATCAATGATTACCAGGCTAATCTTGGAAACTATGGATATGGTTATGGATACGGCTATGGATACGGCTATGGATATGGTGGAGGCTACGGATACTATGAAGAAGATAAAGAATCATAACCAAAAAGTAAATTATTAAATCTAATAAAGAAATACCATTTTTTCTTGCCTTATTNCCACTACTAAGTTTAATAATACTATTAGCAACAAANGTTTTANTGTANGGNGATGAATCCTTAAGTGGACCAAACCAAATGGCTTTATTGCTTGCTACTGCCATAGCTGCATCTATTGGTGTTTATAATGGTANAAGCTGGCAGAGTATTTTNAAAGGAATCAGNTCAAGTATATCTTCGACTTCATCTGCAATTATAATTCTTTTACTGATTGGNGCATTAACTGGTACTTGGTTAATAAGTGGAATTGTTCCTGCGATGATATATTATGGATTAAAAATTTTAAATCCTGAAATTTTTCTTTTTGCATCTTGTATTATTTGTGCAATAGTTTCATTAGCATCTGGAAGCTCATGGTCAACAATTGCTACTGTTGGTATTGCATTATTAGGAATAGGAAATGTTCTTGGTATTTCAGAAGGATTAATTGCTGGATCAATAATATCAGGCGCTTACTTTGGAGATAAGTTATCCCCTTTATCAGATACAACTAATTTAGCTGCTGCTATGTCGGGAACAAATCTTTTTACTCATATAAAATATATGATGTATACAACTATTCCTTCATTTATAATTACTTTAATAATTTTCTTTTTCTTAGGGATTTCAATAGAAATTACTTCAAATCAAAATATCAATGAATTACTTGATACGTTAAATTTAACTTTTAATATTAATTTATGGCTATTTATTGTCCCTTTAACAGTAATTTTTTTGATTATTAAGAAAACACCAGCTATCCCCGCCTTATTAGCAGGAACGCTACTAGGGGGAGCTTTTGCAATAATTTTTCAACCTCAACTAATTTTTGAAGTATCTCAAGCTACAATTCTAAATTTTAAAGCATATTATTTGGCAATAATGAATGCAATGGCAAGTGAAATAAATATAGTTACTGATAATGTCCTTATGAATAATCTTCTCAGTAGCAGTGGTATGAAAGGAATGCTTCCCACTGTTTGGTTAGTTATATGCGCAATGAGTTTTGGGGGGGCTATGCAAGAGTCTGGACTTTTAAAGAGAATTAGTGATCCTATTATGCTTTATGCAAAACAAACAGGCTCTTTAATAGCAACAACTTCAGCAACATGTTTTTTCTTTAACATTACTACTTCTGATCAATACTTAAGTATTGTTGTACCTGGAAAGATGTTTGAAAAAACATATAAGGATAAGGGGTTAGCGCCTGAAAATCTAAGTAGAACACTTGAAGATAGTGGAACTGTAACTTCTGTTTTAATTCCTTGGAATACTTGTGGCGCAGCGCAATCAGCAGTGCTAGGAGTTGCTACATTAACATATTTGCCTTTTTGTTTTTTTAATTTAATAAGTCCAATTATGACTCTACTTTACGGCTATTTAAATATAAAAATTAAAAAAATTAATTAAATATTTCNNNNAGTCTTTTAATAGTNTAATCAATTTCTTCTTTAGTNTTATACTTACTAAATGAGAANCTAACACCAGTNCTGGATTGATCTTTACATACTTTATCTAANACATGAGAACCAGACATATGACCNGCTGANCATGCACTTCCACCNGANCATGANATACCCATTATATCTAAATTAAATAGTAACATCTCAGATGAAGAGTTTTTAGGAAAACTTACACTTAAAATTTTAAATAAACTATTTTCATAATCTGTACAAGCAGCATTAAAACTAATATCATTTAAATTATTCTTCAATTCTTGAATCATATACTTCTTTAAATCTAAAATATATCTTTTGTCTTCATCCATAGTTGAACATGATAGTTCCATAGCACTTGCTAATCCAGCAATAGCATGAACATTTTCTGTACCAGCACGCATATTTCTTTCCTGGGAACCTCCTGAAATAAATGGCTTTATTTTAATATTATCACCGATATATATAAATCCAACACCTTTTGGTCCATGAAACTTATGAGCAGATCCAGTAATAAAATCAACTTCTATTTCTTGTAAATCAATAGCATAATGAGCCATTGTTTGGACAGTATCTGAGTGAAAAATAGCATTATACTTTTTACAAAGCAATCCTATTTCTTTAATAGGCTGAATAGTACCTATTTCATTATTTGCATGCATAATAGAAACAAAAGTTCGTGGATTATTTTGTAAAAGTTGATCTAAGTCATTTAAGTCTATTCTTCCATTATCATCAAGTTTAATGTAGGATAATGAAATCAACTTTTTTTCTCTTAATTCTTCTAAAGGATAAAGAACTGCCTTATGAGAAATTGATGATGTTATTGCATGAGTTATATTATTGTCTAAAATACCGCATCGAATTGCCATATTATCCGCCTCAGTACCACCAGATGTGAAGAAAATATTTCCTGGTGATGTATTTAATAGATTTGCAACTGTTTTTCTAGATTTTTCAATAATTATTCTTGACTTCCTACCACCATGATGAATAGATGAAGGGTTTGCATAATCAGATTTCATCATATCTGACATTAAATCAATAACTTCTGGTGCCATAGCTGTTGTAGCTGCATTATCTAGATATACACGCATTATAATAATTCTTTAATTTGACTAATAAAATCTTCAGCAAGTTGATTTGCTTTATCTAAAGTAACACTTTCTGAATAAATTCTAATTATTGGCTCAGTGTTAGAACGTCTAAGATGAACCCATCCATCATCAAAATTTATTTTAAGTCCATCAATTGTGTTAATATTATTGAATGAAAACTTAGACTCTAAGGTTTTTAAAAGTTTTGCAATATCAACAGATAAATCTAAATCGATTTTATTTTTTGAAATAAAATAGTTCGGATAAGTTTTTCTTAGTGATTTACAACTCATCTCTTTTTCAGCTAGATTTGTAAGAAATAATGCAATTCCTACTAGAGCATCTCTTCCATAGTGTAATGCTGGATAAATTATACCACCGTTTCCTTCACCTCCTATAACAGCATTTTTATCTTTCATTTTTTCAACAACATTGACTTCTCCAACAGCAGAAGCAAAATAATTACCATTATGCTTATTAGTTACATCGGATAAAGCTCTAGTAGATGACAGATTAGAAACTGTATTTCCTGGAGTTTTAGATAATACATAGTCTGCAACTGAAACTAATGTATATTCTTCACCAAACATGGACCCATCTTCACAAACTAATGCAAGACGATCAACATCAGGATCTACAACAATACCTAGATCAGCATTTGTATCAACAACTTTTTTCGATATTTCTATTAAATTCTCTGGCAATGGTTCAGGATTATGTGGAAAATTACCTGTTGGGTCACAAAATAATTCAACACATTCAACACCAAGTTTTTCTAATAATTTTGGAATCAAAATACCACCTGTAGAATTCACTGCATCAAGCACAACCTTAAATTTTTTAGATCTAATTAGATCGACATTTACTAATTCTAAGTTTAATACATCCTCAATATGTTTTTCATTATGTGTATCGTCATAATTATAAGAGCCAATGTTATCAATTAATGAAAATTTGAACTCCTCTTTCTGAGCATAGTCTAGAATTTTTTCACCATCAACTGCAGAAATAAATTCTCCTTTATTATTCAAAAGTTTTAGAGCATTCCATTGTTTTGGGTTATGACTAGCAGTAATTATTATTCCTCCAGCAGCAGATTCTTTTTCTACTGCAACTTCTACAGTAGGTGTAGTAGATAAACCAATATCAATTACGTTAAACCCACACCCAATTAATGTTCCAGAAACAATATTTGAAACCATCGTTCCAGAAAGGCGAGCATCTCTACCAATAACTATTATGTTTGAATTGCAATCTTGATCAGATATAAATTTTGCGTACGCAGATGTGAATCTTACAATATCAATTGGGGTTAAAGAATCACCAACATTACCTCCAATTGTACCACGTATTCCAGATATTGATTTTATTAAAGTCATCTAATAATGTTTCTTTACAAATCTACATAAATTCCAATATTGTTTAAGTGAGATTTCTATCTTTGTTTAAACTAATAATGAAATGCTAGAATTTTTAAAAAATATTCCTAAAAGACCTGCAAAGCCTAGAAGTAATGGTTTAACAATGATTATGGATAAAGGACTTAGTTTAAATGAAGCAGAAAATATGATAGTTCTAAAAAGTGAACTTACAGATATTGTTAAACTTGGTTTTGGAACTAGTCTACTAACAAGAAATATTGATAAAAAAATTAGTCTTTACAGAGAGGCCGGAATAGATGTTTATACAGGCGGAACATTATTTGAGGCATTTATAGTTAGAAATCAACTCGATGACTTTTATAGATTGATGGATAAATTAAAGCTTGAAATGGTTGAAGTATCAGATGGTTGCATTCAAATGGAACATGAAAAAAAATGTGAACTAATTCATAAACTAAGTAAAGACTTTAAAGTTATTAGTGAAATTGGCAGTAAAGATGAATCGCTAACAATTGAAGATGATAAATGGGTCAGTTATATGAAAAAAGAATTAGAAGCAGGAAGTTGGAAAGTAATTGCTGAAGCAAGAGAGGGAGGTAATGTGGGTATGTTTGAAACTGATGGTGAGATCAAGGAACAACTAATCAAAAAAATTACCAAAGAAATTGATGAATCAAATATTTTATGGGAGGCTCCACTTAAAAAACAGCAAGTATGGTTTATTAATGAACTTGGTGCCAATGTAAATTTAGGCAATATATCCCCAAACTCTATAATTTCTCTTGAGTGTTTAAGATTAGGATTAAGGGGTGATACATTTGATAATTATATATAAATGAAGAATTATTTTGTCCTTTTTTTAAAAGGTATTGCAATGGGGGTTGCAAATGTAATTCCTGGAGTTTCAGGAGGAACAATTGCACTAATTACTGGTATTTACGAGCAACTTATAAACTCACTAAAATCTTTTGATAAAACAGCTCTTCAACTAATAATGAAGTTTGATATTAAATCATTTATAAATCACACAAACCTTTACTTTTTAATTTCAGTTTTTGGAGGTTCTATTGTAAGTGTGTTTAGTATTGCCAGCTTATTTAAATTTTTATTTAATAATTATCCATTATATATATGGTCATTCTTTTTTGGGTTAATATTAATATCAATTCTATTTGTAGGAAAAACAATAACAAAATGGAATAAGCAAAGTATTATCTCATTAATTTTTGGAACAATAGTTGCTATTTCATTTACTTACATCTCTCCAGCAACTGAGAACGATAACCTCTTTTTCGTATTCTTCTGTGGANTAATTGGAATTTCAGGAATGATGCTTCCNGGATTATCNGGTTCNTTTATATTAATTTTGCTNGGAAACTATGAGCTNCTNCTNGTNAAAGCNGTCACAGATATTAATATTTTACTTTTAAGTGTCTTCTTTGCCGGCTCTGTTTTTGGTGTTTTTGCTTTTTCTCATCTATTATCCTGGNTATTAAAAAAATATAAGGATCAAACTCTTGCATTATTAACGGGTTTTATAGCTGGTTCATTAGCAATAATATGGCCNTGGAAAGAAGTGNGNAAATCAATAGTAATAGCCGGAAAAGAAAAAATTATTGAATATGATCTTTATCTTCCAANTGAAATAAATATGGAAANTTTTATAGCAATTTCTATGNTTATTCTTGGAGTTATAAGTGTNTATGCTATTGANAAATATTCTGANGTCAAGTAGCTATGAAATTTGGACTAATTGGAGAAAATTTNATTCATTCTTTTTCACAAGATTTTTTTAAAAANAAATTTGAAAATCTAAACTTAAAAAAATATCAGTATCAAAATTTTGAAATAAAAAATGTAAATGAAATTNTTAATATNATAAATAGAAATAATCTCAAAGGCTTAAATATAACTATACCTTTTAAATCTNNAAGNCTTNCAATTGTTGATGAAATTGATGAGCATGCAAAAAATATTGGATCTATCAANACTTTACAAATTTCNAAGAAAAAAATAAAAGGATATAACACAGATTTTATTGGCTTTGAAAATAGTATTAAACCAATATTAGAAAAAAGAAAAAATGCACTTATACTNGGNAATGGTGGGTCTAGTAAGGCAATTCAATATGCTTTAANAAAATTAAANATAAATTATAAAATTGTTTCNAGAAGCGGTGATTTAAACTATGAAAATCTCACAGAAAATGATATTATTTCTAATAAGATNATTATTAATACAACTCCTCTTGGAATGTACCCAAACATAANTGACTTNCCTAAAATACCTTATCATNTTTTATCNAANGAACATTTAGCTTATGATTTAATTTACAATCCANANGAAACTATTTTTCTAAANAAAGCTAAGGAAATGGAATGTAAAGTAAAAAATGGTTTTGAAATGCTTAAAATACAAGCTGAGGAATCATGGAAAATCTGGAATAATTAAATANTTACTAGATTTACACAGTATATTTACAGCATTATTAAATATATTTACTTNTGATTTCTAAATAATCTTTTAATGACTGAAAATAAAATTATTGAAAATGAAAATTCTAATATNTNAAATGAGAATTTAGTAAATTTAGAAGAAGTTGAGCTNACTAATTTAAAACCTGAAGAATTAATANTATCATTAGATCAACTAACTGATAGTGATAATCCATTTTCTGTATCAAANAGAGTAGAAAATATAAAAGCTTTATTTTATAAAAACTTTAATAANCTAGAACAAAACAAAGAATCTGAAANTCTAGAGAAGAACTTCAAAAAAATATATAATTTATTTAGAAAAAATAGAAATGANTTTAGAAAGGAGCAAGAACAAAAGGAAAAGGAAAATCTAAAATTAAAAACAGAAATAATTTCAGAAATTAAAGATCTTACTTCAGAAGTTGAATTAAAAAAAGACACTTACAACAGATTTAGAGAACTACAAAAACAATGGAAAAAAATTGGCCATGTTAGCATTAAAGAAAAAAATAATATCTGGCAGATGTATAATCATTATGTTGAAGTGTTCTATGACTACTTAAGACTTAATAAAGACCTGAGAGATATTGATTTTAAGAAAAATTTAAATAATAAATTAGAAATATGTGACAAAGCTGAAAAATTACTTTCTCTTAAATCATTAAATAGAATGCACGAAGATCTACAGATTCTTCATGAAAAATGGAAAGATATAGGGCCAGTAAATAAAGAGAATAGAGATAAAGTTTGGATTAGATTTCAANATGCATCAAAAAAAATAAATAAAAAAAGAAACGATTATTTTTTAGATATAAAGAAAAAAGATCAAATAAAGCTAGCTGCAAAAAAGGAAATATGTGATAAAATTAATAAGCTATCAGAAAAAGAAATTAAATCAATAAAAGAACTAAACTACTCNACTGAAGTNTTGGAAAAGCTATCTAATGAATGGAAAAATTTAGGTAGAGTAAATAAAAAAGACAATAAGCGCTGCTGGACAGAATATAGAGAGTCTCTTAATAAATTTTATGATAANAAAAATAATTTTTTTAAGNANAGAAAAGACAAAAACAAAATTATCATTGNTATAAAAATTAAACTATGCGAGGAAGCTGAAAGTCTTCAAAATAGTTCTGAATGGATAATTACTTCAAAGAAATTTATCAATCTGCAAGCTCAATGGAAAAAATCTGGTTTCTTATCTGGNAAAATAAATGACAANCTATGGANAAGNTTCAGAAGTTCATGTGATTATTTCTTTGAATCTAAAAAAANTTTTCAAAAAGAAATNGATAAAAAGAAAATTGANAAAATTNAAGAAAAGAAAAATCTTATCTCNAGTNTAAAAAAATACAAACCATCTAAAAATAAAGATNATGGAATTTCATTTCTAAAAGAAAATATTAANCAGTGGAAAAAAGTAAATATTTCGCCCAATATGATAAATTTAGAATCAGATTATAAGACATTATGTAATGAATTTTTAATAAATCTTAATTTAGAAAAAAAAGATTTAGAAAAAGAAAAAACAGCTCTTATGATAAGTTTAATGGGAAATAATCCGAAAGAGTTAACAAAGGAAAAAAATAGCACAAAAGAAAAGATTAAAGCAATCACAAAAGAAATTGATCTTTTTGAAACCAATAAGTCTTACATTGTTTCCCATAAAAAAAACAACCCACTTCTTGACCAAATAAATCAAAAAATTGAGAAATTAGAATTAGAAAAAAATAATTTAGAAAAAAAATTAAAAATTCTAAATAAAGTTTAGCATGAAATTTGATATCGTTTCAGATTTTCATCCAACTGGGGATCAACCAGAAGCAATTTCTCAATTAGTAGAAGGAATAAATGAAAATGAAGAATACCAAACTCTTTTAGGTGTAACTGGATCAGGAAAAACATTTACAATTGCAAATGTTATTTCGGAAGTTAATAGACCAACCTTAGTACTAAGCCATAACAAAACTTTAGCTGCTCAGTTATTTAGTGAGTTCAAACAGTTCTTTCCTAATAATGCTGTTGAATATTTTGTATCCTATTACGATTATTATCAACCAGAAGCATACATTCCAAGTTCGGGAACCTATATTGAAAAAGATCTTTCAATAAATGAAGAAATTGAAAAGTTTAGATTAAGTACCACTTCAGCTTTATTATCTGGAAGAAGAGATGTAATAGTTGTTGCATCAGTATCATGTATTTATGGAATTGGAAATCCAGATGACTTTCACGATAACATATTAGAACTATATTTAGAGCAAGTATTATCGAGAGAAAGTTTA
Source organism: Flavobacteriales bacterium (assembly GCA_002689735.1). GTDB lineage: Bacteria > Bacteroidota > Bacteroidia > Flavobacteriales > BACL11. The sequence continues at coordinate 19,221 of NZHS01000012.1, read as the reverse complement.
TTAAAATCTTTAGTTCAAGCACTATATTTTAGGACAACTTCTGATTTCCAGAGAGGAAACTTTAGAGTAAATGGGGATGTAGTAGATATATATCCTGCATATGCTGATACTGCATATAGAATTCATTTTTTTGGAAATGAGATTGAGGAAATTGAAGAAATAAATCCAGAAAACGGAAAAATAATTAAAGAATTAGATAATGTTAAAATTTTTCCGGCAAGTATTTTTATAGCCTCTAAGGATAGGACTAATGACGCAATTAAAAAAATTCAAGATGATTTAGTCAAACAAGTTGAATACTTCAATACAGCTGAATTAAAATTAGAAGCTAAGAGAATTGAGGAAAGAACAAGTTTTGATATTGAAATGATTAAGGAATTAGGCTACTGTTCTGGCATTGAAAATTATTCTAGATATTTTGATGGCAGATCAGAAGGAAGTAGACCTTTTTGTTTATTAGACTATTTTCCAAAAGATTTTATTACAGTAATTGATGAAAGTCATGTTACATTACCTCAGGTTCGTGCTATGTATGGTGGCGATAAATCACGAAAATTTAACCTTGTAGAACACGGATTCAGGCTACCAGCAGCAATGGACAATAGACCATTAAAATTTGAAGAGTTTGAAATAATTAATAATCAAACTATTTATGTTAGTGCAACTCCTGCTGATTATGAACTTGAAAAATGTGAAGGCATAATNGTTGAACAAATAATNAGACCNACCGGNCTTTTAGANCCANAAATAATTNTAAAACCATGCAAAGATCAAATTGATGATTTAATTGAAGAAATAAGACTAATAATTTTAAAAAAAGAAAGAATTTTAGTTACAACACTTACAAAAAGAATGGCTGAAGAATTAACAAAATATTTAGGTAGAATAAATATAAAATGTAGGTATATCCATTCAGATGTAGACACCATAGAAAGAGTTGAAATAATACATGGCTTGAGAAATGGAGATTTTGATGTTTTAATTGGTGTGAATTTACTTAGAGAAGGATTAGATCTTCCTGAAGTAAGCTTAGTTGCAATTATGGATGCAGACAAAGAAGGTTTCTTAAGGTCGGAAAGAGCTTTAATTCAAACTTCAGGAAGGGCAGCAAGAAATATTAATGGAAAAGTAATAATGTATGGGGATAAAATTACTAGATCAATGCAAAATACAATAGATGCTACAAATAATAAGAGAGAAAAACAAATTAAATATAATAAGGACAATAATATTACGCCTACGCCAATAAAAAAGAGAAATGACAATAGTATCACTGAGAAATTAAATCCTTACAAGGTAAATAATATAAAAGAAGAAAAAAATATTGATTTTGANAAGCTCTCNAAAATTGAANTTAATAAGCTAATTAAAACTACAAAAAATGAAATGCAAAGAATGGCAAAATCATTAAATTTTGTTGAAGCAACTAAATTGAGNGATAAACTCTACAAACTAGAAGAACTCATAAAATAAAAAAACGGACTACATGAGTCCGTTTTTATTACATATTATAATTTGCTAATTAAGCGCTTACAATTGTTTTTGCAACTGGTCCTTTTTCACCTTCAGCTGCTTCAAATGTTACTGAAGCACCCTCTTTAAGAGTTTTATATCCATCAGATTGAATTTCTTGAAAATGTGCAAAGTAGTCAGTTCCATCAGAACCTTCGATAAAACCATATCCTTTACTTGAATTAAACCATTTTACTGTTCCTTCCATAATTGTTTATTATTATTAATTAATACTAGTGGGAACAACCCCACAAAACTTTGCAAATATAACTAAATNAATAACATAGCTATTAATTACGAGATTTCGCTGCCAATAAGGTGTTTTTTAACAACATTGCAATTGTCATAGGACCAACTCCTCCCGGAACTGGAGTTATATAACTCACTTTATCTTTAACNTCATTAAAATCNACATCACCAACTAATTTCCATCCTGATNTAGTTAAATCTGACGGTATTCTAGTTATTCCAACATCAATTATACAACACCCGGCTTTAACCATACTAGAATTAACAAAATTAGCTTTTCCAAGAGCCACAATTAATATATCTGCTCTTAGACAAATNTCTTCAATATTTTTTGATCTACTGTGGACTAANGTTACGGTAGCATTTCCTGGATTATTATTTCTTGCCATTAAAATACTAATAGGTAAACCAACAATATGACTTCTTCCAATAACTACACAATTTTTACCNTNNGTATCAATNTTATATCTTTCAAGAAGTTCAATAATACCTGCTGGAGTTGCTGGAANAAAAGATGGAAGGTTGAGAGTCATATTTCCAATATTAATTGGATGAAAACCATCAACATCCTTTAAAACANTGATTGTATTTATAATTTTCTTTTCATTTATATGATTNGGCAGNGGTAATTGAACAATTAATCCATCAATAAGATCATTATTATTAATCTTATTAATCTCATCAATTAATTTATCCTCAGAAACTGAGTCGGGNAATCTCACTAATGTAGAATCAAAACCTACCTTATTACAAGCCTTAACTTTTGCATTAACATAGGTTTCGCTTGCTCCATTATTTCCAACTAAAATTGCAGCTAAATGTGGTTTTTTTCCACCATTANTAANNAAAGNATCAACTTCTAAAGCAATTTCATCTTTAATATCATTGGANGTTTTTTTTCCGTCTAATAGTATCATTTTAAAATCTTGGCAAATTATTTCCTTTCATCATATCCATCATTTTTGACGCGCCTCCTCCTTGCATCATTTTCATCATTTTACCCATTTGGCTAAACTGCTTTATTAGTTGATTAATCTCTTGAACATTAGTTCCACTTCCTGAGGCAATTCTTTTTTTTCTACTTCCATTCAAAACATTAGGATTACTTCTTTCATANGGAGTCATGGAATAAATAATTGATTCAATTCCTTTAAAAGCATCATCGTCAATATCAACATCTTTAATTGCTTTACCTACTCCTGGAATCATACCAGCTAAATCTTTAATATTACCCATCTTTTTAATTTGCTGAATCTGTTTTAAGAAGTCNTCAAAGCCAAAAGTATTTTTTGCAATTTTCTTTTGAATCTTTCTGGCTTCTTCTTCATCAAACTGTTGTTGTGCTCTTTCAACCAAAGAGATAACATCTCCCATTCCTAATATACGACTTGCCATTCTATCAGGGTGAAAAACATCTAATCCTTCCATTTTTTCTGAAGTTCCAATAAATTTTATTGGTTTATCCACGANAGATCGTATAGTTAATGCTGCACCACCTCTTGTATCACCATCAAGCTTTGTTANAACAACACCATCAAAATCTAATCTATCATTNAAGGCTTTTGCAGTATTTACTGCATCTTGACCAGTCATTGAATCTACCACAAATAATATCTCATCTGGATTAACAGAAGATTTAATTTTAGTAATTTCATTCATCATAGCCTCATCAACAGCTAATCTTCCTGCAGTATCTATTACAACTACATCATGATTATTTTTCTTCGCAAATTTTATAGCGTTTGAAGAAATACTAATTGGGTCTTTGTTATCAATTTCTTTGTAAACTTCAGCAGATACTTGTTCTGCTAAAACAGAAATTTGATCAATGGCAGCAGGACGATAAATATCACAAGCAACTAATAATGGAGATTTCTTATTATTATTTTTCAGAAAATATGCTAGCTTTCCACAAAAAGTAGTTTTACCCGAACCTTGTAAGCCAGCAACAAGTATAATGGCGGGCTTGGAACTTAAATTTAACTCAGCAGAACTACTTCCCATTAAATCGGCGAGTTCGTCCTTCATTATTTTAGTAAGCAATTCACCAGGTTTTAGAGTTGTAAGCACCTCTTGTCCTAAAGCCTTCTCCTTTACTGAAGCAGTAAATTCTTTTGCAGTTTTATAATCAACATCAGCAGAAATAAGTGCTTTACGAATTTCTTTCATGGTCTGGGCAACATTTATTTCAGAAATACTCCCCTGCCCTTTTAAAACTTTAAATGCTTTGTCTAATTTTTCAGATAAATTTTCAAACATTTTATATTATTCTTAGTTATACAAAAGTATATATTCAATACTTAATTATTAAATAATGTATTCACAAAATCTTCTTTATCAAACATTTGCAGATCTTCCATCCCCTCACCAACACCAATATATCTTACAGGAATTTGTAATTGATCTGAAATACCTATAACAACACCACCTTTTGCCGTTCCATCTAACTTTGTTAATGCCAAAGAATTTACTTGCGTAACAGAAGAAAATTGTTTTGCTTGCTCTATAGCGTTTTGGCCAGTAGAAGCATCTAAAACTAAAAGAACATCATGTGGAGCATTAGCTAAAACCTTATTCATAACATTTTTAATCTTTGAAAGCTCATTCATTAGATTTATCTTGTTATGTAATCTTCCAGCAGTATCTATAATAACAACATCAGCATTTTTTGACATTGCTGACTGAATAGTATCGAAAGCCACTGATGCTGGGTCAGAGCCCATATCTTGCTTAACAATATCAACTCCAACCCTATCTGCCCATATTACAAGCTGATCAACTGCAGCAGCACGAAAAGTATCTGCAGCTCCTAAAACAACCTTAAGACCTGCTTTTTTAAATTTATGTGCTAATTTTCCAATTGTCGTAGTTTTTCCAACACCATTCACTCCAACAACCATAATCACATAAGGAACATTTTCTAAAGAGTCAACTTCTAAAGTAATATCCTTACTAATAACAAGAAGCTCTTCTATTTCTTTTTTTAAAATAGCTGTGAGTTCATCCGTATTAATATACTTATCCTTTTCAACTCTTTTTTCAAGTCGCTCAATAATTTTAAGAGATGTTTCAACTCCTATATCACTTGTAATGAGTATTTCTTCAATATCATCTAAATCACTATCATCAATTTTTGATTTACCAACAACAGTTTTAGTAATCTTATTAAATAAACTTGTCTTTGTTTTTTCAAGACCTTCTTCAAGCTTTTTTTGTTTTAGTGATGATTCTTCAGAACTTAACTTATCATTCTTGTTAAATAAATTTTTGATTTTATCAAAAAAGGCCATAACTATTTTAATTAATTAAAAAAAAAGCTTCTTTCAAAAATAGAAAGAAGCTTTGATAAATAGAATCTATTTAGAATTATTTTTTAGCAAGAAAATCGTTTACTTTATCTTTAGGAACAATCTCAGATTTAAAAGAATATGAACCAGTTGTTTCATTCTTTACCATTTTTACAGCCTTAGTAAATGCTTTTGCTCCTTTTTTCTGTAATGATGCTACTGTTTTTTTTGCCATTTCTTTTTATTTTATTTCTTTATGTAAAGTCATTTTTTTAAGAATAGGATTATACTTTTTTAATTCTAATCTGTCCGGAGTATTTTTCTTATTCTTTGTTGAAATATAGCGTGATGTTCCAGGCATACCACTTGCCTTATGTTCAGTACATTCTAAAATTACTTGAACTCTGTTTCCTTTCTTAGCCATTTTCTTTTGTTTGTTGGGGGTGCAAATTTAATTAAATTTTATAAATCTACTACTTTGACTATATCTTTTTTACATTAACATAAAACAAATCATCTCTAACATTAAAGGATTTTATATCGGCATTTCCTAATCCATATTCTTTCCATTCAGAATCTGGTGATAACCAAAAATCTTTTTGGCCAATATTTACTTTTATATTCATATTAAAATCATTTATTGCATTCCACCTATATAAAAGAGTAGATCCTCTTCCATTTTTCTGTATTTTATATTCAAATATTGGAATATCAGCATTATTTAGATATTGTTTAAAGAAATAATATAAATCTAAATCAACTTTTTCATTTATATAATTTATGATTTCTATACCATCAACTATTTTATACTTGAATTCTTCAGAAATTCCTTTAATAATTGAAAACCAAAGACTATCGTTATCAATTAGGTTTCTTAATGTATGAAGCATTAAAGATCCTTTTTGATACATATCATTACTTCCTTTCTTATTTACATTATATGGCCCTATAATTGGCTTATCGTTTCTAACACTTCGTTTCTGATTATTTACATATTTAAGCATAATATCATAACCGTATATACATTCAACGTATAAAACTTCTGAGTATGTACAGAAACCTTCATGAATCCACATATCTGCTATATCATTAGTAGTAATGCTATTACCCCACCACTCATGACCAGTCTCATGTACAATAATATAATCAAAATCTAATCCAGCAATAAATTGTTTATTTCCATTATATCCTGGAAGATAATTATTTCCATAAGCGATAGCGGATTGGTGTTCCATTCCAAGATAGGGGGTTTCAATTAAGGTGTAGCCGTCTTTATAAAATGGATAAGGTCCAAAATATTTCTCAAAACATTCTAACATAGGATTAACTTGTTGAAAATGATCTCTTGCTTTGTTGTAATTATATTTTAAAACATAATAATCTAATTCCAGTGTATCAAAATTATTTATGTGAATATCATTAAAGTATTTATAATCTCCTATGCAGAGGGTAACATTATAATTATTAATAGGATAAGATACATACCAGCTGCTTTTATTTGCTTTAGATTGTAGTTCCTCACTAAAAAAAGTTTTATCACTCTTTTTCTTACCATTAGATATTACCTGAAGTGGATATCTTACTGTAGATGTAATTTTCATACTATCTGGCTCATCAGATTGATGATCTTTACATGGCCACCATGAACTTGCTCCAAGTCCTTGACATGAAACCCCAACCCAAGAATTTCCATTATTGTCTTTTTCCCAAGAGAAACCTCCATCCCATGGAGGATTAACAGCAACTCNAGGTNTNCCAGAATANAGAACTTTAAAANTAATTTTTTCATTTTCATTAATTATTCTAGGNAAATTAATAAATACNGCATTNTGTATTCTTTGAAATTCTAGTTTTTTATGCTCAAATTGAATAGAATAAATTTTTAAATTTTCAAAAAGATCTATTTGGATTGTTTGAAAATTTGATAATGCTTTAATATGAATATTATTATATGAATTAATAATTTTTTGCTGATGATCATCCACAGTTACATCTAGATCGTAATAGAAAACATCGTAACAAGATCTAAATTCAGAGAGATTACCTCTTAAGCTGTCAGAATATGTAAATTCCTGAGATAAAGCAGAAAATGAAAAAATAAGCGATAAAAAAATTAAACTAGTATATCGCATAGACTTAATTAAAGTAATTAATCTAGTTTTCTTAGATCAATAGTACAGTCAATATTTGCATTTAGCAATGGTTCTGAAAAAGTTAAATTCATTGTCCCCTCATATCTTGAGCTAAAGTTACCTGTTCCAGTAAGGAAAACTGTTGCAGTATCCGAAATAAAACCTATATCTAAGTATGCTTGAAAACTTTGAAATGGAATTGTAAAACTTCCTAGAGAATCGACACTAGCAACTAAATTATTTGTTCCTGCATCAATAAACAAAGTATTTAAAGAATCTGAAAAAATACTAATTGTATCAGGTAATTGATCAGCAAGATAAAGTGTATCAGCTCCTAATACATATTCTTCACAATTTGGAGAAAAAAACCAGTCACCAGTAATTACTCTTAAATTAAACGAGTCATCTGGTCTAATTTCTGTATTTCCTCCGCCACTACATGAAGTAAGAATAAGAATAATTGAAAAAGAAAGTATAAAGAAAAAATTATTTTGTTTTGAGTTCATTTTTATATTTATTTAGTTAATATCATAGAGCAATCGCTAGAGAAAGGAAATAAACCAGAAATATTTCCTGAAAATGTGAAGTCCATTGTTCCAGTATTTTCAGATGTAATTTGACCACTGCCTACAACATCGACATCTACTGGAATACCAGTTCCTGTTGCATCTATTGAAATCGTTACAGGGTTTACTGTAATATAACCATTATCATCAATAGTTCCATCTATTTGAGACCCATCAAAGTCAATAAATAAAACTCCGTTTCCAGCCGATTGAACATCTACAGAGGAAGGCATCTGATCATTNAATGATATATCACCAATTAAAGGAACAGATATATCATCACAATTTGGATCNAGATTCCATGTTCCAACTGCAAGCTCAGACCAATTTGGAGGGTATACACANGAACCATCATCTGTATTNGCAAGGTTATTATAATTAACNGCATTANTATCCATACANCCTANAAGCTCTTTTTCACAAGANGNGAAAATTANAGAGANANANANAATTGTAAAAAAAAGNTANANNAAGTTTTTCATAANTAGTAATAAAAAAAAGTTGCTATCAAAGATAGCAACTTTTATTAATTAAGTTAGTTTATTTGATTAAACTAAAATATTTCCATTGGCTATTGCTTTAGATAAAACTGAAGCAATTCCATTTTTATTAATAGTTCTTAATGCATTTGTAGAGACTTTTAATATAACCCATTCTCCAGTTTCTGGAACATAAAATTTCTTTGTTTGTAGGTTTGGATAAAATTTTCTCTTTGTTTTTCTATTGGAATGAGAAACATTATTTCCAACCATAACTTTTTTCCCTGTTATTTGACAAACTCTAGACATAATTTCTAAATTTAAGGATGCAAATATACAATCTAATCTGATATGAAGAAAATTTATTCATATTTTTTTATTTCATCTATTAATAACTCTAAAGCCTTAATTTTAACTTGATTTAAAATGATTTTTCTATCTCCACTAAATAATATTTTTTTTGTTATTGAGCCTTTTCTTGAAGTAATTGTAATAAAAACTGTACCTACTGGATTATCTGTAGTTCCTCCTTGTGGACCTGCGTAGCCGGATGTTGCAATCGAATAGTCAGAATTAAATTTATTTCTAGCATTTTTAGCCATTTCAAAACAGACATCTTCACTCACAGATGATTTTTCATTAATTAATTTTGAGCTAATAGCTAATAAATTTATTTTAGAGATATCACTGTAGCAAATAATACCTCCTAAAAAGAAATTTGAACTACCTGGGATTTGAGATAAACTAGATGCAATTAAACCAGATGTACAGCTTTCTGCAACTGAAACAGATATTTTTTTGCTTGTACATAAATCATAAACTAATTTATTTAAATCACTTTTATTATCATCATATTTGAGAATATGATTTAATTTAACCAATTCACTTTTTATTAAGCTCTTAATTTTTGATTTGTCATTACTAATACCACTCAAACGTAATCGGACAACACCTGGACTTGGAAGATAAGCTAATTTAAGTTCTTTGTTAAGAGATTCTTCCCAATCCTTTAACATAAATGCTAATTGAGATTCTGGAATATTTCTAATAAATATGGTTTTCTGAACAATACTATCAAATTTTCTGTTTTTTTTAAATTCTTTAAAAAAATGTTCAACTAAAATTTTCATTTCATATGGAACGCCAGGAAGCGCTAAAATATCGCAGTTATTTTGTGAAAACCATATTCCTGGTGCAGTACCTAATGGATTTCTAATAACTTTTGATTTAGATGGAACCAAAGCTTGATCCTTATTTAAATCCAAAATTTTTGACCTTCCCTTTCGTTTAAAAAAAGTTTTTATATCAGAAAAAACATCATTATTTAACACAAGTTCATCATTAAAAAAACTACATAATGTATGTTTAGTTAAATCATCATTTGTTGGACCCAACCCACCAGTAATTATGACTAGTTCTGAATTATCTATTGCATCTTTTAATACGCTTTCAATACTAANTTTAGAATCACTTACAGTAGATATCTTAGTACATTCTATTCCTTCAGATGTTAANAAATTCGCTATCCACGATGCGTTAGTATTAACTATTTGGCCAATTAAGATTTCATCACCAATAGAAATAATCTGAGCTTTCATTAGNTAGAGTTGTTAAAATGCTGTTGTAGGACCTGTAATATGCTTACGTTCTTTAGGGCGAATATTCATTACAGGGATTGGAGAATTATTGATAATATATCTAGCTGTTACACTTATATTCTTTGACAAACTTAATTCTTCTTTTTTAGTCATAATCATAAAAATATCATCATCAAATTTCTTTTGGAATTCAAAAATAAAGTCGCCAACATTCTGTTTACTATCTCCTTCTAATAAAGTTGAGACACATTTAATACCAGCATTTGTCACAAATTTTTCAACTTGTTCTAAATTACGAGTTAATTTAGTTCTTACTGCAGAAGAATCTTTCAAAACAACAGAGACTAGCTGAATATTAGCATTCCATATTCTAGCATATTTTATTGCATATGTAACTTTTTCTTTAGTTTCCTTTTCTGTGTCTAATGGTAAAATAATATTGTTACAAGCTCCTTTTATGGTTGCTCCTTTTATTGTAATAACTGGACATTTAGCCAGTCGTACCACTCTTTCAGCATTTGATCCGATAAAACGTTTGATTCTATCTTTCGGAGAGCCTGTTGTTCCCATAATAATCAGATCGGCTGCAATCATTTCTGCAACCTCATTTATCTGATTATATATTTTACCTTGAGCAACTATTATTTCAATTTCAAGATTATATTTCTTTGAATATTCTAATGCAATTTCTGAAAGTTTATTGTGAACTTTCTTTTTTAGTTCATGAGAATTATCATCTAAAAATAAATTTTGCATCGTGCTTCTTTCTTCAACCACAGAAAGAAGAAATACTTTTGCATTATCTAATTTAGCAAAACTACATGCTTGGTCAAAAGCANTTATAGACTGATCAGAAAACCCAATTGGAACTAAAATTTTACTTGANGAAGGTGACATATTATTCTTATTTTTACCNCAGCAAAAATACATATTAAATGAATAAATTAAGAGATACAGAATTAATAATTACTAATAGCGGAAGAATTTATCATCTTAATTTAAAAAAGGAAGAAATTGCTGATAATATTATACTAGTAGGCGATCCAAATAGAGTTGAACAAATTTCAAATAAGTTTGAGAAAATTGACTTCAAANTATCTCATAGAGAATTCATAACACATACCGGATATTACAATNACAAAAAAATATCNGTTATNTCTTCTGGAATTGGAACTGANAATATTGATATTGTCATAAACGAACTTGATGCATTAGCAAATGTAAATTTTGAAACAAGAACAATTAATAAGAATAAAAAATCATTAAATATTATTAGGCTTGGAACATCCGGTGGCTTAAATAAAAAAATTGATGTTGATTCTTTTATTGTCTCAGAGTATGTTATAGGACTAGATGGTTTAGCACATTTTTACAAAAGCAAAAAAATCATTGATCAAACATTATCAAATATATTTATTAATAAAACTAATTGGTCAAAAAATCATGCCAATCCATATTCTGTAAAAGCATCAGAAAATTTATTAAGTAAGTTTAACAAATTTAGCAAAGGAATTACGCTCACTGCTACTGGATTTTACGGACCTCAATGTAGAAATTTAAGACTAAAATCATCAATCTCTGATTTGGAAAAATTAATTGAATCTATAGAATTTCGAGGATTAAATATTACAAATTTTGAAATGGAGACTTCAGCATTATATTTTTTAGGAAGATCTTTAGGTCATAATACCNTAACAATTTGTGCAATTTTAGGAAATAGAATTTCAAAAAAATACAGCAATAAACCTATTGAAACAATAGACGTTTTAATTACTGAAGTACTTGAAAAATTATAAATAAGCAGAAAGTTTTTCTTTAATAATTTGTGGAGCTCTACAAGGTTTTTTGGTTTCTTTATTAACAAATACCAAAGAAATATTCCCATCATTTATAAGTTGATTGTTCTCATTAAAACACTCATAATGAAAAATTATTTTTGATGTAGGCATTTCTTTTAAGCTAGTCTTTAAAGTTAGCTTGTCATCATAAAAAGCTGGTTTCTTATAATTAATATTAAAGTTTAAAACAGGTAACTCAAAACCACTTTTTTCAAGAGATTTATAACTGACTCCCAAAGAACGAAGCAATTCCACTCTTCCCACTTCATAGTACTGAGCATATACCCCATAATAAACAAAACCCATTTGATCTGTTTCTCCATACCTAACTCTTAATTTTACTTCGTGCGAATACATATTTGATTAAATTAAAATTTATTTATATCAACAAAAATGAAGAAAAAATTTAACTAATATTGTAGCAATATGAAAAGTATTACAAAACTTTCTATTTCTTTTTTTCTATTTCTATTTTTACTTTCATGNTCAGATGAATATTATCTTATTTCTAACAATTATCAACTAATTGAAGTCTCAGAAGAACTAGATAGTTCTGTTGTAAATATAATTAATCCTTATAAAAATCANTTAGATAAAGAAATGAACGAGATTATTTGCTTTTCTAAAAGTGAACTTAAAAAAGGTAAGCCTGAAAGTAAATTAGGAAACTTTATGTGTGACCTTAGTTTATTAAAAGTAAATGGAATTGCAGATATGTGTGTTTTTAATAATGGAGGATTAAGAAATATTATTCNAAAGGGAAATATTACAATAAGNGATATATATAAAGTAATGCCTTTCGAAAATGAACTTGTTGTTCTAGACTTAAATANTTATGAATATTATGATTTATTAAAGTATGTAACTAAAAGAGGAGGAGAACCTGTAGGAGGTGTAAATATTGTTGCTAAAAAAGATACTATTATTACAGAACATAATTCAAAAGAAATAATTAGAGTATTAACAACAGATTATTTAGCAAATGGTGGTGATAACATGAAATTCTTCNTTAACAAAGAGCAAAAAAAAGTTGGTATTAAATTAAGAGATGCAATAATTGAATATTGTATTGAAAAAGATACTCTCGATATCCAAATTGACAATAGATTAATATTTGATTATGAGAAATAGAAGAAATTTCATAAAAAATGTANGNCTAGGAACAATTGGCTTATCACTAATTAGCAATNCAGTTCTTGCTAATGAGAAAATAAAAAAAATCACTATTCTACANACTAACGATATGCACAGTCACATAGAACCTTTTAAATCTGGAAAATATAAAGGACTTGGTGGAATGGCTCAAAGAGCAACAATNATAAATGAAATTCGTNAAAAAGAAAAAAATGTTTTATTATTNGATGCNGGNGATATTTTTCAAGGCACTCCCTATTTCAATTATTATGGTGGTGAATTAGAATTCAAACTAATGAGCAAAATGAATTATGATGCTGCAACNTTAGGTAATCATGATTTTGATAACGGAATTGATGGATTAGAAAGACAATTAAAACACGCTACATTTCCATTTTTAATCGCAAATTATGACTTCAAAAATACTATACTAGAAAATAGATTTAAGCCTTACAAAATATTTAACAAAGATGGAATTAAAGTTGGAGTATTTGGAATAGGTGTTGAACTTGAAGGATTAGTACCAAAAGAATTATATAAAGAAACTNTTTATAATGANCCTATTATATCTTCAAATTATTATTCCTACAAACTTAAACATGAATTAAACTGTGATTTGGTTNTATGCTTATCTCATTTAGGATATAAATATGAGAGTAAAAAAATTTCAGATANTGTTCTTGCAAAACAAACTAGAGACATTGATTTAATTATAGGNGGACACACTCATACCTTTCTAAAAAAACCAAAAATTATTACCAACTTAATAAATAAAANAGTNATAATAAATCAAGTTGGCTTTGGCGGAATAAATATTGGCAAGATCGATTTTATTTTTCAACAAAATAAACGCGATTTTAATGTTAAAAAAAGTTCAATTTTTGTAAAAAAAAATAAAAAAGCAACTTAAATTATTAAAAAATTATTGATTTTTTTTGATTTTTTAAAACAGCCATACCATGTAATTTTAGACTGTAAAAAAAAGTTTAAAGTCAAGTGCTAATTTTCTTTTTTATTAACTAATTGTTTTTCATATTTGCTATAATTATTTGATTAGAATAATTGTTAACAAAACAAAAACTTTAAAATACTTACTAAGTAATTATACTTAGCTGATTTTAATAAAAAACAAAAGCAGTAAAATAAACATGACACAAAAGAGTTACCAGGAAATTTGGGATAACTGCCTTTTAATAATAAAGGACAATGTTACACATCAAAACTTTAAAACTTGGTTTAAGCCTATTAAANCTATTAGCATTGAAGGTCATATTTTAACAATTCANGTTCCAAGTCAATTTTTTTACGAGTGGCTTGAGAATAATTATATAACACTTCTCAAAAAAACAATTAAAAGAGAACTTGGTAAAGATGCAAAACTAGAATACCATATTGTATTAGAAAATTCATCAGGAACAAAGCCTTACGTATCTAAAATTCCAAGCACTAACCAACAAAAGATTGATAACATGCCAGTTAATATGCCAATCAATATTAANAAAACTGTTATCCGCAACCCATTTATCATTCCTGGGCTTCAAAAAATAAATATAAACCCCCAACTTAATCAATCATATACTTTTGACTCATATGTTGANGGTGAGTGTAATAGATTAGCTCGATCTGCTGGATTTGCTGTATCACAAAATCCTGGTGGAACATCATTTAACCCTTTATTTATTTANGGAGGTGGNGGATTAGGNAAAACACATCTTGCCAATGCCATTGGTATTGAAGTTAAGAATCAGCTTCCAGAAAAAACTGTTCTATATGTTTCNGCTGANAANTTNCANACACAATTTGTTGANGCNATAATGGATAANAAAAAAAATGATTTTGTTCATTTTTATCAATCAATTGATGTNTTAATTTTAGATGATGTACAGTTCCTTTCTGGAAAAGAAAAAACACAAGATGTNTTCTTTCACATATTTAATCATCTTCATCAGAATAAAAAACAGGTTATATTAACCTCTGACAAAGCCCCAGTTGATATTATTGGAATGGAACAAAGATTATTATCAAGATTTAAATGGGGACTATCTGCTGATCTTCAATCTCCAGATCTTGAAACAAGACTAGCTATTCTAAAAAAGAAAATCAAAAAAGATGGCATTGAAATTCCATATTCTGTTGTTGAATATATTGCTTATTCTATTACATCTAATGTAAGAGAACTAGAGGGTGCTCTTATTTCATTATTAGCACAATCTTCTTTAAACAGAAAAGAAATTACAATTGATCTAGCAAAAGATATGNTNGATAAGTTTGTTAGAAACACTGTCAGAGAAGTATCTATTGACTANATTCAAAAAGTTGTTTGTGATTATTTTGATATTCCAATTGATATTATGAAATCAAAAACAAGAAAAAGAGAAATTGTTCAATGTAGACAGCTNTCAATGTTCTTCGCAAAGCAAATGACAAAAAGCTCACTAGCAATGATTGGAAAGCATTGCGGAAATAAAGATCACGCAACAGTACTTCACGCTTGTAAAACAGTTAATAATTTAGCTGATACAGATAAAAGATTTAAAGGCTATATCTCCGATATTGAAAAACGCCTAACTCTAACTTAGGATGAAAATTCTAATGGTATGCCTAGGGAATATTTGCAGATCTCCCCTCGCTGAAGGTATATTACAATCCAAATCAAAAGAATTTAAAGTTGATTCTGCTGGCACTGCTGGCTACCACATAGGAAAACAGCCTGATGTCAGGTCAATTGATATTGCAAAAAAACACGATATAGACTTAACAAGTCAAAGAGCAAGACAATTTAACACAAGAGATTTTGAAAATTTCGATAAAATATACGCAATGGATAATGACAATTATTCTAAAATCATAAGTCTTGCAAGAAACCAAAAAGATATTNATAAGGTCGATTTAATACTTAATGAAATATATCCAAATGAATTTCAATCAGTTCCTGATCCATACTACGGAGGTGATGAGGGCTTTAAAAAAATTTATAGTCTTTTAGAAGAAGCTTGTGAAATAATTGCTAAAAAATATGAAACAAGGTAGGTTATTATTAATCCCAAATTTGCTAGGCGAAACAAAAATTGAAGAAAATCTTCCCTCTAGCATAAAACAAACACTTGAAAGTACTAATATTTATATTGTTGAAAATGTAAGATCTGCACGAAGGTTTATCAAAAAAGTANTTCCAGAAAAAAATATAGATAATACAATTTTTTTCTCCTATGGAAAACACGACTCTTTAGATTTAGAGAAAGACTTCTTGTTAAATATCCTTGCAGGAGAGGACATTGGATTAATCTCTGAGGCTGGAGTTCCAGCTGTTGCAGACCCAGGATCTAAAATTATTGAATATGCTCATCAATTTAAGGTTGTTGTTAAACCATTAGTTGGCCCTTCCTCTATTTTAATGGCACTAATGTCTTCAGGAATGAATGGTCAGAACTTTGCTTTTAATGGATATCTTCCTATTGATCAAAAAGAAAGGATAAAAAAAATAAAAGAATTAGAAAAAATTAGCCAAAATAGGAATCAAACACAAATCTTCATGGAGACACCATATCGAAATAATAAACTCTATGAAACTCTAAAAAAGACATGTAATCATAATACAAAATTATGTATAGCCAGCAATATTACTGAAGAACATGAATCTATAATTAGTAAAACTATAGGGGAATGGAAAAACATAAGATTAGATTTAAATAAAAAACCTACTATCTTCTTAATATCATAAATTTATTTAGAACAATTAAGTTATCATATATTTGTATGTATGACCTATCTAAAGAATTTATATGAAAAAATCCCTAGCTATTTAAAGAATAAATATGTAATCATAATTTCATTATTTATTATTTGGATTGTTTTCTTTGATAATTATAATCTTATTAGACAATCAAAAATCAAAAAAGAAATCAAACAACTCGAAGAAAATAAAAATTTTTATTCTAAAGAAATAAAAAAAGATAGTACTGAATATCATGAGCTATTAAATAGTGATGAGAAAAAAGAAAAATTTGCTAGAGAAAAATTCTTAATGAGAAAAGAAAACGAAGATGTCTATATCATAAGAAAAAAGAATGACTAAACTTTTCCAAAATTTTAAAAAGTATAATTTCAATGATTGGAAAGAAAATATCATAGAAGAATTTGATCTTAAAACATTTTTAAATCTTCATAAGAAAANTGANGGAATAGATATATCCCCTATCTACCATAATAACCANACNAGTTTCAGCCCTAATTTCCCAGATGANATAATTAACATTCAAAAGATAGATGCATCAGATGCTAAAAAAGCAAATAAAATAGCATTAACTGCTCTTAATAGTGGAGCAAATGGATTATGTTTTTCTAGCCCTAATAATATAGAGATCTTATTNAAAGACATTAAAACTGAATATATAAAAACAGATTTTNTCGATGTTGACGCATCTTTTGTTAAGAAGCTTANAGATTATTGTAATAAAAATACTNTAATCGGTTCATTAGAAACATCNAATAGTTTTAATATAAAAAATGTAAAAAAGAAAATCACAGTTGATGGTGAAACTATAGCTGAGGAAATAAAAAATGCACTTCTTAATGGGAAAAAATACAATGAGGAAATTGAATTCCATTTTACAATAGGTAAAAATTTCTTCTTTGAAATTGCCAAGCTAAGAGCATTTAGAATNTTATGGAAATCAGAAACTAATCAAGAAGCATTTATAACAACATCAACATCAAAAAAGAAAGAATCATCTGGAGTTAATAATATCTTTCGAACAACTACAGAATGTATAGCAGCGATTCTAGGCGGAACGAATGCACTAATTACAAAAGCTCATGATTCTGATTACAATAATTATAATGACTTATCTTCAAGAATAGCAAGAAATCAATTCAATATTTTAACACAAGAAAGTTATTTAAATAAAGTAAAAGATTCTGGAAGAGGCTCCTATTACATTGAATATCTAACTCAAGAATTTCTTAAAGACTATAATATTCAAATAGCCGATAAAACAATTACAAAAAATAATGAATATTCAACTAATGAAAATATTCTAATTAAAGACTATTACCAGAAAGAGGATTTAGTTGGGATTGAACATCTAAATTCTATTGCTGGACAACCCCCCTTTCTAAGAGGACCGTACAGTACAATGTATGTAAATAGACCTTGGACAATTAGACAGTATGCAGGATATTCAACCGCTAAAGAATCAAATGAATTTTACAAAAAAAACCTCAAAGCTGGTCAAAAAGGTTTATCGGTAGCCTTTGATTTACCAACTCATAGAGGATATGACTCTGATCATGCCAGAGTTGAAGGAGATGTTGGGATGGCTGGAGTTGCCATAGACACTGTAGAAGATATGAAGATTTTATTTAAGGATATCCCTTTAGATAAAATTTCAGTTTCCATGACAATGAACGGAGCTGTCCTTCCAATCCTTGCATTCTATATTGTTGCAGCTCAAGAGCAAAATGCTGATATCGCAGAGCTAAGAGGTACAATTCAAAATGATATTTTGAAAGAGTTTATGGTAAGAAATACATACATATACCCTCCAAACCACTCTATGAAAATTGTTAGAGATATTTTTAGCTACACCTCTAAAAACATGAAAAAGTTTAATAGCATATCTATTTCTGGATACCATATACAAGAAGCGGGAGCTACAGCAGATATTGAACTTGCGTATACACTTGCAAACGGATTAGAGTATGTTAGAAATGGTATTAAGTCAGGCATGAATATAGATGATTTTGCTCCAAGATTATCATTTTTCTGGGGAATTGGAATGAATTATTTCATGGAAATTGCAAAATTAAGGGCAGGAAGAATACTGTGGGCAAAACTCATAAAAGAATTTAATCCA
Organism: Flavobacteriales bacterium; assembly: GCA_002689735.1. Classification (GTDB taxonomy): domain Bacteria; phylum Bacteroidota; class Bacteroidia; order Flavobacteriales; family BACL11. The sequence goes on along the minus strand of NZHS01000012.1, from coordinate 571 downwards.
AAAAATAAAAAGTCAATGTCATTAAGAACTCACTGTCAAACAAGTGGATGGACATTAACAGAACAAGATCCATACAATAATATTACAAGAACATGTACTGAAGCAATGGCCGCGATTATGGGAGGCACTCAGAGTCTTCATACTAACGCGCTTGATGAAGCAATAGCACTTCCTTCAGATTATTCTGCTAAAATTGCTAGAGATAATCAGATTTTCCTAAGAGATGAAACCGGTATTTGTGATACAGTTGATCCTTGGGGAGGATCTTATTATGTAGAAAAATTAACTCATGATATCTATCAAAAAGCATGGCAACATATTGAAGAAATAGAAGAGCTGGGTGGCATGGAAAAAGCAATTGAAAAAGGAATTCCAAAACTAAAAATTGAGCAAGCAGCTGCAAAAAAACAAGCTAAAATTGATAGCAAAAAAGATTTAATTATTGGATTGAATACAAACCAAATTGATAATAAAAATAATGAGTTTGAAGTTCTAGAGATTGATAACATTAAAGTTAGAGAAGAACAATTAGATTTTTTAAAAGGCATTAAAAAATCAAGGAATCAAAAAA
>NZHS01000011.1 GCA_002689735.1 Flavobacteriales bacterium | reverse complement strand
ATATAACTCAACTTGAAAATTGGATTAAAGAAATTGAAAAAAATGAAACAGAATCAAATTCATTAATATCTGATTTAGAATTAAGTTTAAAAGAAAAAAACGCTTCATTAGAAAAAATAGAAACAATAAATTCAAATCTTCTAAATATAGATAAAGAATTAGAAAATAAAATAGTAAACTTAAAAGAACAGATTACCAAATTAAAATCTAGTTCTGAAAAAATATCAGATAAAAACCAACTTCAACTAAAGAGTTTACAATCAAATTCAAATAAAATTAAAGTATTAGAAGAGAATCTTAAAAAAACTAAAAATAATTCTGATAAGTCAGAAAAAGAAAATAGTAAAAAACTATCATTATTAGAAAACAGTTTAAATAACATTAAAGAAAAAAATACTAAAATTTTAAAAGAAAAAAATGATTTAAGTAATGAGATTATTTCACTAAAAAATAAAAAGAAAAATTTAAATAATGAAATTTCATTACTAAAAAATGAATTAAAGAATATTTCAACTAAAAACAATTCATTAAAAAACAATATAAGCATAGTTGTAAAAAAGAATAAAGCTTTAAAGAAATCTCTTGATACTCAAATTGCTGATAATAAATTTTTAAAAGAAATTTTTGTTTATAAAGATTTTGAACTTAATGGAGTAAATCCTGCTGAATTAGTTGATAATAAATTAATTGAAAAAATAGAAATTGAGAAAGAAAAAGAAATTGCACAAAGTGATTCAACATATTCAATTCAATTAGCAGTTTTAAAATTTCCAACTACAGAATTTAACCAATTTAGTGATTTGAAAGTAGAGATTACTAATGGCTTATATAAGTATCTTGTTGGTAAATTCAGTAATTTAAACGATGCCAATGCTGCAGTGAGAAAAATTAATAATTTTGGATTTAAAAATGCTTATATAATTAAAACAAGTAAGTAAATGGTAGAAAACAATAAGAATTATAAAAAAATAACTACAAATTCTCTTCTTGAACTAAAAAAGAATGGTGAAAAAATCTCAATGCTAACAGCATATGACTTCACCTTAGCTAAAATTATTGATAATGCTGGNATTGATATTATTCTTGTTGGAGATTCTGCNTCNAATGTTATGGCTGGACATGAAACNACNTTACCNATTACNCTTGATGAAATGATNTANCATGCATCNTCAGTTGTAAGAGCTGTNGANAGAGCNTTAGTNGTTGTAGACATGCCATTTGGAACATANCANGGTAATTCNAAAAAAGCTTTAGANTCTGCNATACGAATNATGAAAGAAACAGGNGGACATACNGTAAAGCTNGAAGGNGGATCAGAAATAATAGATTCTGTAAAAAGAATTTTAAGNGCAGGTATNCCTGTNATGGGNCATTTAGGNCTTACTCCTCAATCAATTTATAAGTTTGGAACATACACTGTAAGAGCCAAAGAGGAAGAAGAAGCTAATAAACTTATTGAAGATGCTAAACTATTAGAAGAAGCAGGTTGTTATGCAATTGTATTAGAAAAAATACCATCAAAACTTGCAAAAAAAGTAGCAGATACTTTAAATATTCCAGTAATCGGTATTGGTGCTGGAGCAAATGTTGATGGTCAAGTTTTAGTTTTACATGATATGCTAGGCATGAATCATGAATTTAACCCAAGATTTTTAAGAAGATATTTAAATCTTTATGATGAAATTACAAATGGTGTTAAACAGTATATTTTAGATGTCAAAAACATTGATTTCCCTAACCAAGATGAACAATACTAATCTTCATGTTTTATATGAAGACAATCACCTTATAGCAATAAATAAGAAGTCTGGCGACATAACCCAAGGAGACAAAACAGGAGACATTCCACTCTCTGAAATCGTCAAAGATTTTCTAAAAAAAAAATACGATAAGCCTGGTAATGTTTATTTAGGAACAATACATCGGATTGATAGACCAACTACTGGAGTTATTATATATGCTAAAACAAGCAAAGCTCTTAGTAGAATGAATGAAAAGTTTCGCAATAATGAAATTTCAAAAAAATACTGGGCAATTGTAAAAAATAAACTTCCAAAACAATCGGATATTCTTGAAAACTATTTATCCAAAAACAATAAAAAAAATAAATCCTTTGTGACAAAGGCAAAAGATGGTAAATACTCCAAATTAAATTACAAAATAATTAAATCCTTGGATAACTATCATCTTTACGAAATAAAACCAGACACAGGAAGACATCATCAAATAAGAGTACAATTGTCTAACATTAGCTCACCTATTAAAGGAGATCTTAAATATGGTGCAAAAAGAAGCAATAAAGATGCCAGTATATGTTTACATGCAAGAGAAATTGTCTTTGAACATCCTGTAACTAAAGAGGAGTTAAAAATTACGGCACCAACTCCACAAAACAAAATTTGGAATAGCTAGATTTTTATTGAAAATAAATTAAAGTTTAATTAGGATCAATATCAATCTGAACTACACATTGATTTAATAATTTATTTTTCTTCATATATTCAAATACATAAGAAATAATTTTTTTGGCTTTCGAAGAAGATTTATTGTCCTCAATTTTTAATAAAATATTTTTAATAAAATAATTCTTAATCTTTGATACTACAGGATACTCAGGACCAAGAACTCTATCTTTAAAACTACTCCTCATTATTTCGGCAAACTTTTGAGATACAGCATCTAACACATGGTAATCTGTATGTCTAAATTTAATTAGAATTAATTTACTGAAAGGAGGATAATTAAATGATTTTCTTTCTTTCAGCTGAATATTGTAAAAATTTATATAAGAGTGACTTGCTACCTGTCTAATTATTTCATGATCAGGATTTGAAGTTTGTAAATAAACAGACCCTTGCTTGTTTTTTCTTCCTGCTCTTCCTGCTACTTGAGACATTAATTGGAATGCCCTTTCATGTGATCTAAAGTCTGGAAAATTTAACATACTATCTGAGTCAACTATTCCAACTAATGAAACATTCTCAAAATCAAATCCCTTTGCNATCATTTGAGTACCAACTAGAATATCAATCTTTAAGNCTTGGAAATCTTGNATAATCTCTTCATAAGCATTCTTTTTCCTTGTAGTATCATGATCCATTCTTTGAATTTTATGCTCAGGAAAAATAGTTTCTAATAATTCACAGATTTGCTCTGTTCCATATCCTTTCATTTCTAAAGAACTATCACTGCATGAAGAACAATATTTCGGTATTTCCTTAATGTAACCACAATAATGACAGCGAAGATTATTATTTATTTTATGATATGTTAAACTAACGGAACAATATTTACAACATTCTGCATTACCACAAGATTTACAGCTTAAAACTTTAGAATACCCTCTCCTATTTTGAAATAGTATAATCTGTTTATTTCTATCCAAGTGTTTTTGTATTTCATTAATTAGATCATTTGAAAGAAAAGACTGCATTTGTTTTTTCTTAAAAGCCTTACTAATATCAATAGCATTAATTTTTGGCAGTTTTATATCTGCATATCTTTTTAATAATTCAACAAATCCATATTTACCATTTTGTGCATTATAATAAGTTTCAATTGAAGGAGTAGCAGAACCAAGAAGAACTTTAGCTTTATGAAGATTGGCTAAATAAATCGCAGCATCTCTGGAATGATACCTTGGAGAAGGCTGTTGTTGTTTATAAGAAGTATCATGTTCTTCATCAATAATAATTAAACCCAGATTTTCAAATGGCAAGAAAATAGAAGATCTAGCACCTAAAATGATTGAACATTTTGCATTATCACTGTTTTGAATTGTTTTCCAAACCTCTACTCTTTCAGAATTATTCAAATTTGAATGAGATACGCCAACTTTACTTCCAAAATGTTTTTTTAATCTCTTAATAATTTGAATTGTTAATGCAATCTCTGGTAAGAGATATAAAACTTGTTTTCCCTCTTTAATTTGATCTTCAATAAGTTTTATATAAATCTCTGTTTTACCACTAGAAGTAACCCCATGTAATAAACAAACATCTTTTGCATTAAAACTTTTAATTATTTCATTATATGCTTTAGACTGATCAGAGGAAAGTGAATTAATTGGATAAGTTTTATTATTAAAACTATCAATTCTACTAAATGGTGTTTTATTAATTGATATGACTTTCTTTTTTTCAAGCGCCTTAAATACTGATCTAGAAATCGAGGTTTGTTTTATTAAATCATTTAAGATTAAAACATCATTATTTTCTGATAATAATTTAAATAATTTATTTTGTGTTTTTGATAATAATTCTTGCTTATCTTCAATAATCTTTATTACATTCAAATATTTGGGTGAATATTTTTCAGAAATATGTTCATGAACGGTAACAATGCCTTTTTTAATTAATTGATTGATAACAGAGAAAGAATCATCAATAGAAAGCTCCTTGTTTATTTGCTTAACAGTGATAGATTTTCCATTTTTTATCATCTCTATAATTTTTTGTTCTCTAGAGCTGAAATCGCTTTTTATTAAATTTTCATTATTCAAAATAATTCTTGATTCACTTGCAATTTTTAAAGATGAAGGTAAAGCAGTATTCATTATCTCACCAAGACTAGACATATAATACTTTGCAATCCAAGACCATAATTTAATTTGGAAAATATTTACAATAGGAGAATCATCCACTGTAGATATGATATTCTTTAACTTATGCTTAGTAGTTTTTTTATCTGTAATATTAACAACTATTGCAGTATATAACTTTCTTGCTCCAAACTGAACAATTACACGTTGCCCAACATGTATGATAAGATCAGTATTTACTGAATATTGAAAAACACCCTCTACTGAGAGGGGGACAATAACATCAATATATTTTAACTTATTATGCATCTAACAAAAATGATTAAAATAGATGGAAACTTTTAAATTATATAAGAAAAAATTATAGAAAATAAAAAGTAGTATTTANTTAACAATCTAAATAATTAAATTTGTANCTNAAATAAANTTANANTATGAAACATTTACTATNNGTNCTGTTAGCCGCATTAATATTAACNTCTTGTGNTTCAGATCAAGAAATTAATGACTCCAAAATATTTTTAAACTTTTCTCACAATGTTGATGGAAATTCTGTTTCTACGGACGATTTATCTCACACTAATTTAGCTGGAGAGAATTATAATGTNTTAACATTAAAGTANTTAATATCAGATNTNANATTAATTAGTAATGAAAAAGATCATGATAATATAATAATAAAAGACATTCACTTTGTAGATTTCAGTGATCCTTCATCTATGATAATTGAAAGTGATATTATAGAAAATGGATCATATACTCTTCAGTTTAGATTTGGTTTAGATGCAACAACTAATGTAACTAACAGTTTTGTTAATGAAAGCTTTCACACAACAATGACTTGGCCTGAAATGATGGGTGGTGGTTACCACTATATGAAATTAGAAGGTTCTTATACTAATGACTCAACATTTTACAATACGCATACAGGACCTACAATGGGAATGGATCATTCTTTCTTATGTAGTTTTGATGTGCCAATTAATATTAATAACTCAACTAATAATTTAGAATATGCTATTGAAATGAATATTAATAATTGGTATGGGCCAGAAATAGTAAATNTTGAGCCAGCNATNATGATGAATATGCCAACTCAGATGAATATAATGATGAATGGAATGATGGGTGTATTTAACTTACAAGGATTATTAGATTAGGTATGAATAGAGGAATTATTGTTTTATTAGTAGTTCTTCTTTTTTTTTCATGTAAAAAGGATTTAATAATAGTTGAAGGCTGTACAGATCAAATGGCTTCAAATTGGAACCCTACAGCTCTTTATGATGATGGAAGCTGCTTATACGANNCGACAATTCCTTTTCAAACAACTCCATTTAATATTATAACTCCATTTGGTTTTCCGGATATGATTATTCCAGAAAACAACCCCTTAACTGTAGAGGGAGTTCAACTAGGTGAAAAATTATTTAATGATCCAATACTGAGTGCCGATAATTCGCTNTCTTGCTCTGGCTGTCATNTAAGGGCCAATTCATTTTCAGAAAATAATCAGTATAGTACTGGAATTGATAATATTGAAGGATTTAGAAATGCTAGTGCCTTAATTAATCTTGGTTGGAATACGAGCTTTAATTGGGATGGTAGCGTTCAAACTCTGGAAGAACAAGTGTTTGAACCTGTAACAAACCCAATTGAAATGCACGACACTTGGGTTAATGTAGAGACAAAATTAAATTCAGATACTATTTATAAAAATCTATTTAAAAAAGCATTTAATATTGACTATATAGATTCAACTCATGTTGTTAAGGCTATAGCTCAATTTGAAAGAACTATTATCTCTGTCGATTCTAAATATGATAAATGGATGAGACAAGAACTACAGTTAAGTCCATCAGAACTTAATGGATTTGCAATTTTTAATTCTGAAAAAGGAGATTGTTTTCATTGCCATGGAACTGAAATGTTTATGGATAANGACTTTCATAATAACGGATTAGACGCCAATAATTTTGCAGATTTAGGTTTAGCTAATATTTCAAATAATCCTGATGATATTGCAAAATTTAAAACACCAACTTTAAGAAATATAGAATTTACTGCTCCTTACATGCATGATGGAAGATTTTCTACTTTAGAAGAAGTTATTGAGCATTATAATTCTGGTGGAAATTATTCACCAACTGTTGATCCACTTATGAAAAAGATTGGTGTTGGTTTACAATTAACCAATACAGAAAAACAAGATTTAATTAATTTTTTAAAAGCTCTTAGTGATTATGATTTTATAAATAATTAAGAGTTAATAATTCATACTATTTAATAATCAATTTTAATTTTATTACTCCTTTTAAAATTATATTTGCATTTCTCTAAAAACACAAAATGAAATACTTTTTACTTTTTTTATCTCTTACTTTCATTAATAATTCATTTAGTCAAGAAATAAAAAAATGCTATACTACAGAACTGATAAACAATGAATTAGTTAGTAATCCAAATTATCAAGTTGAAATAAACAATGTTTGGAAACAAAATAAGAATTGGTTAAAATCAAATAATATAAGTAAACAAACAATCACTATTCCAGTTGTGATTCATGTCATATACAGACAAAACCATTCTAACCTTGGGATTGGAACTAATATCCCAAATATTCAAATTGAAGATCAACTTAGGATTTTAAATGAAGATTTTAGTAAGACAAATAGCGAGTTTCCTAATCCCCCGAGAAATACATTTATTAATTATGCCGGAAATGCTAATATTCAGTTTTGCCTAGCAACTACAGATCCAAATGGTAATCCAACTGATGGTATTACACGAACTTTATCCTCAAAAAATAGTTTTAATTACAATACAGAATCTAATGATATGAAACGTAATTCTACCGGTGGAAAAAATGGATGGCCCCCAGGAGACTATATGAACATATGGGTTTGTGATATAGCTAGTCAAGGAAACACTACTGTTTTGGGATATGCTTACCTTCCAGGATTACAGTCTTGGAATGCTTGGAAAGATGGGTTAGTTGTAGATTTTCAATACTTTGGAACAACAGGAAATGCTAGCTCTACTAGTGATGGAAGAACTCCAACACATGAAATTGGTCATTATTTAGGTTTAAATCATACATTTTGTGAAGCACAATCAGGTGGTTGTTGTGATAATGACAATTCCAACGTTTACGACACTCCAGCAACAGATGATGTATATTTTGGAAATGTTAATGCTGGCACAAATAACAATACTTGCAATGATTTACAATATGGTTTTAATAGCGATTTATTAGATATGGATGAGAATTTTATGGCATATTCTAGAGATACATGGATGTTTTCTAATGATCAGGTTAATGAAATGATATCAACAATGAATGGCTATCGATCTAGTTTGAAAAATTCAAATGTCACAGTAAATTGTACTGGAATTGTAAATAGTGAATTTGTTGAACTAAATAAATTATTTAGCTTCTTCCCTAATCCAGCAAAAAACTCTGTTTCAATTAAAAGCTCAGAATTAAACTACAGATTAATTTTATTTGATATGCTTGGTAATGAGGTGAAAAATTGGAAGAACTTAAACTATAACACTAAAATTGATATTAGCAATTTAAACAGTGGAGTTTATTTAATCAATTTTATATCTGANACAAANCATCTTACAAAAAGACTTACTATCAGCAAATAATGTTAGATCTAAGTATTGATATTTCCCAAGTTGACATTTCAATAAGAGATATAGTCAAAAAAATTTCAACNAACAAAAGAATTTCTGATTCTGAAACTCTAAAACTTTTTGAAAAAGCACCAAATTCACTTCTTTTTTCTCTAGCTAATGCTGTTAGGGAAAAATTCAATGATAATAATACTTTCTTCAATAAGATTGAGAGAGATAGTATTTATAAAGAACTAAAAGTATACTAAACTATATTCTTTGATTTATTGAGTAGCTTCTCCATTTTTCAATTAATTGAGACATATCATCAGGAAGTTCCGATTCAAATGAAATTAAATCATTTGATTTAGGATGAGTAAATTCTAAAGAACGAGCATGTAAAGCTTGTCTGGGACATATCTTAAAACAATTTTGAACAAATTGTTTATATTTTGTAAAAGTTGTTCCTTTTAATATTAAATCTCCACCATATTCAGCATCATTAAAAAGTGGATGTCCCAAAAATTTAAAATGCGCCCTAATTTGATGTGTTCGTCCTGTTTCAAGCTTACATTCAACCATGGTGACATAGCCGAATCTTTCTAATACTTTATAATTAGTCTTAGCATATTTACCAAAATCACCATCAGGAAAAACAGACATAATCTTTCTATTCTTAAGACTACGACCAATATTTCCTTCTATAACACCTGAATCATCTTTAAGTTCACCCCAAACCAAAGCCACATAGAGTCTATTTAAATCTCTTTTTTCAAACTTTTTAGATAAAATAGTCATACTATCTTCATTTTTAGCAACAACTAAAATACCCGATGTGTTTTTGTCAATTCTATGAACTAAACCAGGACGATTTTCAGAATCTTTGTTTGGTAGATTATCAAAATGATATGCAAGTGCATTTACTAATGTTCCATCATAATTTCCAAAGCCAGGGTGCACTACCATACCCGCTTCTTTATTAACGATTAAAATATCTTCATCTTCATAAGTAATATTAATAGGGATATCTTGAGGAATAAGCTCATTTGTTTGCTTTGGATATGAGTAGACAATACTTACCCTATCACCAGACTTTACTTTATAGCTAGATTTAACGGGGAAATTATTAACCAAAATATTTCCATTTGTAGCAGCTTTTTGAATCTTGTTTCTAGTTGCATTATCAATAAAATTCATTAAAAATTTATCTACCCTTAAAGGTTCTTGACCAGAACTTGCAGTAAAATCAAAATGTTCATACAACTCAGAGCTATTATTTGAGGACATTTATTTAATAATTATTTTTCTATAAATAAATCCGCTATCATTAATGACCTTTAAAACATAAATACCACTTGATAAAAAGTCAACTGAAATTTCAATTTGATTCTGATTGTATATTTTATTTAAAAGCATGTTTCCATTTAAATCATATAAGATAATTCTATTAGAAAAATCATTAGTCTGTATTTTCACATATGATGATGCTGGATTAGGATAAACCTCAAATGATGATGAAATTTCATTAGAAGCAAGAAAAACGGTGTTTTCACTAACGATTGGACGTATCATCCATGCCCCATTGTATTGTGAATTGTTCCATAATCCTCCAACATTGTAAAACATATAATTGTTGGCAGAAGAATTTTTATCCAAGCCAATATTTAACAAATCTGCTGTATTTTGTTGCCAACCAACATAAAAAACACCAGNTAANTGAAANAATGAATCTAANTAATAAAAATGAAANTTATTNGTNGATGTNTGNTTTGGNTTTTCAATTTGTTGNTNAATAATATTNCCAGGANATCCNNTATTATCTTCCCAAATAGTTAATAAAAATTCAATGTTATTTACACTATCTAACATTTGAGGAAAATACATCTGAACAGCTCGTAATGTATCTGGACGATTTAATTCAAATTGATAAGCAGCCATAGCACCNGCAACATTTATCCCATAAGCAGATTCAACAGAACCATCATCATATGCAAAATGAGAATGAAATTTTTGCAAATTATAAATAGTATCATTTTTTTTAAAATCATTAACGCCTGTTCCAATAATGTGTTCAATAAGAAACTCTGTACTATCACTAAAATTTGGTGGGAAAACATTGGGATTGATAGAAACTGGAGGATTTTCAAATGAAAAATTTCCAATCGAATCATAATCTNAAACTGTAATATTTCTACTTATTCCTAGAGATGGATAATGATCAATTATTATATTATCTCGATATACATTATATTGATAATCAACATTAATACTCGCTTGATTATTTCTAATAAATAAATTTAGTGTGTCATTTATTTCATTTACAGAATTATCTTGAAAATGTTTCCAAGGCATCTCTCTATATCTCTTTAAAAATGATGGGCCTTGATAAACAAATGCAACATCATTAATTGAAGATGTATCAGTAGATGAATTGAAAGTATCAAATTTCACATAATCAACATGCCAATGATCAAAATTTCCAGATAAAGTAGCAATATTTCTAAATCTGAATTGAAAAGTAGAGTGAAGAAATTCTTGCTCAAAAACCATTAACGCATTCTTTTTAAATTCCTTTAACGTACTTCCAGNAACNGACCAAACCTTTTTCCAAGATTTAAAGCCCAAAGAATCAGATAAAAACTCAAGAATTAGAGAATCCTGAACTTGAGGATCATCTCCATGACCTTGTGGTTGATGATAAAATAATAGATAAGCTGTATCAATATTTGACATATCAATNTCTTGTGAGAGTAATTGATCTGCGTATCCACTATTATTTACCATGTTAATATCATANGCANAACCCATAGAATCTAATCCATCAAAAGTGACAACNCCAATTGTTGGAGGGTTTATTGGATAGTTATTATTAATTAATGTACTATTTCCTATCCATAAATTAGTGCTGATATCTAAAGAAGAAAAGTCATCAAAAAAAGGCAATGATATGGAAGCTTTATTTTTTAANAAATCAGATTTAATTTCTCTAGGGTTTGATTTAAGTGGACTTAANACTTCTTGAGCAAATAATGAACTACTTAAAAAAAGTAAAAAAAAGATATATCTCATCATTTCAGAGTACTTTCAGGATTCTTTAGAAAAAGATCTATAGTAGAGCCTAGCTTTAATTCGTTGTCATTTTCAAAAGTGGGAGTTTGTTTGTAAATTACTGCAAGTGTAGAGTCTTCACAATTTTCATCATAAAACTCAGAGCCNATGTTTAATGAAGAGGTTTTAAGAACTATGTGTGCTTCAATTCTACTAAGCCCAATTAAGTCTGGGACAAAAACATATTCTTCACTCAATCCTTTTCCAACAACTAGATTTACAGTAGTTCCTTTTAAAATTTCCTGTCCTTCAAAAATACTTATACCATTAACATTAAAATCTAATATCTTATTGGTAGCAATATCAGACTTATACTCTAACTTACCTACTAACAAACCNGTTAATTCAATTTGTCTCAAAGCCTGTCTAAGAGTTAAGTCATAAACATCAGGGAATTTNACAANACTAGTGTTCGTTTCAGTAATTGTTAAATAAATTCTTCTTTTCTTTTTTACTTTAGTGTTAGGCTTNGGAATTTGATTTAAAACAATACCCTTGGGTTTTTCTAAATCAGANACAGAATCAATAATAATATATCTAATATTATTTTCATTAGAAATAGANTCTAGTTGTGATATGTGAAAGTTAGAGTAATCTGGTACAAGAATATGTTTGTCNTGTAAGGTATATATATCTAAAAATTTTAGATATAAAAAAAACAAAAAAGGTAATGTTAGTAAAGCATAAAAAACATTTTTAAGTAAAACTTTATTATCCTTTAATTTTGTTTGANTTTCTACTANTTCATCAACTGAATTAATATCCTTTTCATTTTCTGTAGCAGAACCTTGATCATTAATATCTTCAGNGCTAAAATTATCCAATTAATTATTGATTTTTTAACAAATGTAATTATAAAAATACTATTATAATTATTTTTATCTCAAACAATAAAACACATATATTTGTTTATATAAAATGAAAAACGTAGCTATAATAACTGGTGGAGATTCTAAAGAATTTGATATTTCTTTAAAAAGTGCTGAAACTGTTTTTAAAAATATAGACAGAGAAAAATACAATCCATATTTAATTCTAATAAAAAATGATAAATGGGAAATTAAAATTGAGGACAAATTGCATGACATTGATAGTTCACTAAAAGCTAAAGTAAACGGAAAAGAATTAAATTTTAAACTTGTTTTCATGGCACTTCATGGACCTCCAGCAGAAAATGGAGAACTGCAGATATCTTTAGAAAAGAACAATATCAAATATACATGTTGCGACTCAAAAACATCTAAATTAACTTTTGATAAATTCAGATGTAATCAATTACTACTTACAAAAAATTACTTTATCGCAAACTCTATTTTAATTTCTAAAGATGAGGTAATTAATATTCAAGAAATAGAAACAAATTTTAATCTTCCTTTAATTGTTAAGCCAAATCAAGCTGGCTCTAGTAATGGTATTAGCTTAGTTAAAAACTATAAAGAAATTTTCGATGCAATAAAACTTGCATCTGTTCATGATAATGAAGTCATTATTGAAGAGTATATTAAAGGAACTGAAGTGAGTTGTGGTATTTTAAAAATTAAAGATCAAATAAATTTACTACCAATAACAGAAATTGTTAGCGAAAATGATTTCTTTGACTATGATGCAAAATACAACAACAAATCAGAAGAAATTACTCCAGCAAGAATAACAAAAAATGAAACAAAATTAATACATCAAACAACAGAAAAAATTTATAAAGAATTAGCACTAAAAGGAATATGTAGAATTGATTTTATTATAAAAAATAGTAAGCCCTTTGTAATTGAAATAAATACTATTCCTGGATTGTCTGAAAAAAGTATTATTCCAAAACAATTAAAAGCAGCTGGCTATAATTTAAAAGAAGTTTTTTCTATCTGTTTAGAAAATTAAGTCAATTAATAATATATTAGCAAAAAATTTGTCATGAGTAAATCCAATAACGAAGAAAGAAGAGATATTGTCAATAAAAGATTATCAGAAATTANTGACAAAATAGTTAATCCTAACAAAAAAACTATTATTGAAACTCCTTCTGAAANTATTCAAGATCAAATCCNTAACAAGCCANATAATTCTAATAAATTAAAAAAATACTTNCTTAGAATANCAATAGTTTTANTTGTATTTTTTGTATTAAAAAACATAAATTTTGGCGATTTAATTTCATCATCATTTAATAAATCTAGTACTAANGATGAAACTAAAATTGAAGTTAAAGTTGATATTCCTNCAGATAAGACCAGTGAGGAATTTAAATTAAAATACAATTTTAATTTTGAAAGTGGAAAAAGNATCATTGTATTTGGGAATTATCAAAATGAAGCTCTTGCANTTGNNGCAAAAGAGAAATTTGCTCAAAATTTCGTTGAATTTCCTATAACATATTTTTTCCTNCCTAGTAAATCAAATTCAACTGAAGAAATATATCAATTATATCTTGGCCCTATTGATGGCGAATCTAAAGCTAAACAATGGTCAAAATTAATTGGAGAGAAAAATCAAGTATTTAACTTTTAGTAGCNTTAAAAGGAAATCTTTGAATCCACTTCTTNGGCTTTATTTTATTTAAAAANCCCTTAAATAGAAANGAATAAAGTTTATTATTTATNNTAATNTANATATANGATTTTTTAGNNNNTGCNCCAAAATTACTTTTNAATTCATTTGCTGTTCTTCCTAAAATTAATCTNTTGTTTTTATTGTTAATTGCGTTAATTATATTTTCACATAAAATCCTTTCATACAAAGAAAACTTTTTGTTTAAGTCATAATTAAAACCAACAAAATATGAATACAGATTGTTATCAACGATAAACTCGGATGAAAAGGCTATCAAATTATCGTTATTAAAGTAGCCGTAAACTTTAAAGTTCTTAGAAATTAAAGATAAATCTTGAAATGTCTTAACATTAAAAGTAGGTCCTTTAAACATTGCACGACTTGTAACATTATTAAATAAATTTTGTAACTGAACTTCATATTTNTTTAATTCATNANTAGAAAAAACTCTAATATTTACATCTTTACTTTTATGAAAAGCTTTATTTACTCTTTTTCTATATTTTGTTTTAAGGTCGTTTTTATAAGATTCAAAATCGATCCAATTTTCTGAAATATCTATAGACATCTCTTCTTCTANTTCTACTTTTGTAAAAGGAGTATTTAAAAGTGTGTTTTTTTTATTTTCAAATAAAAAATCAGGAATTACAATAAAATCAATTTTATTTTTTGAAATAAGTCTTTCAAGAATTTTATCCAAATTGAAAGTGTCATTTAAATAAAAAGCCTTAGTATTTGTAATGAAAGAGTTTGTGAGATATAAAAACTTAATATTTAGAAANCCAATAATAAAATTTGAAAAATATTTATACACGTAATTACTAGAGTAATGAGCGATATTTTTAATATTAAGATTAAAAATATGACCATAAACTCTATTAGATCCATCTAAAACAAAAAGGTGTATTATATTTTTATGATTATTGAAAAAAGTTTTTAAAAATCTGTAATTAACAAAAAATATATTTTCACTAATTTGATTCCATAATTTAGAGCTAAGTTTATTAATGTCTGTATATACCTTAATATTCATTAAGATAAATTTAGCACCGAAATTTCAGGCATCATCCCAACTCTACCAGCATATGCAAGATTACCAACTCCAGTATTTACATAAATATATTTNTTAGATTTACTTTTATAAAGTCCAGACCACTGTTTATATCTCCACTGCACTGGACTCCACTTAATTCCAGGAATATCAATTCCAAATTGCATACCGTGAGTATGCCCTGCTAATTGCAAATCAATTCTTTTAGGAAAATCTAAAACTTGAGCAGTCCAATGAGACGGATCATGCGAAAGCAGAATGGTCGGAATACTATTATCAATATCTAACATTGCTTTTGATAAATCGCCATCCTTATTAAAATTACCTGCACCCCAGTTTTCAACACCAACTAAATTAATTNTTGAATCTCCTACTTTAATTTTTACAGATTCATTTAATAATAATTTAAAACCCATTTTTTCATGGATTTCAATCATGTTATTAAAATTATTTTTCCACTTTTCACTAGATCTTTTCCAACCAACATAATCACAATAATCATGATTTCCTAAAACAGAATAGTTTCCATACTTAGATTGAATTTTTTTAAGCGTTTCTATATAAGGAACAGCCTCATTGTAATAATTATTCACTAGATCTCCGGTAAAAACAACTATATCNGGGTTTTCTGAATTAATTAGATCAACAACATTATTTAATTTTTCAATAGAATTAAAAGAACCAAGATGTAAATCTGAAATATGAATAATTTTTAGACCCAAAAAAGATGTGCTAAATTTTTTCAATTTAATATTTGTATGCTTTAATTTAAAATTATATCTACCAAATAGTACACCACCAAGCATTGTAATAAAGAATGATGAGGCAATTACTATAGATGTATTACGAAGAAAATTAAGTCTACTTACACTGTAAAAAGGTCTATCAGAGCTAGAATCCGTAAAAAGATTTATGANAATTCTNATTAACCTTAGAAGATCGTCAATAATTAAAGGAAATAAAGCAAAAAATTTAGATATGAAAACNATAAACATAAAGCTGCTTATCAAAATTTCATTATTAAAGTGAACAGAAGGAGTTCGTCTTTCAAAATTTAAAACAACATAAATTATAACAAAATATATAGCAAAAGAAACTAACCAATAGATGCAGTTAAAAATTCGATTTAAAAGAGATGATTTATTAAAAAACGGACTTATTGATGAAAATAAATAGTAATCTAANAAAAGAAAAAAAACAATAAAAAAAACTAATCGAAAAATCATTTTTTGAAATCAATTAAAATTGAATNTGCAAAATTAAGAAAGAAAAATTTTAATTTTTAACTAACTGTAGATTTTTTCATTGTCCTATTAAGAATAACTAACAATTGAATAATTTTAAAGAAAATAAAATCGTATACTTTTAAAAACCAAGGCATATTTTTACGCCTTAAATCCAATAAAACAGCAATCCTGGTTTCATCTGTTTCATTTCTAACTTCATGAACATATGTATCATCAAACATAACTCCTTTTCCTTCAGTCCAAGAGTAAGGTTTATTATCAACAAAAAGTTGNCAGTTACCATTTTTTGGAACTGAAATAGCTAACTGATATCTAAGAATTCCCTTGTAAGGACCGTTGTGNGGCGGAATGTGCTTNCCAGGACTTAAAAATGATATCGAAATACTTGAAACATCTTTAAATGGTTTAAATAATTCAACAATTTTAGGACATAGTTTTGAATTTTGTTTGTGCCAAAAACCATAGGTTTTCACNAAAAACATATTCCAAGCTTTCCCATCATTATTTGAAATAAATGCTTGACCGTCATCCACATCATGAAATTTTGGNAGTGAATTAGTTTTNGCAACCATTTCATTAATTTCATCTCTNATTAATGTCCAATTATTTTCAAGTACTTTATGTTCAGGNAAATATTTGTCAGAATCTAAGTATGGNGGATTAGAAATAAACTTATTNTAGAAGTTAAGATTCCAATCTCTNAACTTTATAAAAAATATGTTTCTATTATTTTGGTACTGACCCATGNTTCAAATATATACAAACAAAATTAAATATTTATTAATAAAATCCTATGCATGGCATAGCAAATTTAGAATGATTATAAATAATTATACTTTAAAAGCTTTGTGAGGTTTTAATACTGACTTAATTACTTNTAAATTACTAGAGTCTAAAACAACAAAACTATATGAAAAATTTGAAGATTCATTTGATGTTCCAATCTTCGAAAATTCAATTTCTTCTCTTGAAAGAAATTCTTCTAAATGATTTAAGTGATGTTTTGCAAGTTGTTTAGAGTCGGAACCAAAAAATTCCCAAACAAACTTAAGNTCCTTCANCNGTCTAAATTACCTTCTTTCCTTTATTATCCCCATCCATCCAATAATTATCTTTAACCTCACCTAAATATCTAACAATTTTATTTTGAAATTGAGTTAAAGCCAACATAGCTTGTTCATGNGTTTCTCTCATNATTCTNGTACCCTTATTTGAACCTTTTACCTTTAATTCAATATAAAAGCCATTTTTTAAACCTTTTGCTCTTGTTGTGGGTCTTCCTCTACTTGACATATTTAAGTATATTTTTTAANATTAACGCAAAATACAAGAAAAAATTGTTGATTTCAGAATTGAAAAAGACATTTTGCATTTTAGCAAATATATAATAATTATTTAAACAGAAATTTACTAATTAAAGAATGAAAATGATGNACTCCCTTTTCCATTTTGGGAGAAAANCTGCCATTTTTATAAAATCTTGACCCAACGCCTTTTTGAACTCTCTGAACAATTTCTTCATCTTCCAATTCAACTTTATCAAGATCACCACCAGCACCTTTATTTAATTTTTCNTCATCCCAAACAAAAGAAATAAAATCAATTTTAGTTTTTTTAACAGCAACTGGCTTTATAATATTTACAGATATCCCCCAAGGATAAAAATTAAACATCATATTTGGAAAAACCCAAAAATAATAGGCAGCAATTTTCTCACCAAAATCAACTGAATTNTTTGGAATATCAAAGCAAATGTCATNNTCTTCNGCATATCCAATCTGCAAGTTAGAATATTTTAAAATCTCTACATCATATTTCTTATAATCTAATGTAGCATTTAAATCTTTATGAATAAATGGAATATGAAAACCTTCCAGATAATTATCACAATACAAAGCCCAATGACAATTAATGGTATACGATTTATCTAAAGTAGGATCATGTTTAAAGACGTTTAATGGTAAAA
>NZHS01000010.1 GCA_002689735.1 Flavobacteriales bacterium | reverse complement strand
GTGTTGGATAAATAAAAAATTATGTTAAAAATTAAAAATTTAAAAGCTGGCATTGAAGAAATTAAAATATTAAATGGTATTGATTTATCAGTTAACGCTGGAGAGATACATGCAATTATGGGGCCAAATGGGTCTGGTAAAAGTACTCTATCAGCAGTAATTGCCGGAAACGAAAGCTACGAAGTTGAATCAGGTTCCATTATTTTTGAAGGAGAAGATCTGCTAGATCTAGATCCAGATCAAAGAGCTCACAAGGGGGTATTTCTTTCTTTCCAGTATCCAGTTGAGATTCCGGGAATTTCAGTTTCAAATTTTCTAAAGGCAGCCATTTCAGAAAAAAGAAAACAGTTAGGAATGAATCCAATAACCGCTAAAGAACTTCTTGGTAAAATGAAGGAGAAAATGGAACTGCTAAATATGAAGAAAGGTTATTTGTCAAGAAATATGAATGAGGGATTTTCTGGAGGTGAGAAAAAAAGAAATGAAATATTTCAAATGGCTATGCTAGAACCTAAACTTGCAATTTTAGATGAGACTGATTCTGGACTTGACATTGATGCATTAAAGATTGTTGCAAATGGAGTAAACAAGCTAAAAAATAAAGACAATGCCACAATTGTTATCACTCATTATCAAAGATTACTTGATTATATTATTCCTGACTATGTTCACGTTTTGCATAATGGAAGAATAATTAAATCGGGTGGTAAAGAATTAGCTTTAGAGCTCGAGGAAAAAGGTTATGACTGGATTACTAAAGAAGCTGATAAAAAATGGGGTTAGAAGAAGCAATAAAAAAACACAGTATAGAAAATCCTATTTCTAATACCCAAAGTAGTAAGGCATTGTCACATTTTTTTAACAATGGATTTCCAACTAATAAAGATGAAGAGTGGAAATACACTTCATTAAAAAAATTAATTTCAAATGATTTTGTAATTGAAGCAGAAGGAGAGGAGATTTCACAAGATGAAATTGATAATTCAACTCTTAAAACAAAAAATCAAATAATATTTTTAAATGGAGTGTTGGTTAAAAAACCAGAATTAGAAGGTGTTTTAATCACCTCTTTTACAGATAAAAACCCCTCATTTGAAGATGCTTTTACTGCTTTGAATGCGGCCTATGCAAGTAATGGATACAGCATTAATGTTGATAAAAACGCTCATATCGAAGCATGTATAGAGGTTATATTTCTATCAAAAAACAAAAAAAATAACTTCATACAGTATCGCAATAAGATAGACTTAAATGAAAATTCAAGTATAAAAATTATTGAACATTTCAAATGTCTTGATAACAACCTATGCTTTACAAACTCTTTAACTAGCATTAATCTTGAAAAAAGCTCAAATATTGAATTTAATAAATTACAAAATCACAATGACTTTCAAATTGTTGTAGATAATACGGTTGTTAATCAAGAAGAAAAAAGCTATTCTACCNTTAATACTCTTTTATTAGGGGGGAAGTTTACAAGAAATAATTTGAGCTTTTATCAAAATGGCGAGTACTGTGAAAGNAACATGAATGGTGTNGTTGTTTTAAATAACAACGAGTTTGGAGATAATCATACCTATGTTGATCATAAAAATGCAAATTGTGAAAGCAATGAGCTTTANAAGGGAATCTATTTGGATAAATCCAAGGGAGTTTTTAATGGAAAAATCATGGTTCGCCCAGATGCTCAGAAAATCAATGCATTTCAGGCAAATAATAATTTACTCTTAAGCGATAACTCTTCAATTAATAGTAAACCTCAGTTAGAAATATATGCAGACGATGTAAAGTGCAGCCATGGGTGTACCATTGGCCAACTAGATGATGATGCTCTTTTTTACATGAGAACAAGAGGTATTAGTAAAGAAGACGCTAAAACAATCCTAACATTTGCTTTTGCTTCAGAAGCTGTNGAAAAATTAAGTATTGATGAGCTTTCTGAAATTACTAGTATAGAAATGAAAAAAAAGTTAAACCTCAGTTTAAATTAAAAAATGTATTCTACTGAAAACATAAGAAAATCTTTTCCAATTCTTGATTCTAAGGTTAATAAACACAAATTAGTTTATTTGGATAATGCAGCAACAACTCAAAAACATCAATCAGTAATTGATGAAGTATCCCTTTTTTACGAAAAAGAAAATAGCAACATCCATCGTGGAGTACACTATTTAAGCCAGCTTTCTACAAATAAATTTGAACAAACAAGAGAATCTGTCAAGGATTTTATAAATGCGCAATATACTCACGAGGTGATTTTTACTAAAGGAACAACTGATTCTATTAATTTGTTAGCTTTTAGTTATTCTAAGATTCTAAAAAAAGGAGATGAAGTTATTGTTTCTGAAATGGAACATCATTCCAACTTGGTACCTTGGCAAATGTGTTGTGATTATTCTCAGGCTACATTAAAAGTTATTCCAATAACAAAAGCAGGTGAATTAGATATGAGTTTTTTTAAAAAAGAGCTAAATGGAAAAACAAAACTTGTGGCTCTAACTCACATATCAAACAGTTTAGGGACAATTAACCCAATTGAAGAAATAATTGAATTAACGCATCAAACTGATGCCAAGATACTAATTGACGGAGCACAAGCTGCAGCACATGCTAAACTAGATGTTCAAAAGCTAGATGTTGATTTTTACTGTTTTTCTGCACATAAGCTTTATGGTCCTACAGGCGTTGGAGTTTTATATGGAAAAGAAGAATTATTAAATATGTTACCTCCATATCAAGGTGGTGGTGAGATGATCAAAGATGTTAGCATATACAAAACAACATATGCAGAGCTTCCTCATAAATTTGAGGCCGGCACACCNAATATTGCTGGAGTTATAGCATTCAAAAAGGCCATAGATTTTATTGAGGNAATTGGTGTTGAAAATATGAAAGAGCATGAGGATATATTATTAAACTATGCAACCTTAAAGCTTGAAGAAATCCCAAATCTTTCAATAATTGGAACAGCTCCTAAAAAATCAGGGATAATTTCTTTTGTAGTCTCTGAAATTCACCATTATGATTTAGGTTTGATTTTAGATAAACTTGGAGTGGCTATTAGAACAGGTCATCATTGCACACAGCCCGTAATGAAGAAAATGAATATTTCTGGAACATCTAGAATTTCTTTTGCTTGCTACAACACTAAAACAGAGCTTGATTACACTGTTGATTGCATAAAAAAAGCAATTAAAATGCTATCATGACATGAAAAATTCAATTAAAGATATTGAAGAAGAAATAGTTGATGAATTTAATATGTTTGAAAATTGGATTGATAAATACGATTATTTAATTGATCTTGGTAAATCACTTCCAAAAATTGACAACGAATATAAGGTTGAAGATAATATTATAACAGGTTGCCAGTCTCAAGTATGGCTGCATGCAAAACAAGAGGATAATAAAGTTGTTTTTACCGCGGATAGTGACGCAATCATGACAAAGGGAATTATTGCAATGTTAATACGCGTCCTTTCAGGGCAAAAAGCTGAAAACATCATAAATACTAATCTAGGTTTTATTGACAAAATAGGTCTTAATGAGCAGCTATCTCAAACCAGAGCTAATGGATTAAATTCAATGATAAAACAAATGAAGATATATGCACTTGCTTTTAAAAATAAATNATGATAAAAGAAACTGAAATAAAAGAACTAGGNGATAAAATAATAAAAGCAATCTGTACAATTTATGANCCTGAAATTCCNGTAAACATATATGAATTAGGACTAATTTATGATGTTGAAATNAGNGAGGATAGAGATGTNAGAATTGAAATGACTCTCACCTCNCCAAACTGTCCNGTTGCNGAAAGCTTGCCTGTAGATGTAGANAATAAAGTAAAAGAAATAGATACCATAGAAAATGTTAANGTTAATATTGTTTTTGAACCACCATGGACAAAAGATATGATGAGTGAAGAGGCNAAACTAGANNTAGGTATGCTATAATGAGTGGCGCAATTGTAAATAAAGTTGAAANNAGTGGAATAATCACACTAGACCTATCTGANTATGCCCCTAAAAAAAATATCNAAGAGTTNGATTTGAGNCAGTTTTTATTTCAAGGTTTGGTTCTGAAAGAAAAGCAATTTAGGGCTGATATTAAAGACTATAATTTTGATAAGTATAAGAATAAGACGGTAGCGATTTTTTGTAGCTCTGAAGTTATTATTCCAATGTGGGCTTATATGTTAATCACTGTAGAGCTTGATGGCGTTTGCTCAAAATTATATTTTGGAAAAGCATCAGATGTTTCTCAACAAATAATTTTAGAAAATATTAGAGCAATCGAAGGAAATAAATATTCCGGAAAAAGAGTTATAGTTAAAGGCTGTAGTAATATCCCTTTAAATGAATCTCTATATATTGAAATCACAAAAAAGTTATTAAAAAGTGTGCGTAGCCTGATGTTTGGTGAAGCCTGTTCAGCAGTTCCGGTGTATAAAATCAAAGCTAAATAATAATTTATAAATTTTTAATCTCACATCTAGTTTATACAGAATTAGTTCAGATTTCAACCCTAATTTTGCAATCAAATTTAACCTATGAATCCAAAAATCAACCTGTTAAATAGTAATTTAACAAAATATAGAGAAGAAATTGTTAACCACGCTTTATACAAAAAGCTTAATAGCGTCGAAGATATAGCGGTTATGATGGAGCATCATGTGTATGCTGTTTGGGATTTTATGTCTCTATTAAAAGCNCTCCAATCCTTACTAACCTGNACTACTTCACCATGGAAACCAGTAGGAGATGGTAAAATAAGGCNGCTAGTTAATAGTATTGTTCTAGAGGAGGAGAGTGATGTAGATAAAGAAAACAACCCCCTATCTCATTATGAAATGTATATTGATGCTATGAAACAATGTGGGGCTAATACTAGCGCAATAGAAAGTTTTGTTTCAAATGTTTCTACAACAAACATACCATCTGTTAATGATGGGGTTGATGCNTTNTTAAAAACAACATTTGATGTAATTGAAAGNAATGAAACACATAAAATTGCTTCTGCATTTACCTTTGGAAGAGAAGATCTTATTCCTGATATGTTTACNGCAATAGTTAACGAATATAATACAGAAAACAACCTAGATAAATTTGTTTATTATCTAGANAGACATATAGAACTAGATGGTGGCGAACACGGNCCGCTTGCTCTTGAGCTAATTAGCAATTTATGCGGTGATGATGATGATAAATGGAGAGAGGTTGAAGAAACTGCTATTGCCTGTTTAGTAGCAAGAAAAAAATTATGGGATTCTATTTTAGCTAATCTAAATTAGAATAAAAAATTATTCCTTTATTGTCTTGCTTGAATTTTTAACCAGCTGATTTATTTGATTTAACTCTGATTTTGTAAAATCTCTATACTCTCCAACCGGAATGTCCAGATTAATATTCATTATTCGAATTCTTTTTAAAAAAACAACCCTATAATCAAAATACTCACACATTCTTCTTATCTGTCTATTTAGACCCTGAGTTAGGACAATTTTAAAGGTTTTTTTTCCAGTTTGTTTAATTTTACATTTATTAGTTATTTTGTCTAAAACAGGCACTCCTTCACCCATTTTTTTAATAAAATCTTTAGTAACCGGTTTATTTACTTCTACAACATATTCTTTTTCATGCTGATTATTTGCGCGTAAAATTTTATTTACAATATCACCATCATTTGTTAAAAATATTAGCCCCTCAGAGGGCTTGTCTAACCTTCCTATTGGGAAAATACGAGTTGGATAATTAATATAATCAATAATATTATCCTTTTCTCTTTTTGTGTCAGTAGTACATACAATACCAGCCGGCTTATTAAATGCTATATAAATATGTTTTTTGTTTTCAAGTTTTTTTATGATTTTATTATTAACCCTTATCTCTTCTTGTCCTGTAACTTTTTGTCCCATTACAGCATAAATCCCATTAACTTTTATTCTTTCTTGCTCAATTAACAGGTCCGCCTTTCTTCTTGAACAAAAACCAATTTCGCTCAAATATTTATTTATTCTTGTTCCAATTTCATCTGACATAGGGTGCAAAAATAAGCTAAACTTTTCTTTACAGCTTTTAATAATGTATCTTCATTTATTTATCTTTGTTTTAAAATAAATTAACCCAAAAATTATGCGTAAAATTTTAATTCCCTTANTGGCTTTTTTAATTTCATCNCCNTCNATTGCTGATGAAGGAATGTGGCTTCCTCATTTATTAAAAACTCTTAANGAAAATGAGATGCAGNTAAAGGGATTNAAAATAACNGCTGAAGACATTTACAGNGTAAATGAATCATCTTTAAAAGATGCCATTGTTGCNCTTAACGGGGGTAGNTGTACAGCAGAAATGATCTCTTCTGAAGGGTTGATGCTTACAAATCATCATTGCGTNGATNACTTNCTTCAAACACATTCAACTNTTGAAAATAATTATCTGGAAGATGGTTTTTGGGCTATGAGTAAGTCTGAGGAATTAAAAAACGAAAANCTAAGCGCTACTTTTTTAATAAGNATTGAAGATGTTACANNCTTNTTTAAAGACAGCTTAAGTATTGAGCTTTCNGAAGCAGAGAGAAATAAAAAAATCTCAGAAATTTCAAAAAAAATTGTTAGNGANAAAACAGACAGNACATCATACTCAGCAAGAGTAAGGTCTTTTTATGGGGGTAATGATTTTTANTTAATAACTTATGTAACCTATAAAGANGTAAGNCTTGTTGGGGCNCCACCATCTTCTATTGGAAAGTTTGGTGGNGATACAGACAACTGGATGTGGCCTAGACACACTGGTGATTTTGCATTACTAAGAATATATATGGCTGAAGATGGCTCNCCCGCTGATTATTCTGTTGATAATATTCCCTATAAACCTAAACACCACCTACCAATTCAGTTAGGAGGAGTTGAAAACGAAGACTTTACAATGATAATGGGGTACCCAGGAAGAACCAATCGATATTTAACTTCTTTTGGTGTAAAAGAAGCTCTTGAAATCACTTATCCTGAAATTATAGATATTAGAACAAAGAAGCTAGAAATCATGAAATCAGGGATGAATTCAAGCAAAGAAATTAAATTACAGTATGCAGCAAAATATTCTGGTATTGCAAACTATTGGAAATATTTCATAGGTCAATCCAAAGGACTAAAAAGCATGAGAGTTTATGATAAAAAAGTAGAGACAGAGAATATGCTTAAACTCTGGATTGATAGTGCAAATACCGATATTAAAGAAAAGTACGGCAATACAATGCAAATTCTTGAAGAAGCATATGAGAAGAACACTAAAGTTGCGTTAAATAGAACATACCTTACTGAGGCTATTTTTCAAGGCCCAGAAATTCTATCTTTTTCTTACACTATGAAAAATAGAATTAATGCTTTGCCAAAAGATAAAGAAGCAAAAAGTCAGGCAATAAGAAAGTTAAAAAAATTAGCAAAAGAGTTTTACAAAAACTATAACGCCAAAGTTGATCAGGAAATGCTNGCGGCAATGCTTGAAATGTACTATTATAATGTTCCAAAATACCAACATTCTAAAATCTTTAAAAAAATAGAGAATCAGTTGTTTGGCATTAAAAAATTAGACTTTAATTACTATGCTAAAAATCTATTTAATAGATCCTATTTTTCTAGTGAAGAAAAGTGCTTGCGTTTACTTAAAAATCCATCTAAATTATTAGTAGAAAAAGACCCNGCCTACATAACTTTTTCTTCTATTTATAATAAATACCTAGAAGAACTATACCCAATAAGAAAAGAAGTTAGAGATCTTCAAAGGAAAGGAAATAGATTATTTATTTCTGCATTAAGAGAAATGGATACCATAAAAAAGTTTTATCCAGATGCTAACTCAACCATGAGAGTAACTTATGGTAATGTAAGAGACTATAAGCCTGGAGAGGCNATNTTNTATGACTATTACACAACAATTAATGGNGTNATNGAAAAAGAAGACCCAACAAATGATGANTTTATTGTTCCTAAAAAACTCAAANAACTTTATAANGCNNGAGACTTTGGNAGGTATTCTGATAATGANGGNAATTTAAGAGTAAANTTTATTTCTAANAATGATATNACTGGNGGTAATTCTGGCTCGCCTGTCATAAATGCATGGGGAGAAATAGTTGGAACTGCCTTTGACGGTAATTGGGAGGCTATGAGTGGTGATATTGCCTTTGAAAAAAATATACAAAGGACAATCTCTGTAGATATAAGATATATTTTATTTGTAATTGATAAATATGCTAACGCATCTTATTTAATTGATGAAATGACTTTGGCGCCAGTTAGAGAATAAGTAAGAACTATTAACTAATTAATACGCCCTTTTCTTATTACCCTCAACATAATTAATAAATGCTTTTGTTACAACCTTGTTTCCTCCTGGGGTAGGATAATTACCTGTGAAATACCAGTCTCCGTTATGATTTGGGCATGAAACATGTAAGTCCCCTATGCTTTGGTAAATTATCTCAACCTCTGCTTTAGTGTCTTTGGGTTTTAAAATTTGACTGATTTTTGAAGATATTTCTTCAGCTGAAAAAGGAGCATAAATTTCTTTAACATAATTTTTCATCTCTTCTTTTGGCAAGTTGATTTGTGCTATACATTTTTCATAAACATCTTCAATAATCACTTGCTTATTATTATCTTTTAATAGCTCAATAGCTGCTTGAAAAGCAACAAAGTCACCAAGTATGGCCATGTCAATACCATAACAGTCGGGATATCTTATTTGAGGAGCAGAAGAAACAACAATAATTTTTTTAGGTCCTAAACGGTCTAAAATTCTTAAAATAGACTGTTTTAAAGTTGTTCCTCGAACAATACTATCATCAATAATTACTAAATTATCATCACTACTTACTTTTCCATAAGTAATGTCATATACATGAGCNACAAGATCATCNCTATTNNTNTCTGAGGTAATAAATGTTCTGAGTTTTGCATCTTTAATCGCAATCTTTTCGGCCCTTGCACTAATCTGCATAATCTCATTAATTTCTTCTGAACTGGGGTTGCTTCCAAGGCGTTGAATTTTTTCTGTTTTGACCTGATTTAAATAACTATCTGCTGCTTTCATCATGCCATAATAAGAAACCTCAGCTGTATTTGGAATATATGAAAAGACAGTNTTTTTAATATCTTTATCTATAGCCTCAAGAACTTTTGGAAAGACNTGTNTNCCNAATTCAATTCTTTCNTTNTAAATATCNTTGTCATTTCCTCTAGAAAAATANATTCTTTCAAAAGAACAGGCNTTNCGCTCTAAAGGTTTTATAACTTCTTTTTCTGAAANGGTTCCGTNATTTTTNATAATTANNGCATGCCCCCTCTTGATTTCTTTAATCTTATTTATGTGAATATTAAATGTNGTCTGAATAACAGGTCTTTCTGAAGCAACCACAATAATTTCATCGTCACAATAGTAGTATGCAGGCCTTATTGCTGAAGGATCTCTTAATGCAAATGCATCACCATGCCCAAAAAGACCACACATTACATAGCCTCCNTCCCAGTGTTTTGATGCATTTTGTAATATTTTTTGAATATCGAGCTCTTNCTCTATTTTTTTAGAGATTTCTATTTTTGTAAAATCTCCCTTGTATTTTTGATATATGTTAGCATTCTCTTCATCCAAAAAATGACCAATNTTTTCAATTATTGTTATCGTATCAGANTTTTCTTTTGGATGTTGACCAAGGTCAGTTAGGTGNCCAAANANCTCATCAACATTAGTCATGTTAAAATTTCCTGCTAATGCTAAGTTTCGTGTTTTCCAGTTATTTTGTCTTAAAAANGGNTGGCATTGCTCAACACTATTNCCNCCATANGTNCCATATCTAAGATGGCCTAAGAATAACTCTCCTGTAAANGGCATGTTGGTCTTAAGCCAGCTAATATCTTCCAATTTTTTCGGATCATTTTCTTCAAGATCAATAAATTTTTTGTTAATCTGCGTGAATAATTCTTCNATAGGATTATTTGTTGTTGATCTTTTTCGGCTAATATACCTTTTACCTGCAGGGGTATTTAGTTTAACATTTGCTAAGCCCGCGCCATCTTGCCCTCTATTTCTTTGCTTTTCCATGAGCAAGTACATTTTTTTTAAAGCATAGAAGGATGTTCCGTATTTCTCTTTNTAAAANTCAAGAGGTTTTCGAAGCCTTAGCATCGCAACACCACACTCATGCTTTAAAGCATCACTCATAGTTAGTATTTTAGATTACAAATTTATCAATTATTGCTTTATAATATCAGATAATTTATTAATTCCGGGATTTGTNTATATTTCACCATNAATAATGAAAGTNGGAATTATTCTTTTACCATTATTTATNTTTTTTACAAGCTCTGTNGCTTCTGTATTATTTGTAACATCTATATACTCATAATGAATATTATTTTCNTCTAAATATTTTTTGGCATAAACNCAATCCGAACACCATGCTGCACTATACATTNTTATTTTCATAGACTTTAAATTTAAANGTGATTTGGTTTTGAATAATAGTACAAAGACTACAATGTGAAAGATAAGTAAATTTATAGTCTATGTTAATATCAAATGAGGGATTGTCAACTTTAAATAAGTTGGAACACTCTAACTCGCCAATTTCTGAAAAACGATCTATTTTGTATCGATTTCTTTGCTGTGATAAGTGAAACCATGATCCAGCGCCAATACCACCAAGCCATTGAGAACTTTCCGGTATTGTTTTATTTTTTTGAGGTGGTGACAAACTCATGATCTTTCAATACTTTTAAAATAGGAACCTAAAATACTTCTATTTATTTTTTCAACTGTCTTGTCTGCTACTTTATAGAAAACGGCATTGGCAATGCCAACGTTTCTTTTTGGCGAGGGAGATATGCAAAATGGAAATTTCAGCCTTGCGTTCTTAATAAATTTTGGGCTGGCGCTTCTCATTACAGAAGCTACAAATCTTGAGCAATTAGTTCCTCCATATATAAATGGTCCATAAGGAATTAAACCTTGAAGCTGAATGTTTTTAGCGTATTTATATGCTTTATCAAAAGACACATCATTTAAAATAGATGCGTATAAGGTTCCTTCACCATGAAAGGAGTTTTTATTTTTAATTTCTAATAAAATCTCTTCAAGGTTGGTTATCGTATTACTTTTTATTTTTGCAATAGACTTTAAAGCTACATCACTATCTGTCTCCACATCTCTTACTCTACCATAATTTGGTGGCGAATGATATCTTCCATTATCAAAATACTTAAGCTCCCCCGATTCTCTATTAATTAGCACAACTGCTGAGTGTCCAACTCTATACTTCCCATTTTTAGCAAATAAAAAGTCATACCATGCTCCTGCAGCAGAAACCATTCCTTCAGGCCAAGCAAGAGCAATAATAAAGTCGTTTTGCATGTGGTTAGTTGGTTTTATTAATAAGATCT
>NZHS01000009.1 GCA_002689735.1 Flavobacteriales bacterium | reverse complement strand
TAAATTAAATGATTCTGGAATCTTTGTTATGGTATCTCCATGACTCATCCAAACCTGAGAATTAGAAGAAACACCATTAAATAATCTTGAATTAGAATCAAAAAATGACAAATTAGCTCTTCCATATTCTCTTATTTTTGAAGGAGAAACTGTACCACCATTATTATGAGCTAAAAACTGGGCGCCATAACAAATAGCTAGCACAGGAACATCTTGATTGAAACAATCTAATGAGGGTTTAGGTGCGTTGTCTTCTCTAACTGAGTATGGTGATCCAGAAAGAATAATAGCTTTAACAGAGTCATCAATTACGACATCCTTACTAAAAGGATGAATCTCAGAATAAATATTCAACTCTCTAACTCTTCTAGCTATTAGTTGAGTATATTGTGATCCAAAATCAAAAATTATTACTTTTTCATTCTTCATAAGTGATTGAATTACAAATCTAAAATTACAAAATTAGTATCTAGAGGGTCTAGTGATGAAATTAAATTTTTAATAAAGTTATCCCCATATTTTGAATACGCCATTACAAAACTATCATATCTTTCTTGTAAATTATTTTCGGGAAAAAGTAATGCTTTAAGCTTATTTATTTGATTGATTTTATCTACTTTATTATTCTTAAGGTTTTTAATAATTTTTTTTTCTAAGTCATTTAAAGAATTATTTGTTTTTTGATTAAGGGCATTTAAACTTGCTATAAGTCCCTGATCTTTTATGTTTTTTGAAATCGAAAAAAAAATATCATTAATAGAAGATATCTGAGATGATATATCAATATTATCGGATGTATTTTTAATATAATCACTTATAATCTCATCAGTTTCACTAAAAAAAACAAAGGAATTTAATCCTAAATCTGATATTTTTTGTGATTGTTTTTCATCTATAAATAAAACTGAATTTCTAAGTACAATAATAGGCATTGAAAGAGATAGTTCTGAAAAGACATCTTTGAGTTGGAGCCAATAACTAATTTCCCCACCCCCACCAATATAAGCTATATTAGGAAGAATCATTTCCTGATAAATAGGTCGCAACAAAACATTTGGACTATAATTCTCAGGTGAATTACTTATTTTTTGTTTATCAATCTTATTTTTAATTCGCACTCTATTATTATTAGAAATATCAAAAAAATTAACTGGTCTAACAAAAGCTTGTTTATGGTATAATTTCTGGATTTTTTTATTGGTTTTTGAAATTATTTTATAAAAATGATTTTCATTTATGTCTTTATCAATAACATCAATAAGTTTTCTTTTCAGTTTCTTATCATCTCCGTCAATCACTAAAAGACCGTAGCAACCAAATAACTGATTTATTAAAACTCTAGTAGCTTCAGATAAGTTGTTTTGTTTATTATATGAATTTCTAAAAACCTCTCTTAGATGTTGATAATTTTTATCATTACACATTAAATCATCTAATTCATCTAAGACAAGATCAAAATCATCTAATTTCATGCGACCTACAGAACCTTTTTGATTGGTCTTCCATGAAACTTTTTTATTAAAAAGATTTATTGAGCTGATCTCATCAAAGTCATGATCCTCACTTGCAAGCCAGAAAATAGGAACAAAGTTATAAGAGGGATATTGAGATTTAAGAGAATTAACAAGATTAATTGTACTGATTATTTTATAAATAAAATACAAAGGTCCTGTAAAAATACAGAGCTGATGACCTGTTGTAACTGTATAAGTATTATTGTCCTTTAATAAATTCAGATTAGCCTGGCTTGATTTT
Source organism: Flavobacteriales bacterium (assembly GCA_002689735.1). Taxonomy (GTDB): domain Bacteria; phylum Bacteroidota; class Bacteroidia; order Flavobacteriales; family BACL11. The sequence goes on along the minus strand of NZHS01000009.1, from coordinate 15,540 downwards.
GAAAGTTCAATTTTAGCGTTTTGTTCTTTTAAAACCTCAAATAATAATTCTCTGTCAATGATATCATTTGATTTTTTATCTATTTGTTTGCGAAAATTTTTGATAGTTGGAAATTCTGAAATAAAATCTTTGACAGATTCTTTTTGATTNATATAATCTAAAACTAATTTNCTAAATCTTCCAGTTTCTTGGTATGAAAGCCTTTGTGTTTTCAAAGTTAATTTTTCATTATAAAACCTCCAGCTACTAAATCTTCACCATCATAAAAAGCAGCAGATTGTCCAGGNGCAATTCCATGNACTTTATTATGAAACAACACCTTNAGATTACCTTCTTNATTATAAATTGTNGCCATTTCNCCANTATGTTTATATCTAATTTTNGNAAGTAATTGTGTTCCNTCTTCAATNTTTGAATATTTTACATAATTAATATTCTTAACATACATCTCTTGTTTTTTAAGGTCTTCTTTAGTACCAACAACTACAATATTTTCCTTTTCTTTTATACCTACAACGTATGTTGGTTCACTTCCAAGAGAAACTCCTAATTTTCTTTGACCTATAGTATAGAATGGATATCCATCATGCTTACCAACAACATCGCCATCAACAGAAACAAAATCACCTCCCCTAACCTTTTCCTCTAATCCTTCAACTCTTCTTTTTAAAAACCCTCTATAATCATTATCAGGGATAAAACAGATTTCATAACTCTCACTTTTTTGAGCTAATTGTACATAGCCTCTATCAATTGCCATNTGCTTGATATCTTTTTTATGAAACTTTCCCATTGGAAAAATTGTTCTTTTTAAACACTCTTGNGTTACTCCCCATAAAACATAAGACTGATCTTTACTTTCATCTAATCCTTTNGAAACAACATACCNATCATTTAACTTTCTAATTTGAGCATAATGACCAGTTGCAATATACTCACATCCTAGCATGTCAGCTCTTTTAAGTAGTGCCTCCCATTTAATATGAGTATTACATAAAACACATGGNTTNGGTGTTCTTCCNGCAATATATTCATTAACAAAATTATCAATGATATAATCACCAAATTCGTCTCTAATATCTAATATTGTATGTGGAAAACCACAATCTACTGCAAGTTGTCTCGCATCATTTATTGAATCTAGACTACAACAACCTGTNTCTTTTTTAGAACCTCCAGCAGATGCATANTCCCAAGTTTTCATGGTTAAACCTATCACNTCATAACCTTCTTCATGTAATAGTAAGGAAGCCATAGTACTATCAATACCACCACTCATTGCCATTAAAACTTTTCCTTTACTCATTATAATTTATAATTGTATCTCTTGTTCCTTCATTATTAAAATATTCCCATTCNCCAAACTTATTATCTTCATTATATATTCCAGATGAATAAAGCANACCATTTGGAAAAAAATACTTTTGTAGTCCATGACGCTTGCCATCTACATAAGACCCCTCTAATTTTAATTNTCCATTCAAAAAGAACTGCTTCCAAATTCCTGATAAAATATTCTCTTTNNATGTTTTNATCTCATAAATAGAGCCCTCATCATGGAAGGTTTTTACAGTACCATTTAATTTACCACTAGAGTAAATTTCTTGTAAAATTATCACACTATCTCTGTTNTAATAATTCCATGTACTATCTTTTTGTTCATTAACATATANGCCTGAAGCCTTNAGATTACCATTTTTATAGTAAATATATGTAGCAGCGGCTAATCCNTTNTGAAAAAACTCTTTTTCAAGCTGTAATTCTCCNCTNTTATANTAATAATAAAAAATTCCTTCAGGATTATCATTTTTGAAATTNCCTTTGTATCTAAGATTNCCATTATCATATGTTTTTTTCCAAACACCTTGTTTCATGCCATTGGAGTCAATCTGATTTATATTCTGAGCGCTACAGAAAAATGAAAATATCAATAAAAAAAATAGAAGAAATCTCATAATAAAATTTGTACAAATATAGTAAGAATTAAAGAAGGTATTTATGACTATTTTAGAATCAAACTCTCTATACCAACAATAAGACTATTCCAAGAAAATTTTGATTTTTCAATAGCAGCATTTTTAGCAAAATCACTTTCTTTGTTNTTGGTATAAAAATCTATAATTGCATCTGCAATTTCTTTAGGTTCTTGAGAAGTTACATAACCCACTTTATTATGAGGTACAATCTCAGCTAAACCCCCAACATTTGTAACTAGCATAGGTCTTTCAAAGTGATAGGCAATTTGTGTGACCCCACTTTGAGTAGCTGTTCTATAGGTTTGAGTAATCATATCAGATGCACAAAAATAATTTTTNACATCTGATTCATCTATAAAATCACTTTTTAGAATAACATTAGATTTTATATCTAAATCATCAATTAATTTTAAGTAAAAATCAATATTATCATAAAATTCACCGGCAACAATTAATTTAACATTAAGTTTTTTTATTCTTTCATCAGAAATCGCGTNTAACATTAAGTCTAATCCTTTGTATTTTCTAACAAAACCAAAAAANAGCAAATGTTTATCATTAGGATTTAAAGAAAGATTTTTTTGAGCAATACTTTTATCTAATTTATCACCAAATGTGTCGTAAATTGGATGAGGAATAAAAATCTTTTTTGTTGTTTTNGTAAANATTTCTAAATCTTCTAAAACAGAAGCTGACAATGTTAGGAATGCATCGCAACTAGANATAAAAAATTTGGTTAAATAATAATCCCCAAATCTTTTTTCATGAGGNATTATATTATCAGTGATTGCTAAAATTTTAATATTTGAATNTAATANTCTNGCAATAAAACCTAAACAGGGAGCCATAAAAGGCAACCAATACCTNATAACTACATAGTCNGGTTTTTNATCATTAATTGATCTAGCAACATTAATCCAATTAAATGGATTTATAGAATTTATTGCACTCTTAATTTTTACTCCTTTAGGTGGTTCAGATTCTTCATACTGTGTTTTGCCTGGAAATAAAAATGAGGGGTANTGNAGCTTAAAAGAATAAACTTGAACATCGTCCTTNTTATCTTTAAATGCTTTAGCAAGTGAGTTATTAAAATTAGCTATTCCTCCACGATAAGGGTGAGCTGGACCTATTATTATAACTTTTTTAGCAGACAAAATTTAGANCTCCTTTTCAATTTGATAATTATTTCTATCNTTGGAGCTNCTAGANATCATTTCAGAGATAAATCCAGCTAAAAAAAGCTGAACACCAATTATCATTGAAGTAAGTGCAATATAAAAAACAGACATATCTGCAATATTTTTAGCAACTANATTATTGCTCATAGCTATTAGTTTATCAATAACNATATATCCAAACATACTAAAACCAATAAGAAACATAATTGAACCAATTACACCAAAAAGATGCATTGGCTTCTTACCAAATCTTGTAACAAAAGTAATTGTTAGAAGATCTAAAAAACCATTTACAAAGCGTTCTAAGCCAAATTTAGTTTCTCCATATTTTCTACTTTGGTGTTCAACTACCTGCTCCGTTATGTTGGCAAAACCTGCCCATTTTGCGAGAACAGGAATATATCTGTGCATTTCTCCATGCACTTCAACACTTTTAACAACTGTATTTTTATACGACTTTAGACCACAATTAAAATCATGTAAGTAAATCCCTGATGCTTTTCTTGCAGCCCAATTAAATAATTTTGTTGGAATAGTCTTGGAAAGAGGATCATATCTTTTTTGTTTCCATCCAGAAACAAGATCAAAATTCTCCTTTATTATTTTATTATAAAGTTCTGGAATTTCATCAGGACTATCTTGTAAATCAGCATCCATAGTTATTACTACATCACCTGTTACTTTTTGAAAACCAATATTTAAAGCAGCAGATTTACCATAATTTCTTCTAAATTTTATCCCTTTAATCGATTTGTTTTTTGACGATAACTCTTCAATAACTGACCATGACTTGTCCTTACTACCATCATCAATAAGTAAGACTTCATAAGAATAATTATTTGACAACATTACTTTCTCAATCCATGAACATAGTTCTGGAAGAGACTCTTCTTCATTAAATAAAGGAATTACAATAGAAATATCCATTAAACAATAAAATTAGGATCATCTTTTTTCATAAAAAATGAAATAATTAATGAATAAAAAAAGCCCATAAATGTCCCACCTAATACGGATAATGTTGACATCCATTGGGGTTGCAACATCTTTTGAGTCATTGATAAAGCTAGATCTAAATCTTCATCCGAGATTTCAGGATCAGAGTTTAAAATTTCTTGTTCGGCAATTTTAATAATATTTTCTAGATATTCAGGATTGATAAATGTCACAAAAATATAAGTATAAAAAGCAAGGATAACAGATGCAAAAAAAACAACAGAAGTCCCAATTTTTAAGCTTTGGCTATATGCAATAAAACCGTTGTTAAAATTATCTCTGTATATAGAAACAGAATAAGCAATAGCACCAATTATTAGAAAGTTATTTAATAGACTAGGAATTATTGATTTTTGTTCTTCAAGACCTAAAATATAAACTGTAAATGAAATTAAAACAAGCCCCAGTCCTAAATAGGCTCCATAATTCATAGAAAATTTCCTTGTATCCATTAAAATATTTTTTACAAATATAGAAAATACATACTAAGAAAAATTTTGCTGTAAGTTAGATTATATTAATTTTGCGAGCTAAGGGTAAGTCTTGTACGACCAGCTCCCTAAGAACTCCCCCAGGACAGGAATGTAGCAAGGGTATTAGGTTGTAGCGGTGCGATACAAATAGCTTACCCTTTTTAACTAATTCTACTCCATCCCATCCTTTCTCTAGCATATGGCCTATAAAACCTTGCAATATTGATGTTTTCAGATTTAGATAAATCAAAATCATCTTCCAATAAAATCTGTGCCTGTTCTCTAGCATAAATTAGTATCTTATTATCCTTAATAAGATCAGCAATTTTAAAATTGAGCAAACCACTTTGTTTTGTGCCCATCATATCACCTGGACCTCTTAATTTTAAATCAACTTCAGCTAATTTAAATCCATCATTTGTATCAACCATTGTTTGTAATCGAGTCTTTCCATCAGCACTAACTTTATGCCCACTCATAAGAACACAATAGGATTGATTTGCTCCCCTTCCAACTCTTCCTCTAAGCTGATGTAATTGTGATAAGCCAAATCTCTCAGCGCTTTCAATAACCATTACAGATGCATTTGGAACATTTACTCCTACTTCAATAACTGTTGTTGCAACTAAAATATCTGTTTTCCCTTCAACAAATCTTTGCATTTCATATTCTTTATCGGCAGATTTCATCTGGCCATGCACAACACTTACTTGAAAATCTGGGAGAGGAAATTCTCTAACAATTGAATCAAAACCTTCAATTAGATTTTTGTAATCTAATTTTGCACTCTCATCTATTAGTGGAAAAACAATATATACCTGTCTTCCTTCTTTGATTTGTTCATGCATAAAACGGATAATATTTAATCGCGAACTATCCGACTTCCATAATGTTTTTATTTCTTTTCTTCCGGGAGGAAGTTCATCTATTACGGAAACATCTAAATCTCCGTATAGTGTCATAGAAAGTGTTCTAGGAATGGGAGTAGCTGTCATAACTAAAATATGAGGAGGGTACTTATTCTTTTTCCATAACTTAGCTCTTTGTGCAACTCCAAACCTATGCTGTTCATCAATAACAACAAAGCCAAGATTACTAAATTCAACTGTATCTTCTAATAATGCGTGTGTTCCTATTAGAAGATTTATATCACCATTTTTTAATTCTTCTAATAATATCTTTCTAGCTTTTGATTTTTTTGAACCTGTTAAAATATCTATATTAATATTTAAAGATTTTAGCTCTTGAGAAATTGTTTTAAAATGTTGTTGAGCTAATATTTCAGTTGGAGCCATGATGCAAGCTTGGTAACCGTTATCAATAGCAATTAACATACTTAAAAGAGCAACTATTGTTTTTCCACTACCAACATCCCCTTGTAACAATCTGTTCATTTGCTGATTATTTTTAACATCAGCACGAATTTCCTTTATCACTTTTTTTTGTGCATTGGTAAGTGGAAATTTAAGATGATTGTTATAAAAATCATTAAAATTTTCTCCAATATCAGTTAATGAATAGCCAATAGTTTTAGTTTTTCTTAATTGTTTGGACTTTAGTAGGTGTAATTGAAGAAAGAATAACTCCTCAAATTTTAATCTTTTTTGAGCTCTTTCTAAGATTTTAAGATCCTTTGAAATATGGATATTTATTAGAGCATTTTTTTTCTTTGGTATTTTAAATTTAGTTAAAACTTCATCTGATAAGTTCTCTTCAATATTATTTTCAAGAAGTGGAAGTAAGTTTTTAACTAGCTTAGATATCGCTCTGCTATTTAACCCTTTATTTATCAATTTTTCTGTTGTTGAATAAACTCCATGTAAACCCATAAAATCTTCTTTAACACCATCCATAGCATCTAAATCTGGATGAACTAAATTTGGTTTTCCAGAAAAGAAAGAAGGTTTTCCAAAAACAATATATTCCTTATTCAAATCTATATTTTGCTTGATCCATCTTATAGATTTAAACCATATCAATTCAATGACTCCTGATGAGTCCTGAAAATAAGCAATCAATCTTTTTGATCTCTTGTTTCCTTTTTCTTCAATTTTCTTTATTCTTCCCTTAAACTGAACATGAGGAAAAGAGTCATTAATCTGAGAAATTAAATGAACATTACTTTTATCAATATACCTAAAAGGAAAATGAAACAATAAATCTTCATATGTAAAAATATTTAATTCTTTTTTTAGGAGCTCGGAACGAATTGGTCCAACCCCTTTAAGATATTCTATTGGTGTGGAGAGGATATGCATGACAATACTAAAACCTTTTCAGAAAAGGACTTCTAAATACAAAAGGAAGTAAATCCTCCACTGAATTTGAAATTAAAACTTTGTCATTTGGGGAGTGTAATAAAACCTTAATTTTTGCATTCTGTTTTTCTTCATATTCTGCCATTACCTGACGGCATGCTCCGCATGGGCTGATATAATCTTTAATCTCAAATGATTTAGATAAAGCTGAAATTGCAATAGTTTTGATTGTGCTGTTTGGATATTGAGCACCTGTATAAAATAAAGCTACTCTTTCTGCGCATAATCCTGAAGGATATGCAACATTTTCTTGATTACTACCTTCAACAGTAACTCCATTATCCAATAACACACTAGCTCCAACTGAAAAACCTGAATATGAAGAGTAGGATGTTTTTAAAATATTTTGAGCCTTCTCAACAAGCATTTGCTCATCTGTTGAAAGCTCATCTAAATCAGCTATGAAGAAACTAGTATTAATTTTTTGTTCAATCATCTATAATTTATAACTAATCTTAGGCTCAAAAATAAAAAGAGTAAATGGATCAACAACATTAAATTCATTTTCAATTTTATAAACTAAACTAAAATCCATCTTTTTATTTAATGGATAAGCTAATTCAAATGAATTTCTGATTTTATAAAAATAGTTATCTAAACTATAAAAAAGCTCAACTGAAATAGATGGAAGAAGCTTAGTTTTTTTTATGTTATATGCCAGCTTATACTTCTGCCTTAGAACTTCTTTTGAAACATTATTATTAAATTGAGTTAAGACTCTATTTCTTATACTAAAGAAATATCTTTTTAACTTCTTAGAAAAATAAGCATCAGCATAGAATCTATTTTTAAACTCTAAATTATTTGAAATGGAGTAATCAGAAATTGATCTATAACCAATAGCAAAGCTCCATCTTTTATTTTCTTTATATTTTACTTTAAAATCAACGAATTGAGTTGACAAGAGAGAGGCGTTTTCTCTAAATCTTGCCCCATACTTAAGATCTGCTCTTAAAGATTTATTAATTTTCTTACTTAGTTTTAAAGTATTCCAAAGTTGAAAATCATTTTGCTGGGCATTTGAGTCATAACTAAATAAAGAAAAAAAGAAAATACTAGCTATTATCGTTCTCATAATAGAAAATACGCAAATAAGCAATATCCTTTAGAAAATCTATTCTCCTAATTTCAACTCTAACAACATCTATACCTGTTCTATCTTTTAAGTCTTTTATAAGTTCATCTCTTTTTTCAGGACCTATCAAATCGATTCTCTCATAAATTACATTTTTACGTGTTTCGTGTCTTAGAAGCCAAATCCTTTCTAACCCAAATGTAACTGCAATAATCAAAAAATTAGCAAATACAAGCTCCGAATAACTGATTTTCTTATTTGCTAAAGCATTTATTACTGAAACGCCAATCACTAAAAAAAGATAAGTCATCTCTTTAATTGGAATTGGATCAGTTCTGTATCTTATAATCCCAAAAATTGCAAAAAGCCCTAATGCAAAGGCTAATTCAATTTTAACGCTGTCTAAGAGGATACAAAGTAAAAAAACAGTTAAACTTATTAAAAGATAAGTAAATAAATAATCCTTATTTTTAGTAATTGGGTAGTATATGTAGCGAACAATTACTAATATCATTGCTAAGTTAAAAGCAGCTTTAACAATCAGTTTAAAAAAGTCTTTGGAATCAAAAAGAGGAGTTCCTAAAAACTCTAATCCATCAAGTAAAATTAGTAGTAATGACATATTTAATTATTTGTTATTTTATTTATAAAAATTTGTTTTTCTTTAAATCGATTTTGTTTAAGTGAATTATCTAAGTTAAATGATGAGAAACAATATTTACTAATTCTCATTGGGTAGATATTCATCTCTTTTGCAATTCTAATAAAATCAGATGATCTCTTCATCCTTTCCTGCTTTACTTCTGCAATTATAATTTTATTTAAATTTCCTTTATTTTGATTGTTATGGAAATTAAGATTTAAGTCTATTGTTAATCTTTCTTTTGCTTTTTTGTGAACTAAAGTGATTCTACTAAAATTAATCCATTGTGTTGATTTAATTTTCAATGGAAATCCAATAATCTTATCCACGTAATTTTGATGATCAGCTGTTAGACTATCGTAGATTTTATCAACCTGTAATCTTTTCTTAATTGTTTTGCCTTTATTATTCTTACACTTTATTTCTAAAAAAACTAGGCCCGAGTCTACATATTCTCTATATCTTACCTTATGCCTATTAACTCTTTGATTATGATGGTCATTATAAAACTTACGATCTTCAGTATCAAAGTATAAAGATTTGTAATCATGCTTTCTTTTTCCATCAATTTCTAAAACATTATAAAATGGAGTAAGTCTATTAATTAAATCCTCTAAAATATTAACACTAAATGCAAATTTTGTGTCGGACCTACTTAATAATTTTACACCATCCATTTTCTCTAGAGTGGTTGGTAAAAATTCATTAATATGTTCAGCTACTTTCATTTTTCAATAACAAAGTCTGGCAAAGTATATGTTGCATTATTTTCTTCAATAGTTACATGATGAAATATAGGGTAATCATAGCTTACATTTAAATTATCTGTACTATCAGCATAAATAAAAACTGTATAATCTCCTTTCCTTAAATAATCAAATCGATACTGACCATTCCAATTTGTCTCAATATTATCATCATAAAAATCATTTTCATCATCAGAATATATTATGTAAATATCTTCACCTGAATCTAATTGATAATATACCGTATCATTCTGTTGAGTTAATACATTATAATATGTAGAAATTTTATACACAGAACCAACAATTGAAGATGTACCACCTTCTCCTGCTTCTTTTTCACAAGAACAAACTAGCAATAAAAAAAAGAGTATGTAAATAGAATTTTTCACTTTTAGTTAATTTAACAATTATTTAACAAATATAGTATATTAAGAAATTAATAAGATACACCAATATTTATTAGACGACAAAAGTTAATTAATACTTTATTTAAGACACGCAATTTTTGCCATGTCCCAGAAAGTATTCATCTGCTCAAATGACAATTTAGATAGATCCAAACCGTCTTCTTTAATTTTTTGTTCCATAAATTGAAACCTTCTAATAAATTTTTTGTTTGTTTTTTCTAAAGCATCTTCAGGATTTATATTTACAAATCGAGAATAATTAACTAATGAAAATAAAACATCACCAAATTCTTCTTCCATTTTTTCAGAATCATTTTTCTTTTCTTCTCTCTGGAATTCCTCTATTTCTTCTTGAAATTTATCCCAAACCTGATTTTTATTTTGCCAATCAAATCCAATTCCACGAACTTTTTCTTGAATTCTGTAAGCTTTAACAATTGCAGGTAACGATTTTGGAACTCCTTCTAAAACAGATTTTTTTCCTTCTTTTAATTTCAACTTTTCCCAGTTTTCTTTTACCTGTTTAACATCATTAGCGACTACATCTCCATAAATATGAGGGTGTCTATGAATTAATTTATCAGAAATACTATCCAACACATCTGTAATATCAAAATGTTTTTTTTCTGATGCTATCCTTGAATAAAAAACAATATGTAACATTAAATCACCAAGCTCTTTTTTTATCTCATCCATATTTTTATCTAAAATAGCATCAGACAGCTCATACATTTCCTCAATAGTTAAATACCTTAAACTATCTATAGTTTGTTTCTTATCCCAAGGACATTCTTCTCTAAGCCGATCCATGATTTCGACTAGTCTTATAAATGCTTTAGCTTTATTTTTCATTGAATTTGATTTTAAACAAACATATGCATTTATATAACTACCTTAATTGATATATTAATTAAATTAACATAATTTTTAATTAAATTTGCATCATGAAAATCTTTGCAATTACCGTTTTAATGTTAATGTTTGTCTTTATAGGAATTGGAATTAAAATTATACTTAAAAAGGATGGAAAATTTGCTGGCACCTGTGCAAGTCAAAATCCATTTCTAATTAAAGAAGGAGAAAGTTGTGGCTATTGCGGTAAAACGGCTGAAGAAATTTGCCCTAATGAATCTTAATTTAAGATTCGTCGATTAAAACTTTCAGAAACAAATTTCCCTAACTCTCCATTATCTTTTGTAAAGATAAAATAAGCCTCTAGATTATTATTTTCTTCTAAAAATATTTTTGACTGTTTTAATCCCATAACCATAAAAGCAGTAGCATAAGCATCTGCATACATACAATCATCATGAATAACAGTTACACTAAGTAACCTGTTTTTTGCTGGAAAACCATTAAAAGGATTAATAACGTGCGAATACTTAACTCCATCTTCAATGTAGAACTTTCTATAATTTCCAGATGTTGCTAGAGATTTATTATTTAACTTTAAAATAAACTGAAAACGATCTTGAGCGTTAATTTCTTCTGATGGCTTATCAACTCCTATTTTCCAAATTTCATTATCAGCATTATATCCTTTAGCTCGAATCTCACCTCCAATTTCAATTAGATAATTATTTAATCCTTTTAAATCAAAAAGATTAGCTATTAAATCAACAGTGTAGCCTTGAGCAATTGAGTTAAAATCTAATAACATCTTTGCTGGTAAAAAAATTGAATCATTTTTTAAACTTATCTTATTATANCCTATNTTTTTTAAAAGCTGATTAACTTTAAGAGTATCCATTTTTTCTTTGTTTGAAAAGCCAAANCCCCACGAATTTACCAGAGGGGCAACAGAACAATCAAAGGCTCCTTTNGTTTTTNNATANACTGTATCAGCTGTATTAAAAACAGTTTGAAAAATAGGGTCTACAATTACGCCTTCCCCATTATTTATTTTTGAAATTAATGAATTAGGAATATATGTAGATAAGCTATTATCGACAGATAGTAATACACTGTCAATTTGATTTTGTAGGTTCTCAGCATCTTCTACAAGATATTTAATATGATAAAAAGTCCCTTGAGCTTTACCACTATTAATTACAAGAATCTCATTATTACTTTCATTTCCACAAGAAAATAAAAGAAACACAATAAATAATTTGAAAGATTTGTTTAAAAACATAAATAATTTGAGAAATTAACGTACTAGTTGAATTGTTCCAGCTTTGCGATGTTTCCATCCTTCAAAGTCCTGAAAGTATATTTCATAAACATATGTTCCAAGTGGAAGTTTATTTCCTGTATTATAATGTAAACCGTCCCATCCATTATTATTTGATATACATTTAAGATCTAAAATATTTTCTGTTGAATAAACTAAATCACTATTTCTATTAAAAATATTAAAATAGAATGTTTCCTGAATGATACCATTGTAATGCAAGCAGAAAAAATCATTAAACCCATCATTATTAGGAGTAAAACTATTAGGCAAATAAATCCAAAACTCATCTTCTATCCATAACTGTTTAAATATAGTGTCTCTACATCCATTATTATCAATTACTACTAGTTCTACTTGAACTATCCCAACAGAATCTTCATAGAAATGAATAGGATTTGATTGATTACTGAAGTTTTTATCTCCAAAATCCCAACTCCAACTAGATATATTTCCTTGAGATTGATCAATAAAACTTACAGTAGTATTCAATGTGCTAATTATATCTGAAGAAGTTGAAAACAAAGCTGTTGGAGGATCGGCAATATTTACATATGCAGATCCTGAACATGTTCCCGAACTATTAGCATCACTAAAAGATACTAAAGTATAAAGCCCTTCTTCATCAGTGTTTATAATGTATGGATTATCAAATGTTGTAATTGCTGATTGATTTACTCCGTTTACATTATATATAAAAGTATATGGTGGTAGACCATCATTAAAATAGACATTAACTTCAGCCTTTTGTGAAGAATTTGAACATAGTGTATCATTACCTGAAATAAAAGCAGTTAAGGGAGGTTTAACTCTTGTTTTCAATACACAAGAATCTCCACTATTCGCTACAAAAATTGTAGACAATGAATTTAATGTAACTGTATTATTATTTAAATGCCAATAATCAAATAACCAATTTGGATCTATAGTGGCAGATATATTTATAAAATCACCAGATATAAATTCTTTTTCAATTGGTAAGTTTTGTACTTGTCCATCAACAGTTACAGTTCCTGATCCTATATTATTAATATCAAAAATAATTTTAACACCTAATTTTTTCTCTATTACTGAATCAACAAATAAAGTATCACAGCCATCAATTTGAATTGATGATCTAATGAATATTCCAGTGTCAAGAGGATTATAAACTACTTCGCTGTAGTAAACAGTATCTGTAGAATTACTATATGTAAAACTTCCAGAAGTCATACTCATCTTCCAAACAAAAATATCTTTTCTACCAAGTGAATTAAGTATAGTACCATCAAAATCTGGTGAATCTTCATAAAATCCAATTGCATAAACATTTCCAAACCCATCAGGACATATATCATTTGTTCTGTCATCATCATCTGTATCGGAGCCTGCCATTTTAGCCCAAACCCAATCGCCATTATTTGAAGCTCCGTCTATTTGTGCCACCCATGCAGAGGCCGTCGTATCTCCCGCTATTTGTGGACCAACTACCAATCCATTTGTAAAAGTCATTTCACCCTTTAAGGTTCCTCCTATAAAAACTTGCTTATTGGCATCAACAGACATTTGATAAGGCTTATCTGTTCCTTCACTTCTAGCTCTTTTTGCCCATTTCCATTCCCCTTGATTATTCATTTTAGCTACAAAAACATCCCTTTTTTGTTTATGACTTAAAGTATCTGTCCCATTTGAAGCATTACCACCTGAAAATACCATTGGATTACGATATTCTCCAGTGATATAAATATCATCACAGACATCTACTGCAACTGAATTTGCTCTATCTGTTTTATTGCTTCCAATTCCTTCTGCCCAAAGCCAATTACCCTCTTTATCCATTTTAAAAATAAATGCATCCCACTCCCCATTAGATGTAATAGAAAAAGGACCATAATTAGCTACTTGACTAGGCCCTCTATTTTGGAAACCTCCAACAACATAAATATTAGAAAATTTGTCTATTGCTAATCTATTATCTCTAGAGCCTCTTTGATCTTTTATCCCATCAAACTTATCAACCCATAGCCAATTCCCATTTGAATCTAACTTACCAATATAACCCATAGGTTGACAATCATTACCCCACTCTGGATTAGTTATAGTAAAGCTGTCAAAATCTGCATCATATCCAGAAAAAAATCCTGTAACATAAATAAAACCGTCAGCATCAACTTTTACATCATAAGAATGATCATCCGCATCATAAATAGGATATGGACAACCACCAGAAGTATTATCTCCTCCAAAACCTATTACCCACTCAGGATTACCATCTGTGTCAACCTTAGCCAACACAGAATTATCGTGATCGTTTCTTTGATTACCAGGAACGTTAATGGTATTTGGAGCACCAGGCACTCCTAAATAATAAGAGCTCCAAAAAGTACCCGTAATAAAAACATCCCCACCGGGTGTTACATGCATTCCTAATGCTCTATCATCACAACAACTACCAGATTGATTACCAGCTGGAATTGCCCACAACACATTACCTAAAGAATCCATTTTAAAAATAAAATTTTCCTTATTATTTCCCGATGTACTTACATTCTTATTTGTAAGTGTAATATTACCAAAGGTAGCCTCATTATTAAAGTATCCACTACAGTAAATAAAACCTAAAGAATCACAACCTATTGATATTCCCTTGTCAGAAGCAGTACCTCCAAATGACTTTACCCAATCAGTTGTTTGAGCAACTAATAAATAAGGGAACATTATTAAAAAAATTATTTTTTTCATCTTAATAAATGAGATTAATTATTCCACTTTTGGTAAAAGGTATATTATCTTCTCCAAGGATATCAATAACATATAAATATTTATCTTGTACAACTTTATTTCCGTTAAATGTTCCATCCCAATGTTTTTCAATATCATCACTTTCAAATAAAACATCTCCCCACCTGTCAAAGATTTTCATTTTGAAAGAACGTATATTTTGTGCATGAATAATAAAAAGTTCATTATGTCTATCTGAATTGGGTGTAAAGGAATTTGGAACAAACAGTTCAGATCTTGGGACTACATTTATGATACTTAAGTCTGATTGATCCGAACATCCATTTTCATCTTCCACATAAACATAATATTCTCCAGCTTGATAAACAGAAAGAATAGAATTATAACTAATAATATCATCATTTTGATCAAACCATTGATATGTAGAATAATCCTCAGTAGTTTGTAAAAACAAAGTATCTCCAATATATAATAAATACTTATCCCAATTTAAAATAGCTATAGGGTTTTGATTTACTTCTACAATTGCTAATCCCGATAAATTTGCAATACAATCGTTCTGATCCATCACGCTCAAAAGTTCATATGTTCCAGCTTGAGATGTAATATGAGTATACGATTGGGTTTGAATATTATTTTCAAAAAAAGTATCCGATTCATTAATAAATTCTAAATCCCAAGGAATAAGACCATTATAAGTAAAGTTTATTTCAACAGTTGAACCATTATCACATATTGATCCTCCTCCTAAAATTGATGCATCAGGGGGTGATGACTCCACAACAATAGTAGTGTCCCCTCCAAAGCAGGATGTTAGGTTATCTGTTACAA
>NZHS01000008.1 GCA_002689735.1 Flavobacteriales bacterium | reverse complement strand
TAGTCATTAAAAGTCCCGGAATTCCAAACCATATTAATCTAATTCAAAAAATAATTGAAAAAAAAATAAGTATAATCTCTGAAATTGAATTCGCTTCAAGGTTTACAAAAGCAAAAATAGTTGCAATTACAGGAACAAATGGTAAAACTACCACTGCTTTACTTATATATAAAATTCTTAATGATGCTGGATATAATGTTTTACTTGCTGGAAATATAGGTTTAAGTTTTGCTGCCGAAATTTCTAAGAAAGATTATGATTTTGTTGTCTTAGAAGTAAGCAGTTTTCAACTTGATAATATAGTTGATTTTAGACCTTCAATTTCAATAATTCTGAATATAACCGCAGACCATTTAGATAGATATAATAATAATTTTTCAAATTATGTCTACTCTAAATTACAGATTACAAAAAATCAGACAAAGAAAGATTTTCTCATCTATAACTATGATGATAATTCATTATCTGTTTTAAAAACAAATGCAAAGAAAATACCTATTTCACTTAAGTATAAATCAAATGGTGACAGTGGCTTATATACTAATAACAAAATGAATATTAATTTAAATAACAAAACCATGACAATAGAAAAGTTAGCTTTAAAAGGTACTCATAATATTTTTAATTCGATGGCTGCTGCTATGGCAGCAAGAGTTTTTGAAGTTTCAGATGATATAATACGAAAATCATTAATTGATTTTGAAAATATTGAGCATAGATTAGAATATGTTCTTACTGTACACGGAATAGATTTTATCAATGATTCCAAAGCGACAAATGTAAATGCTGCTTGGTATGCAGTTGAAAGTATGAATAAGCCATTTGTATGGATCCTGGGAGGCATTGACAAAGGAAATGACTATTCGGCATTAATTACAGTAGCTAAAGAAAAAAATATTAAGGCAATTATTTGTTTAGGAGATAATAACGAGAAAATAATAAATGCTTTTAAAAAAGATGTAGATATAATTCAGCAAGCAGCCGATATGAACGAGGCTGTACAGCAGTCATATAATTTAGCTGAAGGTGGTGATGCTGTTTTGCTTTCTCCAGCATGTGCCAGTTTTGATCTTTATGAAAATTTTGAACATAGAGGGAGTGAATTTAAAAAGATGGTAAGAGCTTTGTGAAATGTCAGATTTTTTAAAAAATATAAAACTTAAAGGTGATAAAGTAATATGGGGTGTTATTATTTCTTTATTTCTTTTTTCTGTTCTGCTAGTTTACAGTACTGCAGGATGGGAATATTTATTTAGTCATTTAATAAAATTATCTGTGGGTTTATTTTTTTTATATCAAGTTCATAAAATCAAGTTTAAATATTTTGCAAAAATTGGTGTGTTAGGTTTTTTTATTAGTATAATCTTATTGCTCTTAGTTTTTGTTATTGGAGTAACTGTTAATGGCGCATCAAGATGGCTCTCTATAGCAGGAGTACAATTTCAACCATCTGATATTGCTAAACTTTCAATCTTATTATTCATGGCTAGACAATTAAGTAAATANAGACATGAAATCAAAGATTTCAAATTTCTTTTTTTATATGTTTTGGNNCCTTTAATAGTTATATGTTCATTAATTCTACCAAATAACTTTTCAACTTCAGCATTAATTTTTNTGAACGGTTTAGTTTTGATNTTTGTTGCAAAAGTTAATATAAAATATATTGNTTCAATAATTGGCTTNGGTATTTTTGGTGCNTTATTTATTTATGGTATTGCTAAANTATCNCCNGAATTATCAAATAAGATAATGCCAAGATCTGCTACTTGGGTAAGTAGAGTTGATANTTATTTTAACACAAAAGAAGTNAAAAAATTAGATCAAGATTATCAACAACAACAAGCATTAGTAGCTATATATAANGGAGGTTTTTCTGGNGTTGGTCCAGGAAAAAGTACTCAAAGAAATATATTACCGTACTCTTCTTCAGATTTTATATTTGCTATAATGGTAGAAGAATATGGGCTATTGATAGGAGCCATATTCCCCATGCTGCTTTATCTGATTTTATTTTATAGAGCATTACGAATTTCTACTAAAATAGCTAGTGTTTTTGGGGGGTTAATCTGTGTTGGTTTAATGTTTAGCCTAGTATTTCAAGCATTTGTAAATATGCTTGTTTCTGTTGGAGTNTTACCAGTTACAGGCCAAACACTTCCNCTTATAAGTATGGGTGGGACATCAATTTTATTTACTTGTATAACNCTTGGNATANTTNTAAGTGTTAGTAATGATACATCAGATAGAGAATATGAAACNGCCTAAAGTAATAATTAGTGGTGGNGGTTCAGGTGGACATATCTTCCCTGCTATNGCTATTGCAAAATCTTTATTGGAAATAGATAAGAATATTGATTTTTTATTTGTGGGTGCAAGTGATAAAATGGAAATGGAAAAAATTCCAGCAGCAGGATTTAAAATAATTGGTTTGTGGATAAGTGGTTTTCATAGAAAAAATATTTTAAGAAATTTATTATTTCCTTTGAAGTTGCTCTTCAGTATTGTAAAATCTTTTCTTATAATTTTAAAATTTCGACCTAATTTAGTGATAGGTACTGGTGGCTTTGCAAGTGGTCCAATACTTTTTGTTGCTTCATTATTTAAAATACCCACACTAATTCAAGAGCAAAATTCATNCGCTGGTNTCACNAATAAATTACTTGCAAANTATGTAGATAAAATTTGTGTTGCATATGATGATATGCANCGATTTTTCCCNCAANATAAAATTATAAAAACAGGNAATCCAATAAGGAAAAATATTATTGAAAATACTACNAGTTTAGNAAAAGCAAAAAAAGATTTNAAAATTGAAAATAATAATCTTACAGTTTTAGTAGTTGGTGGAAGTTTAGGAGCAAGAACAATTAACACTTCAATTTTAAATTCACTAAGNATATTTAAGCAAGAAAAATTAAATCTTATTTGGCAAACTGGTCAANATTTTAGTGCTATTGCANTTAATGCNGTTAANGANTTANGNACAGATGGAATTAGTACTTTTTCATTTATTAAAAATATAGAAACTGCGTACANAGCAGCTGATATAATTATTTCAAGAGCTGGGGCGATTGCCATATCAGAATTATGTGTAATTGGAAAGCCAGTCATTTTAATTCCATCTCCAAATGTTGCGGAAAATCATCAGTTTAAAAATGCACAATCACTAGTTAATAAAAATGCAGCACTTCTGGTTAAAGACTCACAAGCAAATGATAAACTTGTATTAAAGATCATTTCATTAAAAAATAATAGTCAATTGATGAAAGAATTAAGTGTAAATATTAAAACTATGGAAGCTAAAGAAGCCTCTTCAATTATTGCATCTCATGCAATGAGCTTAATAAAATGAATATAAAGACATATAAAAATATTTATTTAGTTGGTATCGGTGGAATTGGTATGAGCGCTTTAGCAAATTATTTTTATTCACAAAACAAAAATGTTTATGGCTATGATAGAGTCAAGTCTACATTGACAGAAAATCTAGAAAAAAAAGGTGTAGAAATAAGTTATGAAGATAATATAAATTCTATTCCTTTAGTTTTTAATAGTTCATCTAAGGATCAATTGGTAATATATAGTTCAGCTATTTCAAATAATAATATTCTTTCATATTTCAGTGAAAATAGCTACGATGTTTGTAAAAGATCAAAGGCATTAGGATTAATAAGTGAACATTATTATACAATTGCAGTAGCTGGTACTCATGGAAAAACAACTACCTCAATTATGCTTTCTCATATATTGAAACAATCAAATGTTAATTGTACAGCATTTTTAGGCGGTATTAGTAAAAATTATGATACTAATTTTCTATTGTCAGATGAAAGTAAATATATGGTTGTTGAAGCGGATGAGTTTGATAGATCATTTTTATCATTAAATCCCGACATAGCTATTATTACTTCTCTAGATTCTGATCACTTAGACATTTATGGTAGTTACAAAGAATTTATAGATACATTTCAGAAGTTTGCTTCTCAGGTAAAAAAGAATGGGTATTTAATACTAGAAGAAAGTATTGTAAATAAATTTGAAACACCTAAACACGTTAATTTATTTACTTATTCACATTCATCAATTTCAGATTTCTATGCATCTTCTTTAAATTTTCAATCTGACAAGATTAACTTTTTGTATAATGAAAAAGGAAAAAAGTATAATAATAATAATGTTGAATTATCAATGCCAGGAAATCATAATGTAAGCAATGCCTTAGCTGCAATTTCCGCATGTTCATTATTAGATATATCAAATAAATGTATCTCTCAAGCTCTCAATTCCTTTGAGGGAATAAAAAGAAGATTTGATTTACATGTAAATAGTTCAGAAAAAGTATATATAGATGACTATGCTCATCACCCTACAGAAATTATTGAAACTATAAAAACTGTGAAAAAGATGTTTGTAGGAAGACATCTTACAGTATTATTTCAGCCACATTTATTTTCTAGAACAGATGACTTTAAGCATGAATTTGCCCAATCTTTGTCTTTAGCGGATTCACTTATTTTATTAGATATATACCCAGCTAGAGAAAAGCCAATAAATGGTGTTGATTCTAAGATGTTGTTGGATTTATGTGTGAATAATTCTAAGAAACTTATTTCTAAAAATTTAGTTGTTAATAATTTAGAAAATCAAAAAATAGATATTCTTTTAACAATAGGCGCAGGTGATATAGCTGATTTGGTTGTTCCAATAAGAAAAATGATTAGCTCATGAAGTTATTTTTATATATAACGAGATTAGTATGTGTTTGTACATTATTCTTTTTTTTGTTGTCGTTTACAATAAAAAGTGAAGAACAACTAACTAAAAATATAAATCAAATTAATATAGAACATCAGAATAAGTTTATTGACAAGTCAAAAATTTTTGAAATTTATAAAAGTAATATTAATAGTAAGAAAGATATTAATCTTATAGAAACCAAAATTAATAATCATCCTCAGATAAAAGATGCCCAAGTATATATCCAGCATAATGGAGATATAGATATTAATCTTAAGGAACGAATTCCATTAGTTAGAGTTTTTGATAAAAACTCGAGCTATTATCTTGATACAGATTGTAAGCCAATGCAGCTTTCACCACAATACACAACAAGCAATCTTATTGTTAATGGTGATATAGTTTTTTTTAATGAGAACGAAATATGTAACTTATATCTTGAAATAAAATCTAATTCTTTTTTAGAATCTTTAGTAAGTCAGATTTATTTGCAAAAACAAAATATTATTTTAATTACTCGATTTAAAGATTTAGAAATTAATATTGGCAATTTAGATTATCTAGACGTGAAGCTTGATAATTTACTTGCTTTTTACGAAAAGATTATAAAATTTAAGGGATGGAATTATTATACATATGTTAATCTTAAATATCATGATCAAATTATATGTACAAAAAAATAAATGATGGAAATAAATAATTCAGAAATAATTGTTGGTTTAGATATAGGAACAACTAAAGTTTCTATAATAATTGGTAGAAGAAATCAATATAATAAAATTGAAATTCTAGGAAATGGTAAATCAGTTTCAAGTGGGGTTTCAAGAGGAATTGTTTCAAATATTGACAAAACTGTTGAGTCTATAAAACAAGCGCTTGATGAAGTTGAAAAAAAGAATAACCTTTCTATTAAGGAAGTATTTGTTGGAATAGCTGGACAGCATATTAAGAGTTTACAACATAGGGGAGAAATAGTCAGAGACAATATTAATGTTGAGATTGGACAGCAGGATATAGACAAGCTTAAAGAAAATATGTTTAAGCTTATAACTATTCCAGGAGAAGAAGTTATACACGTTATTCCACAGGAATATACTGTTGATGGGGAAGATGGAATCCAAGATCCTAAAGGAATGGCTGGCGTTAAGCTTGAAGCAAATTTTCATGTAATTACTGCTCAGATTGGAGCTGTTAGAAATATTATGAGATGTGTTGAGAAAGCTGGTCTTGTTACAAGAGATTTGATTTTAGAACCCTTTGCTTCTGCAATTGCTACTCTTGATGATGATGAGCTAAGGGAAGGAGTTGCTTTAGTTGATATTGGAGGAGGAACAACTGACGTTGCTATTTTCTTAGACAATATTATTAGACATACTGCGGTTATTCCATTTGGAGGTAATATCGTAACAAAAGATATTAAAACTGGTCTTTCTATTTTAGATAAACAAGCAGAACTTTTAAAAATAAAATTTGGAGCAGCAATGTATACGGATGATCAAGAAAATGTCATGGTTTCTATTCCTGGTCTTCGGGGAAGAGAGCCAAAAGAAATTGCAGTAAAAAACCTATCTGAAATTATTGGTGCTAGAATGAAAGAAATTATCGATTTAGTATATCACGAAATTAAAGTTTCAGGATATGAAAATAAACTAATGATGGGGATCGTAATTACTGGAGGCGGTTCTCAATTAAAGAATTTACAACAGTTAGTTTCTTTTATTACCGCTAAAGAAACAAGAATTGGTTATCCAAATGAACATCTCTCTAGCGATTCAAAAGATATGGTTAAGAGTCCGATGTACTCAACTGGAGTAGGATTAGTATTAAAAGGTTTTGAAAACAAAATAAAAAGTAATTTAAATCAAATTAATAATGATGAAACTGAAGAAGATTCAACAAAAGGAAAATCAAAAAGCTTAATTGCATTATTTACTGATTTTTTTGAAGATAATATAGATTAAAGAAAACAAATAAAAATAAATAAAAACAACAAATATGAGCTTAATAGATACAGATTTTGAATTTCAATTACCAAAAAATCAATCTTCACAAATTAAAGTNNTGGGAGTTGGAGGTGGCGGTGGTAATGCNGTAAATTATATGTTTGAACATGGAATAAAGGGGGTAGATTTTGTTATTTGTAATACAGATCTTCAAGCTCTTGAAGCTAGTTTAATACCAACAAAAATTCAATTAGGAAAGAATCTTACCGAAGGTTTAGGTGCTGGATCTGATCCTGATGTTGGAATGAAAGCAGCACAAGAAAGCTCAGATAGAATTAGTGAATTATTNGATGCAAATACCAAAATGTTATTTATAACTGCAGGTATGGGTGGCGGGACAGGTACAGGTGCTGCACCAGTCATTGCTGAAATTGCAAGGGAAAAAGGTATTTTAACCATTGCTGTAGTAACTCATCCATTTGCTAATGAAGGTGGTTATAGAAAGCAGTATGCNAAGGANGGATTAGAAGAATTAAAAAAGTATGTTGATACATTGTTAGTTATTAATAATGATAAATTAATAGAAATTTATGGNGATTTAACATTTACTCAAGCCTTTGGNAAAGCAAATGAAGTTTTAAATACNGCTACAAAAGGAATTGCAGAGGTAATCTCTCANCANNTNNNAGTTAATATTGATTTAAATGATGCTAGAAAAGTATTNGAAAATAGCGGAACTGCTCTTATGGGTCAAGCTNTAGCNANNGGAGAGAATCGAGCAATAGAGGCNGTAACTGNAGCATTAGATTCACCACTATTAAATGATAATGACATTACAGGAGCTGAACAAGTATTATTGAAAATAGTTTCTGGAGAAGGAGATGATGANATTANAATTNNNGAATTAGNNATTATTAAGAATCAGATACAAAAAGCTGCCGGAAGAGATGTAAATATNATTGAAGGTATTGGNAATGATNCTTCATTAGAAGGTGNAGTTAGTATTACNGTTATAGCAACTGGATTTGAAACNAAAAAAGTAAATGAACCAGTTACGATTAAGCTTGAAGATACAGATGATATTGGTANTAGTGATTCTAATGATTTAGAAATAATAAANGATAATGTTCAACAGANACTATCTCTCGAAGANGATGAATCATTTGATTTTNAGCATTTTAAATCAAATGAAGTAGAGGCTCAAACAATTGTTGNATCAGANAAGAAAGTTGTAAGTTTAGAAGAAGATGAAAANTTTATTTCTGAGCCCGAAGCATTAATTTCTGATATTCTAGAATTAAATAATGAAGATCCTGATTCAGAAAAAAAAGTTGTAGTAAGTGAAGATATAATTGAAAAGGAAACTTTAGAATTTCATAAGCCAACTATAAATGAAGAAGAGAAATTGAATTCTGAACAAGATGTTCAATTAGTAGATAATAAATCAATGCGAATTGAAGCTAGAGAAAGAGAGGAAAGATTAAGAGAAATTTCAATAAAATTAAGAACTCCTTCTGGATTAACTAAGCTTGAAGATGAGCCTGCATATAAAAGAAATAATATTGATTTAGAAGAAACTGCTCATTCNTCTGAAGATGAGATTTCTCATTTTTCATTAACCTCAGATAATGAGGAAAAGATAATTCTTAATGATAAAAATTCTTTTTTACANGATAATGTAGATTAAAAAAACCGTCTGTTAAGACGGTTTTAGTATTACATCATTCCCGGCATTCCTCCTCCNCCCATTGGAGGCATTGGTGGTNCAGAATTTTCTTCTTTAATATTAGAAATAACACATTCTGTAGTTAGAAGCATNCCAGCAACTGATGATGCATTCTCTAACGCAACTCTAACAACCTTTGCAGGATCAATTACACCAGCTTTATANAGNCTTTCAAATGTTTCAGTTTTAGCATTAAATCCAAAGTCAGCCTTTCCATCCTTTACTTTTGCAACTATTACAGACCCTTCTAANCCTGCATTTTCTACAATTTGTCTTAGNGGTTCCTCAACAGCTCTNTAAATGATATTAATTCCAGTTTGTTCGTCATCATTTTCAGCTTTTAGTTTATCCAAGCTTTGTGAAGCTCTTACAATAGAAACACCTCCACCAGGAACAATTCCTTCTTCAACAGCAGCTCTTGTTGCGGCAAGAGCATCATCAACNCTATCTTTTTTCTCTTTCATTTCAACTTCTGTTGCGGCTCCAACATATAAAACAGCTACACCNCCAGCTAGTTTAGCAAGNCTTTCTTGAAGTTTTTCCTTNTCATAATCAGAAGTTGTTGTTTCAATTTGTGNTTTTATCTGATTNACTCTTGCTGAAATTGATTTCTTATCNCCNGCACCATTCACAATTGTTGTATTATCTTTATCAATAACAATTTTTTCAGTTGTTCCTAACATTTCAAGAGTTGTACTTTCTAATTTAAAACCTCTTTCTTCAGAAANAACAGTTCCATTAGTAAGAATTGCTATATCTTCAAGCATAGCTTTTCTTCTGTCACCAAAACCAGGTGCTTTGACAGCAGCTACTTTTAATGCTCCTCTTATTTTATTNACAACAAGTGTAGAAAGTGCTTCTCCATCTACATCTTCAGCAATTATCATNAACGGTTTTCCTGATTTTGCAGTTTGTTCCAAAATAGGAAGTAAATCTTTCATNGCTGAAATTTTCTGATCAAATATCAAAATATACGGATTTTCTAGTTCTACTTCCATTTTATCCGCNTCAGTAATAAAGTANGGAGATAAGTATCCTCTATCAAACTGCATTCCTTCAACAACTTCAACTGTTGTATCTGTTCCTTTTGCTTCTTCTACAGTAATNACACCTTCCGTTTTTACTTTTTTCATTGCCTCAGCAATTAAAGATCCAATTACATTGTCATTATTTGCTGANATTGAGGCTACTTGTTCGATTTTATCGTAACTATCTCCAACTTGNTGTGCTTGTTTATTAATGTCTTTAATTATAGCGCTTACTGCTTTATCAATCCCTCTTTTNAANTCCATTGGGTTAGCACCTGCAGCAACATTTTTTAAGCCGTTTGAAATTATTGCTTGCGCTAACACAGTTGCAGAAGTTGTACCATCACCAGCAAGATCATTCGTTTTTGAAGCAACTTCCTTTACCATCTGTGCTCCCATATTTTCTAATGTATCTTCTAATTCAATTTCTTTTGCTACAGTTACTCCATCTTTTGTTATGGAAGGTCCTCCAAATTGTTTGTCAATTACAACATTTCTTCCTTTTGGGCCTAATGTAACTTTAACTGCATTAGCAAGTGCATCTACTCCTTTTTTAAGAGCATCTCTTGCTTCCGTATCAAATGTGATTTTTTTTGCCATTTTTTTATTTATTTTTCAATTATTGCTAAGATGTCAGATTCTTTCATTATTAAATAATCTTCTCCATCGTATTTAAATTCTGTTCCTGCATATTTACCATATAGTACAACGTCTCCAACTTTTAATGTAATAGGATCATCTTTTGTACCTTTTCCAACTGCTACAACATTTCCTTTTTGAGGTTTCTCTTGAGCAGTGTCTGGAATAATTATTCCAGAAGCAGTTTTAGTCTCTGCTTCAGCTTGTTGGACAATTACCTTGTCTGCTAATGGTTTTAATTTTATTTTTTTCATCTTTTTTTATTTAATCTATTNNTNATAAGTACAACTTTNATGCCAAAGTATATAAGCATGAATTTTTGTCATTATTTAATNAGCTATCTATTCTTGAGCAGGNTTAANTGGAAGATTNGGAATAATCGTCTCGTCAATTTGTTCTTGAGCTTTAATTTCAGTTACTTCATCTGTNTTATTTCTTGGAATAGCAAAGTTAGACAAAAGACTTAATGAAATTAATNCAATTGCTAGAGTCCATGTAGCTTTTTCTAAAAAGTCTGTTGTTTTTTTTGCTCCCATTATTTGATTTCCNCCGCCACCAAAAGTTGAAGAAAGNCCACCACCTTTTGGATTCTGAACTAAAACAACNANNACAAGTAAAATTGATGTTATTATTATAAGTATCGCAAAAATTGTATACATTTTATTTTTTTATTTTTTTTATGACTTTAATTTGGTCTGCAAAGTAACTACTTTTTTGTGGATATTTCAAGCTTAATTTTTGATAAGCTAATATTGCTTTTTCAAAATGTTCTTGTTTAGTATAAACTTTTGCAAGGGTTTCAGTAATAATATCATTATTTTCTACTATACTTTTTTTTGCATTCTCAGATGCATTAAAAAATCTTTGTTTNTTGTTTTTTATTTTTGGTTTTTTCTCTAAAAATATATTGATTATTTCATCAGAGTTTTGTTTTTTAGATCTTACAATTTTCTTAGTTTGAACTATAGAAATCCAATCTAGAAAAGAATGTAATTCGGCTTTTTTTTCCTCTTTTATTAGCTTATCCTTAATAGTAGCTTTTGAAATATTTAAATCTTCTTGCTGACTAATTATATCAAACAACAGATTTCTGTCACCAGAATATATTGCAGCTTTTTTTAATTGAGATTTAAATCTAATGCTTTTTGTATTTTGTAAAGCTTTTGAGTATAATATATGTGCTGTTTGGAAATAGGGAAAGTTCTCAAGAATATTTGAAATATAAATTGATTCATGCTTATCAATTATGTAAGGATTTTGAATCATACTAGATATTTTGTTTTCTTTTACCAATTAACAACAGCTTTATTAAAGATATCTTCTACTAATTCATTTGTAATTTCAGTAATTAAAATATCTTCTATATCAGAAAGATTCTGTGAACTCTCATAATCTTTGTATCTAGAAAATGTTTGATTAAAATTTAATTCTTCATTTTGTTTATTACTAAAATCTACTTTAACGGAAATTGTTAGTCTATTTTGTCCTGCAGTTTCATTAGATTGTATAGCTATGGGTTGAACATCATATTTAATGATATCTCCTTTAAAAAATAGATCTCCGTTTTGATTAGATATAATTAAATTAGTTTGCTGTGTAAAATAATCTTTAAGCTTTTCAGTAAGAACTTGACTTAATGTTGGTTGTTTTGTTAGAGCAGAGTTTTTAAAGTATTCAACAGTAATGGATTTTGTTTCTTTTGAAATTGAAGCCCCATTAAAGGAATAAATGCCGCAACCAATAATTAAATTTGTAAAAAAGAAGATTGAGATAATATTTTTCATCTTTTTAGATTTCAAACTCTTTAATTTTTCTGTAAAGAGTTCTTTCAGAAATCCCTAGCTCTTTAGCAGCATCTTTTCTTCTATCTTTATGCTTGTTTAGGGCTTTTATTATTAATCTTTTCTCTTGTTGAAGTAATGATAATGACTCTTCTATTTCAATTGTTTGATCTTCTTCAAAATTTTGTTTAATTGTATCTTGTTTAATTTCTTTAAAAATTTCTAGGCTTGAATCATTGTTATCATTAACTGGAGAATTATTAATTATATTGAAAGTAATCTTTTTTAATTCTGTTAAATCATTTTTCATGTCAAATAAAACTTTGTAAAGTATCTCTCTTTCAGATAANTCTTCTTTTGACTCGTCTTTGTAAAGAATTGGAGTGGTATTATTTTTTTCTGGTAAATATGATTCTAGTGTTAGNCCGTTAATTTCACGATTTTTTTCAATTATTGAAAGTTGTGCTACAAAATTTTTTAGCTGTCTTATATTTCCTGGCCAACTGTAATTAGTTAAAATAGTAATAGCATCATTATTTAGTTTTATTGGATCAGTATTGTATTGATCAGCAAAATCAGAGGCGAATTTTTTAAATAATATATGAATGTCATTTCCTCTATCTCTTAAAGGCGGGAGGTGAATGCTTATAGTATTTAATCTATAATATAGGTCTTCTCTAAATTTGCCTTTTTTTACAAGTTCAAGCATATTTTCATTAGTTGCAGCTAAGATTCTGACATTAGTTTTTTGTGGTTTTGAAGAGCCTACTTTAATAAATTCTCCATTTTCTAGTACTCTTAATAATCTTGCCTGAGAGGGTAGTGGTAGTTCAGCAATTTCGTCTAGAAAAATAGTGCCGTTATCTGCAGCTTCAAAGTACCCTTTTCTACTTTCATTTGCTCCAGTGAAAGATCCTTTTTCATGCCCAAATAATTCGCTATCAATGGTTCCCTCTGGTATAGCACCACAATTTACTGCTATATAATTGTTATGTTTTCTCTTGCTATTCTGATGAATAATTTGTGGTATTGTTTCTTTTCCTGTTCCACTTTCACCGTTGATTAAAACAGAAATGTTTGTACTTGCAACTTGTAATGCTACATTTATTGCTCGACTTAATTTTAAATCATTTCCAATTATTCCAAAACGCAATTTAGTTGACTTAATATCCATATTAAATTATTTTTCCTCTAAGAGTTCCTGCAGTACAGTCATATATTTTAACATTAACATAATCTCCAATTTTTTGTTTTGCTTTTTCAAAAACTACTACGCAATTGTGCGTAGTCCTGCCAGAATAATGATTTTTAGATCTCTTAGAGTAACCCTCTATTAAAACTTCATAAGTCTTATTCAATCTTTTTTTATTGTTTTCTAAAGATTGAGCTTGTTGAAGATTAATTATTTCAACTAATCTTTTTTGCTTTATTTCTTCTTCTACATCATCATTATATTTTTTTTCAGCTGCTGTATTTGGTCTTTCAGAATACTTAAACATATAACCATAGTCATATTTTACATATCTCATTAAACTTATTGTTTCTTGATGATCATTATCATTTTCTGTGCAAAATCCAGTTATCATATCCATAGAAATTGCACAATCTGGAATTTTTGTTTTAATTCTATCTATTAGAGAAATATATTTTTCTCTATTATACCCTCGATTCATTAGTTTTAGTATTCTGCTACTTCCAGATTGAACTGGCAGATGGATATAATTACAAATATTTTGATATTGGGCCATAATAGAAATGACATCATCACTCATATCTTGAGGATTAGAAGTAGAAAATCTAATTCTTAGTTTGCTATTTACTTTAGCAACCATTTGTAGTAAGTTTGCAAANGATATTGCTTTTTCTTTTTGTTCTAGTGATGCTTTTTTAAAATCTTTTTTTGGACCGCCACCATACCATAAATATGAATCTACATTTTGTCCAAGAAGGGTTACTTCTCTATATCCGTTATTAAATAATTGTTGACATTCATTTATTATGCTTTCTGGATTACGACTCCTTTCTCTTCCTCTAGTGTATGGTACAACACAAAATGTACACATATTATCGCAACCTCTTGTTATTGATACAAAAGCAGTTACTCCATTGCCAGACATCCGAACCGGCTTAATATCTGCATAAGTTTCTTCTTTTGAAAGAAAAACATTTACTGCTTTTCTTCCATCTTCTACTTCTCTAATAAGATTGGGCAAGTCTCTGTANGCATCAGGCCCAACAACTAAATCAACAAGTTTTTCTTCTTCTAAAAATTTTTCTTTTAATCTTTCTGCCATACATCCTAAAACTCCAACAACCATTTTAGGATTAACAGATTTTTTAATAGAATTATATACTTGTAATCTTTTTCTTACCGTTTGTTCNGCTTTATCCCTAATTGAACATGTNTTAACAAAAACTAAATCTGCNTCACTGATATCTTTTGTTGTTGAATAGTTTTCTTTACATATTATTGAAGCAACAATTTCACTATCTGAAAAGTTCATCTGACATCCATAACTTTCAATGTAAAGTTTTTTNCCNCCACTGATTTTATTNTGGATTTCAAGAACATCTCCTTGAATTTTTTCATTAATTATTTTCTTTTCTATAACTTCNTCAAACTTCATTTCAGATATTTTATTTTGCAAAAATAATAAAAAACTGACAATATGTCATAAAGTAAAAATCTATATTATATATATAATATAATAAATTGACATGCCAGTTTTAGTATTATTTATTCAAAATCTTTCTTTAGTTTTGCAAAAAAAAATAGGAATGGCGAAGAATTTAGTGATAGTTGAATCTCCTGCAAAGAAAAAAATAATTCAAGGATATCTTGGNAAAGAATTTATAGTTGAATCNAGTATAGGTCACATNAGAGATCTNCCNTCNAAAGGNGGNATGTCNATTGACATTGANAACGGATTTCATCCCAATTATGTTATNTCNGAAGATAAAAAGAAAGTNGTTAGCCANNTAAGAAGNGCAGTNAAAAANGTAGATACTGTTTGGCTTGCAACNGANGANGATAGAGAAGGNGAAGCTATTGCTTGGCATNTNACTGAAGCCTTAAAATTAAATTCNANTAATACNAAAAGAATAGTTTTTCATGAAATNACTAAAAAAGCNATTNTAAANGCTGTAGATAATCCNAGAACNTTNGATCANAANTTAGTCAACGCNCANCAAGCAAGACGAGTTTTAGATAGATTAGTCGGTTTTGAAGTCTCNCCTGTTCTTTGGAAAAAAGTTAAGCAAGGATTGTCCGCTGGAAGAGTGCAATCTGTNGCTGTTAGATTAATTGTAGATAGAGAAAAAGAAATATTAGGCTTCAAATCTATTTCTGATTTTAAAGTTGTAATATTTTTAAAAAATGCAGATGGTCAAATCATAAAATCAGAATTATCAAAAAGATTAAAAAACGAAAAAGAAGCTTATGATTTTATGCAAAAATGTCAAACTGCAAGCTACGTTATTGAAAATTTAGAAAAGAAAGCTGCAAAAAAATCTCCAACAGCACCATTTACAACATCAACGCTTCAACAGGAAGCATCTAGAAAACTAGGTTTTTCTGTAAACCAAACAATGATGGTTGCTCAAAGGCTTTACGAGGCAGGGAAAATAACTTACATGAGAACTGATAGCGTTAATTTATCCCAGGATGCATTAGACGCTGCAAATACTGAAATTGTTAAATTATATGGAGCAGATTATGCAAAAAGAAGGTCATACTCCAACAAGTCAAAAGGAGCTCAAGAGGCACATGAAGCCATACGACCATCATATATGGAAAATAAGAGTTTTGATGGTGATTCTTCACAACAGAAATTATATAGTTTGATTTGGAAAAGAACTATTGCCTCACAAATGTCTGATGCCAAAATTGATAGAACAATTGTCAAAATTGGACTTTCAAACTCTCAGGAACAATTAACAGCAAAAGGGGAGATAATTACATTTGAAGGTTTTATGAAGGTTTATTTGGAAGGTAAAGATGATGAAAACAACAATGAAAAAGGTATTTTACCTCCATTAAATATTGGTGATAAAATTGATATGTTTGAAGG
>NZHS01000007.1 GCA_002689735.1 Flavobacteriales bacterium | reverse complement strand
AAGAAGAATTATTCTTGAATGTGATTCAAAATCTTCATTTAGTTTAAAGTATAATGAGGACAATAATAGAATTATTTTTGATCAACTCGTCCCTATTAAAAAAGAACTTGAAGGAATGCATGAATATTATATTCCAGAAGGCACTTATAATGCATTTAATTATCTAAATGGAAAATGGGTTCTAGAAGAAGATATCGATGCTAGAAACCAACAAATGAGAAGCAAGTCTAATAAGCCTCCGAAAATGGGTCTAATTAAATAATGAGTTTAAAACGTTTTAGCAACAAAATTGAAATAGGCTGTGATGAAGCTGGTCGAGGTTCTCTTTCCGGCCCTGTCGTAGCATCCGCAGTAATTTTACCTAAAAACTTTAAAAACTCAGATTTAAATGATTCAAAAAAATTATCATCAAAAAAGAGAGAGGAATTAAGCAAAATTATTTTAGAAAAGGCTATCTCATGTAAAATAGGTATAGTTCATGAAACAGAAATTGATGAAATCAACATATTAAATGCTTCAATTCTTGCTATGCACAAAGCATTAGAAAAAACTCAGAATTCCTTTGAAGTTATTTTGATAGATGGCCCTCACTTTAAAAAATATAAAAACCATTTACATAATTGTATAGTTAGAGGAGATAGTAAGTATTTAGCTATTGCTGCTGCATCAATTATTGCAAAAACTTATCGAGATAAATTTATGAGGAAAATTCATAATGAATTTCCAAATTATAAATGGCATAAAAATAAAGGTTACCCAACAATGGAACATAGATTAGCAATAAAGAATTTTGGTATTTCAAAGTACCACAGAAAAAGTTTTAAACTTATTGATAATCAAACTTCATTAATGATTTAAATATTTAATTTTGATAATATTTATTAGTAAAAATAAGAATGAAATTTATTAGAGTTTTAATTCCTCTCGTTTTAGTTGGCATAATTATTACAATTAGCTATAACACTTACAATAAAGCTAAAGTTAGCTCTAATAACCCGATATCAGTTATACCAAATCATTCATCAGTAATATTAAAATTTAATGATCCAAATAAGATATATAAATTGTTTAATGAAAAAATAATTTGGAATAAATTAAGTAATATATTTAATGCTGAAAATTTAAATATTCATTTAAAAAAAATTAATGATTTATACAACAACTTTAATTTTAATAATGAAAAAAGCATTTACATAACATTACTAAAAGACGGGGTGTCCTCCAGTGATTTTCTTATAAGTTCTGAATTAGATGAAGCATCATTTAATAAAATCACGGGGGAATTTAGCAACAATTTATTAAGCTCAGAATATGATAACACTACAATCTTTCAAATTACAACTGATAGCTTAAACATTTATTTTTCATCTGTTAATAAAATTGCATGTTTTAGCTCAAGNAAAACTATTATAGAAGATGCTATAAAATCAGCAAAAAGCGAATATAATTTTGTTAATGACAGTAGATTTACAAANATCTACAATACATTAAACCAATCNAGTGATATCAATATAATTTATAACTTAAATAATTTAATTAATATTCAGCCTGAAATTAAGAATAGTAACTTGTTTTTATTAAAAAGCTTAAACAATTGGGTAGCTGCTGATTTGAAAATAAAAAACAATAAGATTATAATNAATGGTTATAATTTAATTGACTACAAATTATCTAACTTCTCTGACATATTAAATTCTCAAAAAAGNACTTCGTTAAAATCCAACAAATTCATNCCTNANAATATTAACTATCTATTTTCTATTGGATTTGACAATGCAAATAAACTTTTTTCAAATAGCAACAAATACTTAGAAAACAAAAATCAAATTTGGGAAACAGAAAAGAATAGAAAAAGAATTACATCAGAATATAATTTTGATTATAAAGAATTTGTTGATCATTTAGATAGTGAAGCTGGTTTTTTTAGTTGTGGCAATATTGAAAATGAAGAAATATTCTTTTCTTTTATAAAAACCAAAGAATCAATTCATGCAAGCAGTCTACTTCAAAGATTAATAGATACTAAAAAGTCAAGTATTTACTTAAAAAAAGAAATTAATTTTATANATGACGANAAAATAATACAAAATATTTTTGGTGAAAAATTTAACTTTAANAATCAAAATTACTTTATTGAAATTAATGATTTTTTTATTTTTAGTAATTCCAAAGATAATTTAGAGTTTATTATTGACAACTATATAAGCGGAAACACTCTTGAAAACAATTCTAATTTTAATAATTTTAAAAATAACACACTAAATAAATCTAATGTTTTTGTTTATTTTAATACTAGACGATTATTCTCAAACATTGAATCTAATTTAAATCTAAACTTCAATCTTGACTCCCTAGAAAACTTTACTGGCTTAGCTTATCAAATAAGTAACAATAAATCTTATCAAATTAACAACCTCTCATTATTTTTTGATGAAGATTACAAAGAAAATATAAAAGAAAAATGGTTTTACCAACTTGATACAATCTCAAATATGACACCTCAGATTGTATATAATCACTCTCTTAAAGAAAATGCTGTTGTTATTCAAGACTTATCTAACAAAATTTACTATATAACAAACAACAAAAAATTTAGTTGGACAAGGAAGCTAGAAAATCAAATTATTGGAAATATCTCACAAGGTGACTTTTTCAAAAACAACAAAATTCAAATGCTCTTTAACACTAAAGAAAGAATCTATCAACTTGACAGATATGGAAGAGATGTTGAGAAATTCCCTCTAAAAATTAAAGAAAAGACCAGTTTTGGCCATTCATTGTTTGATTATAACAAAAGCAAAAGATATAGAATAATGATTATAGGAAATGATAATTCAATTGCAAATCTAAACAGTAAAGGGAAAAATGTTTTAGGATGGAAGTATTCAAATAAAGAAAGCATTAATCAAGAACTATTTCATTTTAAAAAATCAGATAAAGACTATATTGTTAAATCATCTAATAATAAAATTGAATTATTAGCTGTAAATGGTACATCAAGAATAGAGTTTAAATCTGATAGAACACTCTTTAGTAAAAACAATATTATTTTAGACAATAACTATGATCTGATAACAGCTACTAGTAATGGATTGTTTATTTGTAATCTTGATGGGTCTTCTAACAAAATAGCAATTAATAATTTAGACTCAACATCAATACTTGCTTTTAGTAATCTAAATAATCAACTAATATTTTCCAATAAAAATAAATTATTTGTTCTTGATGAAAATTATAACCAAATCATTTCCAAATCATTTAAAGACAATATTATTGATATAGAAATACTTAATGAATATATAGCAGTGAAAACTAATAGTAAAATAATCTTGCTAAAAGAAAACGAGATAGTTAAAGGAACTCCTTTAAACTATGATGGAAATTGTAGCGTAAGAAGTATTTCAGATGAAAGTAAGATTGACATTCTTTTAACAAGAAAAAAGATATTATACAATTACCAACTAGAATAAATATGAAATAGAAACTGTAGGGATATAAATAAATGAATTAGAATCAAAAGTATCATCTGAAGCAATATTTAACCCACAACTAATCAATCGCTTCTTATTTCGTTTTTTTTCTGACAAATCATCTAAATGTGAAAGTTTTATACCAAAGTCGATTTTTTGTTTAGTATTAAAATAAAGAAGTCCTGTATTTAATCCAATATAGATTTTATCGTAAAGTTTATAATTATAACAGAAAGATAGCTTATTTAAATAGACATAAGAACTATTTAAATCAAGACTCAAATATTTTTTTTTATTAATATAATTAATACCAACTCCGTATAAATATGGAAGTCCATAGGAATTTGAAAAATAAAATCTTCTAAAAGATTCATTAGAATTATCATACTGATCCAAATTATATCTTTTTATGATATTTATTAAGAGTTTAGAATATTTAGGATTGGTGGCATAACCAGCTTTTTTTAAGCCTTTTGCCCATGATTTGTAATTAGTTAAAGGAATATTAAATAAAAAAGAATAACGAGAGCTATTAGCTAAAAATAAAGAGTGATCTCTATAGGAATCTTCAACATTACTATATTTTCTAAAGCATTCTCCTTTTTCATCATCATCATGAAAAACTCTATCTCCTTCCCATGAAGTATGGCACTTAATTCCAAAATGATTATTAGCCTTAGTTGCTAAGATGCTTTCTCCATTAGAAGACTCAAGAATTCCTTGAGATAAGGTAATGCTAGCTGGAATATTATATAGTTTCATTTCTTCTATAGCAAGATCTTTGTAGTTTTTAATATAGTCATTCGTTAATGTTTGAGAAAAAGAAGTTAGGCTAAAAAAAAAGAATAAATTGAAAAAAACTTTCATTCAATAAAATTAACAATTAATTTATTATTAAAAAGTAGGTAAGTTTAGATCAAATCTATAATTCATTCCTAAATTCCCTTGTAAACCACCAGTATGAATTAATAGAATCGAACAATTCTTAAGTTTCCTGTTTTTTAATAAATCATAAATGCCATAAAACATTTTTCCATTATAAACTAAATCTAGTGGAATATTATATTCATTATAAAAGTCAGAAATAAATTTAACTAATTCTTTATTGTATTTTGCATAACCACCAAATGTAAATTCATGATTTAATATCCAGTTTTTTTTATTTGTAAATAATGACATCTGATTTTGAATGTCAAATTTATTTTTTAATGACATAAATCCTATAACTTTTTGATCAACTTTAGATTTATTAATAATTCCTGAAATTGTACCTCCAGTTCCCACAGGGCAACAAATATAGTCTTGAGAATCATTATCACTTATTATTTCCTCAGTTCCCTTTATTGCAAGATGATTTGTTCCTCCTTCATTAAGAATGTAGGAATCATCATATTTTGATATTAATTTTTTTTGAAAATCTGTATTATGTTTATTTCTATACTCAGTTCTTGAAAGATACAATATTTTCATCCCATTAGATTTAGCTAATTTCAATGTTGGATTTAGAGGAAGTGCCTCCTCTCCTCTAATAAAAGCGATTGATTTCAAATTATTTTCTTTTGAAATGATAGAAGTAGCCAATATATGATTTGAAAATGCTCCTCCAAATGTTATTATTTGCTTGCAGGATTTTTTCTTTGCCTGAACAATATTATACTTTAATTTAAAATACTTATTTCCAGAAATTGAAGAAGAGATATCATCTAATCTCTTTATAAATACTTTAACATTATATTTCTTAAATAAATCATTAAAAATTTCATATGATTTAATTTTCATAGAAGCAAATATCGTAAATTTGCAATAGCATAAAATGGACATTTAATTTATTATTACATTTAATAAAAATGAACGATTTAGATAATTTTAGAAATTTTATTTTAGAGGGAATTCCTAAAGTTCTTCCCAAAAAAAAGAAATACGATTTAAATATAAATCATGCTCCAATAAGAAAAGATATTTTAAGTATTGATGAAAAAAAGTTAGCACTCAAAAATGCCTTGAGATATTTCTCTAAAGATATGCATCACACGCTGGCTCCTGAATTCTTAGAGGAGCTAAAAAAATATGGAAGAATTTATATGTATAGATTTCGTCCTGATTACAAAATATACTCTAGAAATATAAACGACTATCCTCATAAATCTAAACAAGCAGCAGCCATACAACTAATGCTTACTAATAATCTAGATAATGCAATCGCACAACACCCACATGAACTAATTACCTACGGGGGAAATGGATCTGTTTTTCAAAACTGGGCGCAATATTTAATATGTATGCAATTTCTTGCTCAAATGAACGATGAACAAACACTTGTAATTTATTCTGGGCATCCTATGGGCCTATTCCCTTCAAATAAAAATGCACCAAGAGTTGTAGTAACTAATGGAATGATGATTCCAAATTATTCAAAGCCTGATGATTGGGAAAAATATAATGCTTTAGGTGTAACACAATATGGTCAAATGACTGCAGGATCATTTATGTATATTGGACCTCAAGGTATCGTGCATGGAACAACAATAACTATTTTAAATGCTGCGCGAAAAATTGATCCTTTAGCTAAAGATTTAAGCGGAAAAATATTTGTTACATCTGGACTAGGTGGAATGTCTGGAGCTCAACCAAAAGCTGCTGTTATTTCAAATGGAGTATGTATTGTGGCTGAAATAAATAAAAAAGCTACAATAAAAAGGCATGAGCAAGGTTGGGTTGATCTAATTATTAATGATCTGGACAAACTAATTGATAGAGCTGTTAAAGCTAGAAATGAGAAAGAAGCATTATCAATAGCATATAATGGCCATATAGTTGATTTATGGGAAAGATTAGTAGAAAGAAATATTCAAGTAGATATTGGCTCTGANCAAACTTCTTTACANAANCCATGGGCAGGAGGATATTACCCTCAAGGCATGAAATATGAAGANGCAAATAGCCTGATGGTTAATAATCCTTCNTTATTTAAAGAAAAAGTTCAGGANACACTAAGGTCTCATGTAAATGCAATAAATANAATGGCAAAAAGAGGCATGTANTTCTTTGATTATGGAAATGCATTTTTATTAGAAGCGAAAAGAGCAGATGCAGATATTCTTAATGAATCAGGAAATTTTAAATTTCAATCTTATGTTCAGGANATTATGGGACCAATGTGTTTTGATTATGGTTTTGGTCCGTTCAGATGGGTTTGCTCTTCAAACCAAAAAGAAGATTTAAAAGTCACTGATAGAATTGCTGCTGAAGTTTTAGAAAAGTTAAAAATTAACTCTCCNGATNAGATTAAATTACAGATGAATGATAATATCAACTGGATTAANTCTGCAGATAATAATAATCTTGTGGTCGGATCACANGCGAGAATACTGTATGCTGATTCAAATGGAAGAATTGAAATTGCACTTGCTTTTAACAGAGCAATAGCTAATAATGAAATAAAAGAACCTATTATACTCGGAAGNGATCATCATGATGTTTCTGGCACTGACTCTCCATATAGAGAAACATCAAATATATATGATGGATCTCAATTTACAGCTGATATGGCTATTCATAATGTTATTGGTGATTCTTTTAGAGGTGCTACCTGGGTGTCAATTCATAATGGTGGCGGAGTNGGATGGGGAGAAGTTATAAATGGTGGTTTTGGCATGTTAATTGANGGNTCTAAAGAATCTGAAGAAAAGATTAAAAACATGCTTTTTTGGGATGTAAATAATGGNATTGCAAGAAGAAACTGGGCAAGAAATGAAGAGGCAATTTTTGCAATAAAAAGGGCAATGAAAGAAAATGAACAACTAAAAGTTTTAATTCCAAATACAGCTGANGATAATTTAATTAATTCTTTAGATTTTTAATCTAGCGTATCTCAGCNGACACCTCTTTTTTATATTNCTTAATTAATTTATCCATTATTTTATCAATTTGAATATCTGTNAGAGTTTTAGAATTATCTTCAAAAATAAATGATANNGAATATGACTTCTTATCTTTAGGAAGTTTATCCCCAGTGTAAACATCAAAGAGATTAATATCCTTTAGAATATTACATNTAATTGATTTTGCAATACTTTCTAATTCTGAAAAAGAAATATTTTTATCTACTAACAAAGAAAGATCTCTTCTNANTGAAGGAAATTTGTTTACTGGAGAATAAACGANATTAGATCCTTTANCAATTTTTAATAAAACGTCCCAATTAAAGTCAGCAACATAGNNGGCNTTATTTATCTTATATTTTTTNAGAATTTTATTATTAACAGACCCATATGATACTANAATATCATTNTTCAATTTATATTCAATATAATTATCATAAAANGGATTATNATTTAACGTAGAATTAAACTTAAAAATCCCAAGCTTATTAAGTATTGTGTGAACATATTCTTTTAAATCAAAAAAGTTAATCTGATCATTTGAAGAATTCCAATTTTCTTTCAATCTTCTTCCAGTAATAGAAAGAAAAAGATGTTGATTTTCAATATATTCATCAGCTAGAGAATAAGTTTTACCAAACTCAAATATTTTAAGGTTATTATTTTTTCTGTTAGAATTATNTTCAATTGTTTCCAAAGNAGAAAACAACATAGTTCTTCGTAAAATATTTAAATCTGAGCTAAGTGGATTAAGAATATTAACGTTATTCTCAGCTTTATAAAATGTATTAACATTATAAAGCTCAGATTTTGTTAATGAATTATTCATTATCTCATTAAAGCCGTTAAATACTAATAAATTNGAGATAATATTTTTTAATTTAAAAGAGGTAATACCATTTGAAGAATCAATAGATGCATTTAATTTATTATTTATTTTAATAGAATTAAAGCCATAAATTCTTAAAANATCCTCAATTACATCNACCTCTCTTCTAACATCCGTTCTNTATGGTGGTACTAATANAGATAAACTATCATCATTCTCTTCTATAATTTTAATTTCTAAATTNTTAATAATAGATTTTACAAGATTTCTATCCAACTCCTCTCCTATTAGCTTATTTAAATTATTAAATGAAAAGTTAATTGAAAAATCTTCAATCGGATTTGGATAAACATCAACTACATCAGATGATATTNCACCACCACAAAGCTCTTNAATAAGNAAAGCAGCTCTTTTAAGAGCATAAACAGTTATGTTTGGNTCACANCCCCTTTCATATCTAAAAGATGCGTCAGTATTTAACTTATGATATTTTGCAGTTTTACGAATNGATGTNGGATCAAAATATGCAGATTCTATAAAGATTGAATTAGTATTNTTAGTAACACCAGAATCTAAACCTCCAAAAACTCCAGCAATACACATTGGTTCTTTAGCATTACATATCATTAAATCATTATCAGATAATTTTCGATTGCTTTCATCAAGTGTAATAAAGTTTGTGTCATTACTTAATGTTTTAACAATAATTTCTTTTCCTAAAATCTTTTTAGTATCAAATGCATGTAATGGTTGTCCAGTTTCATGTAAAACATAATTGGTAACATCAACAATATTGTTAATAGGATTAATTCCTATTGATAATANCTTATGTTTAAGCCAATCTGGAGATTCATTAACTGTAANATTAGAAATTGAAACTCCTGAATANCGNGGACATAATGATTCAGACTCAATTTTTACGTCTATAGTTAAGTCTTTATTATCAATTTTAAAATCCTTAATTGATGGCATACACATTTTTAAATCATCACCCCTACTATTTAGAACAGCTTTTAAATCTCGTGCAACTCCAATATGTGACATTGCATCAGATCTATTTGGGGTTAAACCAATTTCAAAAACTATATCTTCATTAATATTAAAATAGTTTNCNCCTGCCATACCAACTTCAGCATCGTCAGGTAATTCCATAATACCATCTGTTTTAGGACCTAGACCAATTTCATCGGGACCACAAATCATACCATTAGAAATTTGTCCTCTAATTTTACTTCTTTTGATTTTAAAAGATTCGTCTCCATNGTATAATCTTGTNCCAACAGTAGCTACNGGAACATNTAATCCNATAGCAACATTAGGAGCGCCACAAACAATTTGTAAAGGATCCTCAGCGCCAACATCAACAGNGGTNAGATTTAATCTATCGGCATCAGGGTGTTTATCAACTGTTAAGATTTTACCAATAACTANTCCCTTTAGTCCNCCTTTAATAGTTTCATATTTATGAATNCCTTCAACTTCTAACCCAATATCAGTAAGTAATTCAGATANTTCATCTGTTGATAAATCAACTTTTAAATATTGCTGAAGCCAGCTAAGAGATATTTTCATAATTTAAATAGATACAAGGCAAATTTAATTAATGTATTTAAAAATATATCAATTACTTCGATGATTTACAAAACTTTATTTACACTTTTAAGATTTAGCATATTAATAGCATTATTTGTAAATCCTTTAATATTTGTTTGTGTAAATCGAAGTACGTTATCATAATATAGAGGAACTATTTGTGCATTATCAATAATAATTTTATCCATCTTGTTATAATANAAGAACCTTAAAGAATCATCACTTTCCAATAAACTTTTAACATATAAATCATCATATTCTTTATTTTCAAAATGAGTGTAGTTAGGGCCTAATGGAGAATGATTTTTACTGTAAAAAAGAGAAAGATAATTTTCAGCATCAGGATAATCAGCAATCCAACTTCCTCTAAAGAACGATAATTTAGATGTTGCTACCATCTGCCTATGTATTGATGGGGGATTAACATTTATCTCAATGTTTAAGCCAATATTTGATAATTCATTTTGAATATATTCACATAAATCTAAATAAGATGATGTAGTTGATANNACAATAGGATCTAATGGCCCATTATTTAATTCAATAGCTTTAGAAATTAATTTCTGAGCAAGCTTGGGATTATAATAAAAACCTACTAAAGAATCATTAAATGAAGGCATNCCTTTAGGTATAAATCCATTAATTGCAGGAGTTCCAATATTATTCCTTAAATATTTTAACATTTTCTTTCTATTAAAACCATAATTAATTGCCTGTCTTATCTCTAAAAATCTTAATGGAGATAATGAATCCTTTGAATAAAAGCCAAGATATTCGGTATTAAGATAGTTTTCTGTATGAAGATTTATCTTTTTTTTGTAATTGGACTTTAACTTACCTTCTTTNGTTAAAACCTGATCTTTATATGATGCATCCAATCCAGAAATAAAATCCAATTTACCCATAATAAACTGTAAAAAAGCTGCNTGTTTATCTCTTAAGAATGAGATTGAAACACCATCTAAAAATGGTAATCTTTTATTATTAAGAGTTTCAAAATAATTTAAGTTTTTTCTAAAAATTAATTTTTCACCTTTTTCCCATAGTTGAAATTTGAATGGACCTGTTCCTATTGGATGAGAATGAAAATCTAATGATTCAACAAATTCTTTTGGAACCACCGAGCAATACTGCATACTAAGTAATCCTAAAAAACCAGAAAATGGTTTATTTAAAGAAATTGAGAAAACACTATCATTTACTGCTGAAAATGATTTAACGTTAGACAANACCCATCTNCCGGGTGAAGNAACATCATTATCTAATANCCTATTTANTGAATANTCAAAGTCANNTGCAGTAACTTTTCTTCCTNTNTNNATAGATGATTTATCAATATTATGAAAGAAAACATCATTTCTTAAATTAAACTTATAATTTAATAAGTCTTCAGAAATTGACCACGAGTATGCAATAGATGGAATTACAGTAAGATTACTGTCTAATTGAACTAAACCATTAAATAGCTGTGATGTTGCCCATACTGAAGCTTGATCCTTTGAAAATGCAGGGTCTAAAGAATTAATTCCTGAAGATTCGTTGTACTTAAAAATAGATAGGTGATCTATATTTTTTTGCTCCGAGCAAGAGAAAAATAATAAGGATACAAAAAACACAATTCTTATCATATAACAAAATTACAACATTCTATTAATTAATAATCTATTTTATAAATTTGCAAAATGTTAAATGGTAAAAAAGTTGCTTATTATACTCTAGGGTGCAAGCTTAATTTTTCTGAAACATCAACAATTTCTAGGCAACTAGAAGATATTGGTTTNATAAAAACAAACTTTGATAATAAGGCAGACCTTTATGTTATTAATACTTGTTCTGTAACTGAAAATGCAAATAAAGAATGCAGAAGAATTATTAGAAAAGTTAAAAGAACTGCTCCAGAATCTATGGTTNTAATAACCGGTTGTTATGCACAATTAAAACCAGAATCTATTTCAGTTATCGAAGGGGTAGATATGGTTGTAGGTGCTAATGACAAATTTAAAATACCAGATCTTTTAAAAAATTATAAACCAAAAACAACAGAGATACATGGATGTTCGATAAATAATTTAGATTATCATTCTTCCTTTTCTTTAAATGATAGNACAAGATCATTTCTAAAAATTCAAGANGGTTGTGATTACACATGTAGCTATTGCACAATTCCTTTTGCAAGAGGNAAAAGCAGNTGTGATTCTATTGAAAATATTGTTGCCAATGCAAATAAAATTGCAAAAAATGGNATAAAAGAAATAGTTATTACNGGAGTTAATATTGGAGATTATAAATATGAAGATAAAAAATTTATAGATGTTATTAAANAACTAGAGAAAGTTAAGGGAATTACNAGATNTAGAATTTCATCTATCGAACCAAACTTAATAACAGATGAAATAATAGAATTTGTAANAAAATCTAGCAAATTCATGCCTCATTTTCATATCCCTCTGCAATCTGGATCTGATGTAATTTTGGCAAAAATGAGAAGAAGGTATAACAGTGAACTCTACCGAAATAAAATTTTAAAAATNTATAATGAAATACCAAATGTTTCTATTGGCGTTGANGTAATTGTTGGATTTCCTGATGAGACTGATNTTGAATTTACTGAATCTATGAATTTTATTAAAGATTTACCAGTTTCCTATCTTCATGTTTTTTCATATTCTGAAAGAGAAAACACNAAAGCATTACTATTAAAAAATNCAGTAGATAAATNTAAAAGATCTGAGAGAAGTAAAATTTTAAGAATGTTATCCTCTAAACTTCAAAGGAATTTTTATTTAAAATCATTAGGAACAACTAAAAATGTTTTATTTGAGCAAGAAGATAAAAATGGTTTTTTATTCGGCTTTACTGAAAACTATATTAAAATCAAAGTACCATTTAACAAAACATTATCAAAAACTCAACAAGAGGTCTATATTACTGATTATAATGATGACTTAACAATGAATGTAAAATTATTAGAAACATGTATCCAACAATAAGCCATTTAATAGANGATCTTTTTGGAATATATATTCCATTACCAATACAAACTTTTGGCTTTTGGGTTGCAATTGCATTTTTAGCTGCAGCATATATCATTCAAATTGAATTAAGAAGAAAGGAAGAAGAAGGAAAATTATCAGTCTATATAAAAGAAAAAATAGTTGGTAAAAAATTAAGCTTAAT
Organism: Flavobacteriales bacterium; assembly: GCA_002689735.1. GTDB lineage: Bacteria > Bacteroidota > Bacteroidia > Flavobacteriales > BACL11. The sequence continues at coordinate 1,954 of NZHS01000007.1, read as the reverse complement.
TGAAATTATAATAAGTATAGCTACAGGATTTTTGATTGGATTTAAATTAGTTGAAGGANTATTAAACTATGGAGATTTAGTTGATAATCCTCAAGCATTTGTTTTATCTAGTAGAGGTAACTTTTTTGGAGGACTAATATTTGCTTTTCTTTCTTATTACAACAAGAAAAAAGAAAATAAAAAGCAAGAATTAGTAAAACCAAAAATGATAAAAGAGGAAATTCATCCTTACGATTTGGTTGGAAACATTACTATTATAGCNGCTNTCTCTGGTATCATTGGAGCAAAAATTTTNCATAATTTAGAAAANTTTNAAGATTTCCTTGCTGATCCAATTGGGCAATTAATTGCTTTTAGTGGCTTAACATTTTATGGTGGTTTAATTTTTGGNGCTATATCAGTTGTCGTTTATTGTAGAAAGTATAAAATCAATGTTTTACATTTGATGGATAGTGCTGCCCCTGCNCTAATGCTAGCNTACGGAATTGGGAGGATTGGATGTCAAATGTCTGGTGATGGAGATTGGGGAATTGTAAATTTAGCTCCAAAACCTGAATGGCTTAGCTTATTCCCAGATTGGGTATGGAGTTATAATTTTCCAAATAACGTTATTAATGCNGGNGTATACATTGAAGGATGTACAGGAAAGTTCTGTTCTGTTTTACCNCAACCTGTTTGGCCTACTGCATTATATGAAGTTGTAATNTGTATTNCTTTATTTTTTGTTTTGTGGCTAATCAGAAAAAAAATCAAAGTAGCAGGAATGCTTTTTGCTATTTACTTAATTATGAATGGAATTGAAAGATTCTTTATTGAAAAAATACGAGTTAATACGGAATACAATATTTTAGGAGGTATTACTCAAGCTGAAATTATTTCATTTTGTTTGATTATTACAGGCTTAATTCTATCTTTTCTACTGTCAAAAAAAATTATTAAGTAGTCCTTATAAGCTGATTAATGACTAGATTCTTTCAGAACTTAACNTATATTTTNTTACAAATAATTTTATTGCCAATTNGTTTAATTGGNATGANTTATGCTAACTANAANCAGCAAAAAAATAGTAAAAAAGAAAANATTTCNTATACTGCNGGTCAAGTTATTCAAGGNCAATGGATACTGCATTTTTTCAATATTAGAAATGATAATAATATTATAAATTTTATTAAAAATTTTCCTGCTGAATCACATATTGGATTTTATATGATGTTCTCTGCAGCAATTATTGCAAATAAATTAGTAAAATTTATTCCTAAAGCATTAATTAAAAATAATCTTGATGACATATCATCCTATTCATTTTTATTTTTTAGAACAAAAAAAATTGATCAATTAGTTAAAGATAATATAGAAAAAGTTGAACAATTTGTTGTTTTGGGAGCAGGTTTTGATCTTAGATCAATAAGATTTTACAACGATAAACTAAAAATATTTGAACTGGATAAAAAGAACACTCAAAATTTAAAACTAAAAACACTTAAAAAAGCTAAAATATCAACTAAGAATATCTCATATATTGAATGTGATTTAAATAATAGTGATTGGAGTATTAATTTAATAAATAATGGATTTAATAAGAACAAAAAAACTCTGTTTCTATTTGAAAGTGTTAGTTGTTATTTAGAGGAAAAAATTGTAAATAATGTATTAAGTACTATAAATAATATTAGTGCAAAAGAAAGTATTGTTATTCAGGACTTATATTCTACAAGATTTTTACATCAAGACGAATTCCTTAGAGTAAAAAAAGGCAAAAAACTTATCAAAAAGTTTGGTGAAAATTGGAATTTTACAATAAGCATGGATAATAATGTAGAATTAGAAATATCTAAGTTGTTAGAAAAACACAATCTTGAATCACTAGAAACTTACATATGTGGTAAAAATAGCACAAAATCTAAAAATCCATTTTACGCTATATCACTTTCTCAAGTTTAATTTTTTATTTTTT
>NZHS01000006.1 GCA_002689735.1 Flavobacteriales bacterium | reverse complement strand
TTCATTAAATGACTTTGAAAACATAAATAATTCATTTGTAATTAAAAGAAATCCTCTTGAACTAGTTGATAGTGAAAATAATCTTTTAAAATATGATATTAATAAAATTACAGATTACTTTAATAATTTTTCAAATATTGAATGTGAGAAATTTAAAGGATTTGATGTTGATTTATCTAACGAAAAACAACTTTATCAATTAACCATAAAACATAATAATAAGTCTGAAATATTAGATGTTTTTTCTTTTTCAAAGAAAAATAATAATAGTAATCAATCAGAACCTAATGTTGAAAGAATGTATGCTGTTTTAAATAATGGAGAATATATGCTTATACAGAAATATGTTTTTAACAAAGTGTTTATATCTATTGAAGATTTAGAGGGATAATTATATATGATATTTTAATGAAAAATTTATATTTGAAAATATTTAATTAAGTAAAGAAATATGAAATTTATTGTAAACAGTTCAACACTTTTAAAAGAGCTTCAAAAGTTAAATGGAGTTATCAGTTCAAGTAATACTCTTCCTATATTAGATAATTTCTTATTTGAAATTCAGGATGGTAATATTCAAATTATTGCATCTGATCTTGAAACTACAATGATTTCAAAGATTACAACTGAATCTTCTTCAAATGGACAAATTACAATACCATCAAAAATTATCATTGACACTTTAAAAACATTTTCTAATCAACCTCTTACTTTTTTAGTTGATGAAGAAACTAAAGGAATAGAGATTAGTTCAGAAAATGGTAACTACAAGCTTGCAGGTCAAGATGCCAAAGAATTTCCTAGAGTACCTGAACTTACAAGTTCCTCAAACTTTAATTTAAATTCTTCTGTTCTTTTAAATGCTATTAATAAAACACTTTTTGCTAGCGGAAATGATGAATTAAGACCTGTTATGTCTGGCGTATTTTGTGAACTTAGTGAAGAGCAAATTACTTTTGTAGCTACTGATGCTCATAAGCTTGTAAAACATACTAGGTCAAATATAAATTCTAATTCAAGTTCATCATTTATTCTTCCTAAAAAACCACTTTCATTACTTAAAAATAATATTGATTCAGAGTCAGATATTAACATTGATTTTAATGAAACTAATGTTAAGTTTTCTTTAGAGAATATTACTCTTATTTGTCGTTTAATAGATGGAAAGTATCCAAATTATGATGCTGTCATTCCAAAAGATAATCCAAATAAGCTAGTTATTGATAAGCAAGAGCTATTAAATTCAATTAAGAGAGTCTCAATATATGCTAGTAAGACTACACATCAAATTAGATTAAAAGTGGCTGGAAGCCAACTTCAAATCACTTCTGAGGACCTTGATTTTGCTAATAAAGCAGAAGAAAGACTAACATGTAGTTATGAAGGTGAAGATATCGAAATTGGGTTTAATTCAAGATTTGTTATTGATATGCTTAATAATATTGGATCTGACCAAGTATGTTTAGAAATGAGTGCTCCAAATAGAGCTGGTATTATTTTGCCACTTGATGGCCAAGATGAGAATGAGGATACTCTTATGCTTGTAATGCCCGTAATGCTAAATTAGAATTATAGGGCAACTAGTTTTCCATTTTTTAATGTAGGTATTATTTTAGATTTAAAATCTGGGTTTAAGCAAAATTCTGTATCCTTTTCAATATTTAAAAATTTCAACCTTTTTCTATGTGCAGAGTTTGATAGGAAAGAAAAATAATCATGCTTTGCTTGTTCATATAAATTCAATGATGCTAAAGTTGAATCACAGTTTACATTAAATTTTTTTGAGGAAATTAATTTATTGGCAAGACAGCCTGAAAAAATAGTATCTTCTAAATTAAATACTCCCTTCCATCCAGAACAAAGAATTAGTACATCTTTGTTAGAGTTTAACAAGAACTCTTCGACAGCGTCAATATTAATAAAACATGAAGTTATAACTTCATAATTACTGGCAATATTTATAGCTTTTGTTCCATTAGTAGTAGTTAAAACTAGAGTTTTATCTAAAATATCATTATTCATATATTGAAATGGAGAATTTCCATAATCAAAACCTTTAATAGGCATAGCATTTCTTTCAGCTGCAACAATGAAGTCTTCCCTATCAATGTATGTTTTTGCAATTTCTAATGATGGAACGGGTATAATTTCTTTAACACCAAAATTAAAAGCAGTTGAAATAACAGTTGTGGCTCTTAGTAAATCAACAACTACTACAATAGTATTTTCAGAAAGAGGATAATTTTCAAATAAATCAGAAACTAAACAAACATTTATATTTCTGTTTTCTAACATATTCTATAAAAATGGTGTTTCAACAATTTTAGAATTCAAGAATTTGTTTCTTACTTTAATAAGTATATTGTTTCCAATTNTAATATGCTTTGNATTAACATAAGCCATACCTATTGCTTTATTTAATGATGGTGACATAGAACCAGATGTGACAATTCCTATCCTATTATTGTTAGAACAATAAACTTCATANCCTGTTCGAGCAATACCCCTATCTAACACCTCAAAACCAACTAATTTTCTTTCAAGGCCAGAAGATTTTTGATTNGTTAAGAATTCAGAATTTATGAACTTAGTATTTAATTTTGTTATCCATCCTAAATTTGCTTCTAATGGAGAAGTACTNTCATCAATATCGTTTCCNTANAGGCAAAAACCTTTTTCAAGTCTTAANGTNTTTCTNGCAGCCAGACCAATTGGTTTTAAATCAATTTCTAAAGAAAATAATGAGTTCCATAAATCTAATGCATTTTCATTTTTTACATATAATTCAAATCCTAGCTCTCCGGTATAACCAGTTCTAGAAATTATCACATTATCGATTCCTGAAATACTACCAANTATAAAGTTATAATACTCTATCTCATTTAATGCTTCATCAGATAATTTATTTAATAAATCTAATGATTTNGGACCTTGAACTGCAAGTAAAGAATAAGAATTTGATTTATTATCAATTTNACATCCAAATGAATTATTTGTATTTAACCAAGCAAGATCTTTTTCAATGTTAGATGCATTAACAACCAGTAAAAAAGAGTTNTTATCAATTTTATATACTAAGATATCATCAACAATGCCNTTATCACTATTAGGTAAACAAGAGTATTGAACTCTACCTTTANAAAGTTTTGAAACATCATTTGAAGTAATGTATTGTAAAAATTCTTCTGCATTATCTCCAGAAATGAATATTTCGCCCATATGTGATACATCAAATACTCCAACATTATTTCTTACAGCTAAATGCTCAGCTATTACTCCTTCGTACTGTACAGGCATATTATAGCCGGCATAATCAACCATTTTTGCATTTAGAGCTTTATGTACTGGAGTTANAGTTAAATCTATCATCTTCTTNTTTTAGATATTACAAATTTATTATAAATAATAAATAGAAATANAAAAAAGACCTCTAANTTANAGGTCTTTTNTTAGTAGCGTGAGGGAGACTTGAACTCCCGACCTCAGGGTTATGAATCCTGCGCTCTGACCAACTGAGCTACCACGCCAAATTAGGCGCCAAATATAATACTTTAACTTATTTTATAGAAANGAATTTAAACTTTATGAACGTCCGTCTTCAATTAATATAGANGTATAATGTTTGAGTGTTCTTAAAATTAAGCTNACNATAGTAATAAATATTGAAATCTTTAATAATAAAGGAGAAATAAATAAAATATTAAGAGTAAAGAAGTTTCTAAAAAAATCAATAAAAAGAAACCCAACAACACAAGAAAGAACACTTGAATACTCTCTTCTTAATACAGAAATAATTGAGAATTTAACATGACCATTACTAATAGTAAATTTTCTTGGAAAAAAAGCAGGTACACTATCAGACCATTTTAGGAAGACTTGCTTAAATTTAGATTTTAGAAAGTCTTCTTCAGTCAACATTATTCTTTCATAGTATAGCCAGAAAAGTAAAGACATCAAAATAGCAAATTCAATATTATAAGAATATGTGGCAATTCCTAACCATATTAAATAATTACCTAAATAAAGAGGATGTCTTACCACAGAATATATTCCTAAAGTATTTAAAGTATCAGCAATTTGATTTTTTGTATTTCTTCCACTAGTATTCTTTGGAGTTGTGCCAATTGTATAAAATCGAATTAAAAATCCTAAGAGAGTTAGAAAACATGCTAAATAATTAAAAATTAAAATTAAACTTTCGTCTAACTGAGATAAAGAAGTGAAATATATAAAAGGAATCGATAATAAAAATAAGATTATAGGAAATTGACCACGATATTTAAATAAAAAACTACCTTGTTTAATTAAAGATTGNTCTAATGACATATTAATCTTATCTTTGTATATTGATTTTACAAACTTATAAAAGATATGTCAGATTTAATTAAATACTCNATAGAGATACCAATAAATTCATCTGTTAATGTTTTATACAAAAGATTATCTACTGCTAGTGGTCTTGCTGAATGGTTTGCTGATGATGTAAACTTAAAAAATAATGTTTTCACATTTTTTTGGGATGATAGTGAGCAGTCTGCAAAAATTTTAAAGAAAAAATCAAATAAGTTTATTNTATATAAATGGCTAGATGATGAAGAAAAAGAATCTTTTTTTGAATTTAAAATTCAAGTCGATGAAATGACTTCTGATGTTTCTCTTATNATCACTGATTTTGCTGAAGACGAAGAAGACAAAGAAGAACAAACAATGTTGTGGGAACAACAAATACTAAATCTTAAAAGAGCTATTGGCTCATAAACTTAGTTGAAAAAGATAAATTTATATTTAATTAAATCTTTTCTAGCTCCATTCATTATCTCCTTGNTAATNGTTTTATTTATTNTACTAATGCAATTTCTATGGAAATATATCGATGATTTAATTGGTAAAGGTTTAGATATTGGNCAAGTTAGTGAGTTAATGATATATTCAATTGCAAGATTTGTTCCCNTAGCACTACCGATTGCTGTTTTAATTTCTAGTGTAATGGTCCTAGGTAAGCTTGGTGAAAATTATGAGCTTGCAGCNTTACAATCATCAGGAATTTCATTAATCTCAATAATGAAACCTATTTTCATACTGATAGTTTTAATAAGTATATCTTCNTTTTTATTTTCAAATTATGTNATGCCTATTGCTAATTTTAAAGGNGGTAGTTTATTATANGATATTAAGAAGAAAAAGCCTGCTATCAATATTAAAGAAGGAATATTCTATAATGATATTGATGGGTTTAGTATTAAAATTGGCTCTAAAGATGATGGTATTTTAAATAATATTCTAATATATGATCACAAAGAAAATCTAGGAAATAAAAAGGTTATTTCTGCTAAATCTGGNAAAATGAAAATNACAGATGATGAAAAATATATGGAACTTTATCTTTATGATGGNAATTCATATATAGAGATTGAGAATAACAACAAAAAAAANAAATCTATAAATAGAAAAATATCTTTCCAAAAGGACTTAATAAGATTTGATCTTTCTAGCTTCAATATGAAAAATAGTGAGATGTTATATAAAGGACATTATGCAATGTTAAATAACACACAACTATCTTATTCCATTGATTCCTTAAATAATAAACTAATTGATAAAGAAAACTTAATAAAAGTTAGAGTAACTGAAAATTATAAATACGATAAGACTAACAAAGTTGATTCTGCTATTTCATTAGATAAATTAAATAATAAACGAATTAATGAAACGGCAATAAATAAATTACGCATTTTAAAATCTGTTAGTAAATCTAACTCTGATGATCTAAATTATAAAAAAACTATAATTGCAAAACATAAAATTGAATGGCACAGAAAAATTTCTCTAGCGTTTGCATGTGTAATCATGTTTTTGATAGGTGCACCTTTAGGATCAATAATTAGAAAGGGAGGTTTCAGTGTTCCACTATTAATATCGATTTTATTATTTGTAATATACTATGTAATAAGTATAACTGGTGAAAAAACAGCAAAGGACCTATCAGCATCCCCACTGGAAGGTATGTGGATATCTAATTTTGTTTTTATACCAATTTCTTTAATTTTAATTTCACTTGCATTAAGAAATTCTAGAATCCCAAAATTCAAAGATTTAGCTAGCTAAAAGAATTTTATATCCAACTTAAATATATAAGTTTGCACTATAATTTTTAAATATGAAATTTAACACAATTGATGAGGCTATAGCAGATATTAAGGATGGTAAAGTAGTTATTGTTATAGATGACGAAAATAGAGAAAATGAGGGTGATTTTATTGCAGCTGCAGATAAAGTAACTCCAGAGATGATAAATTTTATGGCTACTCATGGAAGAGGATTGATTTGTGCCCCATTATTAGAAAGTAGATGCGAAGAATTAGGTTTAGATTTAATGATTGGAAGAAATACTGCAGCATTTGAGACTCCATTTACTATTTCAGTAGATTTAATTGGACATGGATGTACAACAGGTATTTCTGCCTCTGACAGATCAAAAACTATTAAAGCTTTAGTTGATCCAAATATTAATAAGGAGGAACTTGGCAAGCCTGGTCACATTTTTCCTCTTAAAGCTAGAGAAGGTGGTGTATTAAGAAGAGCAGGCCATACTGAAGCTGCAGTTGATTTAGCTCGATTAGCAGGTTTATCTCCAGCAGGAGTTATTGTTGAAATTCTTAATGAAGATGGTTCAATGGCTAGAACAAAAGAATTACATGAAATTGCAATAAAATTTGGCTTAAAGTTTATTACCATAAAAGATTTGATTAAGTATAGATTGAAAAACGAAAGCTTAATTACCGAAGAAGTAGATGTAAAATTACCTACTGATTTTGGTGATTTTAAATTAAAAGCATTTAAACAAATAACAAATAATCAACTTCATCTTGCTATCTACAAAGGAACTTGGACAAAGGATGAAAATATATTAGTTAGAGTTCATTCATCATGTGTCACTGGCGATATATTTGGCTCATGTAGATGTGATTGTGGGCCTCAATTAAAAGCTGCATTAGAAAAAATTGAATCAGAAGAAAAAGGAATCTTAGTTTATATGAATCAAGAAGGTAGAGGAATTGGTTTAGTTAATAAACTAAAAGCATATAAGTTACAAGAAGAAGGAAAAGATACTGTTGAAGCTAATTTAGAACTTGGTTTTAATGCAGACCATAGAGATTATGGTGTTGGAGCACAAATATTAAGAGCAATGGATGTTAGTAAAATTCGATTGTTATCAAACAACCCACAAAAAAGAGTTGGGTTATTAGGCTATGGAATAGAAATAATAGAAAGTGTTCCCATTGAAATTAATTCTAATCAGCATAACAAATTTTATCTTGAAACTAAAAGAGATAAGATGGGTCATTCATTAAAAAATCTTAATGGATAAAAAATTAATAGTTTTAGGGATAGAATCATCATGTGATGATACTTCTGCTGCTATTTTAAAAGGCTCTAATGTACTTTCAAATATCATCTCTTCGCAAGATATCCATAAACAGTATGGTGGAGTAGTTCCAGAATTAGCTTCTAGAGCACATCAACAAAATATTATACCAGTTGTTGACACAGCAATAAAATCTGCAAAAATTAATAGGTCTGATATTGATTTTATTGCCTATACTAAAGGTCCTGGTTTATTAGGTTCTCTTTTAGTTGGAAGTTCTTTTGCAAAATCTTTTTCTTATAGCTTAAGAAGGCCACTCGTTTCTGTAAATCACATGAAGGCTCATATATTAGCCCATTTTATTGAAGATGAAAAAAATTCGTCTCCAGATTTTCCATTTATTTGTTTAACAGTTTCTGGTGGTCACACTCAAATTGTTTTAGTAAATAGCTTTACAGAAATGAAGATTATTGGAACCACTTTAGATGATGCAGCTGGAGAAGCATTTGATAAATCTGCAAAAGTTCTTGGATTAGACTACCCTGGAGGTCCATTAATAGATAAATTTTCTAAATCTGGAAATATTAATGCTTTTACTTTTGGAAAACCTAAAATAAAGGAGTTAGACTTTAGTTTTAGTGGTCTTAAAACTTCGATAATGAACAAAATCAATTCATCTTTGATGACTAATTCAAAATTTATTGATGAAAATCTAAATGACTTATGCGCTTCAATTCAGCATTCAATCATTAGAATCCTTCTTGACAAAGTCGAAAAAGCAATTATTAAGACTAAAGTTAAAAGTGTTGCAATTGCAGGTGGTGTTTCTGCAAACTCCTATTTAAGAAGTGAATTGGTTTTACTGTCTAAAAAATTAAATTTAAACGTTCATATTCCAAAATTTGAATATTGTACAGACAACGCAGCTATGATAGCAATGGCGGGGGCAATAAAGTATAAATATGGAAAAATTAATTCTGACGATTATTCTGAGCAAGCTTCAGCAAGATTAAGCTTTTAGAAATTCAAAAGTTTTATCTAATGTTAGCTGAAAATCTTTTGGATATTTATCTAAAGTATAAGGGTGCATTATGCCAAAAACATGATTAGCATTTTTTATTTCAAATATTTCTGTATTTGAATTCCATTTTTTAAAATCATAAGCATCACTAATTGATACTGTTGGATCATCAGTTCCATGCACTACTAAATGAGAAACTTTGAGATTTAAACAAGCATTTTTGATATCAATTCTTTTACTGTTTTTGATGCAATCCTCATAAAATTGATAGTACATTGGCATATTTTGATTTGTTCTAGAATTAAATACATAAGCAACACCCTTTTCTTTCCAAAGAGATATTTTTGAATCATCCATTCTATTAGTAAAATCTGATGGAGATGCCCAAGAAATAACCTTTTTAATTCTACTATCTTCAGCAGCCTTTAAAATGCTAATAGCTCCTCCTCTACTATGGCCTAATAAATTAATCTTATTAATATCAATTTCATTAGTAAAGGAATCATTATGAATTATCCAATTAATAATTAAATTTAAATCATCAAGTTCGATTGAAAAATTATTATTTCCAAAAGATTCAAGATCATTAAAATTACAAGGATCATCTATAGAAGTTCCATTATGAGAAAAATTAAACTTTAGAAAGAAAAAGTTTTCATTAGCAAAAGATTTTGCCATTATATTAAAAGGGCCCCAATCTTTAAATCCTTTGAATCCGTGAGAGAAAATAACAACATGCTTTTTTAAACTGTTATTGTTAAAAGTTACATCTAGTAAAATTTCTTTTTCAAGAGATCCTTTTATAATAAAACTTTTTGTAGAAAGCATTGATTATTTAACAAATATTCTTTTGTCAACTGATCCATCATCATAAATATAAAAGATTAAAGAATTAACTTTAAAATTTGATTTTCTTCCGAGTAAATCTACAACTTTAATGAGTTCCTTATCTGAATTTAGAGTATTAGAAATTAATGATGGAGCTTGAGAAGTTATTTCAAATTTATCAAAACCTCCTTCAACTAGATGAGAACCTAAAAAATCCCAATCAGCAGTTTCAATAGTAATTTGCATAGTATTATTAAGAGAAATATATTGACTTAAATCAAATGATTTAGAATTCCATTGGCCTTGATTAGGAGAATTTCCAGTGATAATATCTAGAGTATTTGTAAAAACACCGTTTGATATTTTTACTGTTATTGAATCGTTTGGAGAAGTACTGCCTTCTCCGTTACTAAACCATATGCTATAATTTAAAAAATATTTTTCATCATTTGATAATGGTTGTGATAGATCAAATAATGGAGAAGTTAAAATAGTATTGTAATCGTCAACATCGTTTTGACCAATATAATTTCCGGCACTAATACCTGTAACATAAGCATGACTAAAACAATCATTATTTACATCATCTTCAGGATTATAATTTGTACCGTAATAATCTGTTCCTTCTGGATTACCTCTTTGCCATATTCCATCATTAGGAGAAGTAACTCCACCACTAACTGTCCAGCCAAAATCAAATGTGAAATCATCATAATAACCCGATTGTAAAGTTATTTGATTAACAGAGGTTGAAGATATATATTCATTAGTACAAGATGTAATATAACCCCATGATCCAGCAATTACATCATAATTTCCTTCGTAAATATTATTAATATTGAAATAACCATTTAAATCTGTTGTAGCAGTAAAATCAAATGTAGAATTATAAATCAAAACATCAGAATTTGGTATGCCATTGCCATTTACATCAACAACCATACCACTAATATTAATTGAAGCAAGTGCTTGTAATTGAGCATCAACAATTGTTGTATTTCCATTTGTAAAAGATGCATTAATTGTATCAGATAAATAACCGGGAGCTGAAAAAACAATATCATATGATGAAGAGTTTGCTATTCCACTCATATAATTTCCAGCTAAATCAGTTGTAGTTTGAATATTTAAGTTTGGATTTACTATTTCTATTGTAGCATTTGTTATCGGTAATGAATTTAAAATATCTGTAACATTACCCTCTAAATAACAAGCTTGTAAAAAATCTCTACTGTATACTAATAATCTACCATTATTATTATTTCCGCTATTTATATCTGAGGAAATAATATTTCCAGATGGTAAAAATGGATATGTTCCCCAACACCCATCAAAGCCATCTCCTGAAAGTGGAGATGAATCATAATGAGCAACCTCTATAAGATTATTTGGATTAGTAATATCATGAATTACTGTACCGTCTCTATAATATGAAGTAATTATAAAATTTCCATCTACATGAGTATTATGAGGTATAGAATTAGAGCCTGAGTTAGATTGTATTCTGTCAACTTCTTGAATATTATTTAAATCAGAAATATCGTAAGATCCAAGGTAAGCATCAGAAACTTCATCAGTTGTAAAAACATAGTCACCATTATCTGAAACCCAAGCATTGTGAGTAAAGGCACTAGGAGTTCCAACATTTCCTAAATTTTGAGGATTTGTTTTATCTGAAACATCAACTACGTAAAGATCACCTTCATAGATGCATCCTACGTACATAGTATCTCCTCTTGCCATTCCATCATGAACATAAAAGTCACTCCATTCTCCTAAATAAATTGGATTAATTGGATCTGTGACAACATCAAGAAATATTACTCCATCTGATGGAGAACCTCCAGAGTTGGAAGAAGCACCAAAAATATAAGCTACTCCATTTTCATCCATGTATATATTATGAGCTGCAGTAAATTCAGTACTTGGACCACTTGGACTATTAAATACTGTTCTATGATAATAAGTATTTCCAGT
>NZHS01000005.1 GCA_002689735.1 Flavobacteriales bacterium | reverse complement strand
GTAAAAAAGAAAAACAATGGTTTTTCAGTTTCCATCGAAATATTAATAGCTTTAGTAACATCAGTATGCCACTTTAATTCACTCTCTTGACCAATAAGATTTAAAGAGAATAAAACTAGTAGTATTGATAATATTTTTTTCATTTTTTTAAATTTTAAATTTTTAATGTAAACCATGCATTAGTTTTTTAATATATGGTGATATAATAACAACGAAGATAGCTATAAATATTGTGACAAATCCAATTTGTCCGTAGATACTATTATATTGAAGTAATGTAGCTACAGCTTCATTTGAAGTGTCTGGATAACCCATAAACCAATTTGTTAGTTCAGAAAGCCAATTACTTTCGCCAGTATTTCCACTTGTTGTCAATTTAGCTATTTCTCCAGAGATATAATGAGCAAATGTTGATGATAAGAACCAAACGCCCATCATAAAAGCTGCTATTCTTTTTGGAGATAGTTCTGTTACTTTAGATAAACCAATAGGAGAGAGGAATAACTCACCAGTTGTTATTAAGAAATATCCAAGGAAAACAAAAAGGAAAGGAACTTTTCCATTTTCACCAATGAAATGGGCTGTAGCTGCAAAAATTAAGAATCCTAAGCCTAACTGAAAAATCCCTAAAGCAAATTTCATAGGAGTATTTGGATTTCTTTTCATNTCACCAAGTTTTGTCCATAACCAACTAAATGGTATTGCCAACAAAACTATATATGCAGGATTAATGGCATTTGTTTGAGAGGCATTCATCCCTACNAAGTTAACACACTTATCAACCCATACNGTTATNGAACTTCCTGCTTGTTCAAAGCAAGCCCAGAAGATGGTGCAAAAAACGGATAAAATCATTAAAGCAATTAGTCTGTCACCACTTTGATGATCTTTTTTAACAACTTTATANTCAAAAATAATATAGGCTACATAAGCTAACACAGCTAAACCAACAATAGATAAAACATTACCTAAAATCTGAGAATCTTTGTCAAGGATAATTAGAAAAGCAAAAACAGGAACAAGAAGAAAACCAATTGCATAAATTATATTAGTNATNGATATTCCTGAAATNTTTTTATTAATGTATTCTACAGGTTGTAGTCCCTTATCACCAAGAACATTATCGCTTATTCCTTTCCAAAATACAATAAGACCNGCTAACATTCCCAAGCCTGCAGCTCCAAAACCATAATGCCAGCCGTANACTTCNCCTAGATAACCACAAAAAAGAGGAGCAATCATGGCTCCAAGATTTATTCCCATATAAAAAATTGTAAAACCTCCATCTCTTTTAATATCCCCTTCTTCATATAAAGATCCAACTAAAGTTGAAATATTTGGTTTAAAGAAACCATTACCCATNATCAGTAAGCCTAGTGCTCCATAAAACATAAATTCTGTTGGAAAAGCCATGAAGAAATGGCCTAAAGCCATAAGGATCCCACCAAANAGAATAGATTTTCTATATCCNATATACTTATCAGCTAAATAGCCCCCAAGTAGAGGAGTTAAGTATACTAAAGCACCATAGGCAGCATATATACCATATGCNATTTCTTCATTATTTTGTAAGTCTTGATAAAAGTCTTTAATAAGATATAATGTCAATAGTGCTCGCATCCCGTAAAAAGAAAAACGTTCCCACATTTCAGCAAAAAACAAATAAAATAAAGCTTTTGGATGTCCCTTTTTATCNAGATATGTTTTTGCAATAAATAAAATTAATGCAGTGAAAATTACGTAACCAATTAGTTGAATCATAATATTTTTGTTTTAGTCGCCGAATTTAAGAAAAAAAGAATTATAAATTATCTTCAATAAAGCTAGTTATTTTTGTGTANAGATGGAACCTTGAATAAATTCCATGATTTTTATCAGGGTATACAAATAAGTCAAATTGTTTATTTGCTCGCACAAGNGCTGATGTCATCTCATATGTGTTTTGNACATGTACATTNTCATCNGCAGTACCATGAATNAAAAGATATTTTCCTTTAAGTTTATCAACGTGATTAATNGGNGAGTTTTCATCATATCCTTTCTCATTTTCCTGAGGAGTTTGCATATATCTTTCCGTATAAATATTGTCATAATAGCGCCAGTTTGTTACTGGNGCAACAGCTACAGCTAATTTAAAAACATCAGCTCCTTTTGTTATTGCTAATGANGACATATANCCNCCATAACTCCAACCTTTAATACCAATTCTATCCTTNTCTATATATTCTAAATCAGCAAAATATTTTGCTGCNTCAATTTGATCAATNGTCTCATATTTACCNAATTCTTTATATGTCATTTTTTTAAANTCTGAACCNTTNCCNCCNGTTCCTCTATTATCTACACAAGCAACCACGTATCCTNTTTGGGCTAACATTTGAAACCAGTAAAAATTACTTCCNTCGTATCTATTTAATACCTTTTGAGATCCNGGNCCACCATATAAAAACATTAATAATGGGTATTTTANATTTTTATCAAAATTNGGTGGTTTTATTANCCAAGCATTTAAATCAGCTTTTTCTGTATAAATNGTAAAAATCTCTTTTTNACTAAGATTATATTCTTTAATTTTATTTGTGAACTCTGTGTTGTCTTCAATGATTTTTACTAATGAACCATCAGANTTATGTAAGGAGTAAATTGGNGGTGTATTTGCGTTCGAATAAGTATTAATATAATACTTTAATCCTTTACTAAATTTTACNGAATTTGTCCCAATTTGAGTGCTAAGCTTTTCTTTTTTNCCAGTTTCTAAATCAAGCATATAAAGAGACCTATTTGTTGAGCCATCCTCAGTAGATCTATAAAAAATTTGCATTTTATCACTATCTAAACCATCAAAAGATGTTACTTCCCATGAACCTTTAGTCAATTGTTCCTCACTTCCATCTAAACCTTTTAAAAAAATGTGATTATATCCCTTTTTCTCTGAAGTCCAAATAAAAAAATTATTTGGTAAGAAAGTGAGATTATCATTAATATCTATATAGTATTTATCTTCTTCTGAGAACAATATATTATTTGAAGCATCTTGTGCATTAACTAAAATAAAATCTAATTTGTTTTGATGTCTGTTAAGACCTATCATTGTTAATATATTTGGATCTCGTGACCATTTAATTCTTGGAACATACTCATAGTCTTCTTCGGTATAAATTAAACTTTTTTCCTTTTTGTTCAAATTGTATAAATATACATTAACAGTAGAATTAGCTTCTCCTGCTTTTGGGTATTTAAAAACTTCTTGTGTAGGGTAAAGATTTCCATTAAATTTATCCATTGAAAACTCTTTAACATGAGATTCGTCAAATTTATAGTAGGCAATAATCTCTCCATTTGAAGACCATTCAAAACCTTTCACCAAACGAAATTCTTCTTCGTAAACCCAATCTGATGCTCCATTTATAATATGGTTCTTTTTGCCATCAAATGTTATTTGTGTTTCTTTTCCGTTTAATATGTTTTTGATGTAGAGATTATTATTAAAAACAAAAGCAATTTTTTCGCTATTTGGACAAAAAGTTGGATATCTAATTTTTTCTTCTGATATTTTTTTTAGTTTATTGTTATGAATATTAAAAACATAATATATTGCTCTTTTTGAATATCTATAGATTGATTCTGTTTCAGTTGCAAGAATCATTAATTTGTCATCATNACTTAAAGTATAGCTATTAATTCTTCCAATTTTAAAATCTGAACTTTTAAANAATCTTGTNNTTCTATCACCATTTTTAAAATTATACTTAATNATTTCTTGGCCATCTTCAGTTCGTTTCATTTGAGTATAAAACTCACCGTTGTTCATAGATTTTAGNCCCTNATAACTTTTAGGATAGAAATTATAATCTTTATANATACCTTCTAANGTTATNTCTTTATNTTGACTTAAGGCAACNAATGAAATGATNATGAATNATAAGNAAAAAAAGATCTTTTTCATTAATTNATTTTTTNAAAGTAGTGTGCTAATTTACTTAATTTTGTNTTAAATTTAATCTCNATGAATTATTCAAAATTAACTNANGATGANATCTCATTTTTCANAAATGANATTGGANATNATTATGTTTTTCTAGATNAAAATATTTTGAATGATTACTCACANGATGAAACTGAAGATTTAAAATTCNTGCCTCAGATTGTTCTNAAGCCATATAATACTGCTCAAGTATCTATAATTATGATTTACTGTAATAAAAGAAATATACCNGTAACTCCNTGTGGAGCAAGAACCGGATTAAGTGGTGGCTCTCTNCCAATATTTGGNGGNGTNGCTCTTTCTNTAGAAAATTTTAATAAGATNATTCAGATAGATGAAAAAAATTTACAAGCTACTGTAGAGCCAGGAGTAATTAATCAAGTTTTTAGAGATTTTGTCGAACAAAAAAACTTNTTTTATCCTCCAGATCCAGCNAGTAAAGGAAGTTCTTTTCTTGGGGGCAATTTAGCAGAAAATTCTGGTGGTCCTAAGGCTTTAAAATATGGTGTTACTAAAGATTATGTTTTAAATTTAGAAGTTGTTCTTGCAACTGGTGAGATGATTTGGACTGGGGCAAATGTTTTAAAGAATTCTACTGGATATGATCTTACATCATTGATGATTGGTAGTGAAGGNACATTAGGAATCATAACAAAAATTGTTTTTAAATTAATTCCNTTACCAACAAAGGATATTACTATGTTGGTNCCATTTAAATCTGCTGAAAAGGCTTGTGAAGCAGTATCTGCAATTTTTATGAAAGGAATAACACCTTCTGCTCTTGAATTTATNGAACGTGATGCAATTGATTGGACATTAAAATATTCAGATATNAAGATGGATATAAANGANGATATTCAAGCACATTTACTAATTGAGGTTGACGGAAATGATTTAGATGATTTATTTACTGATTGTGAAAAAATCTCTAATGTTTTATATGATTTTGAATGTGGTGAGATATTATTAGCTGAAAGTAAAGAACAGAAAGATAGATTATGGCGTTTACGAAGAATGGTTGGTGAGGCAGTAAAATCAAATTCTATTTATAAAGANGAAGATACAGTTGTNCCTAGNGCAGAACTTGCAAAGTTACTTNCTGGTGTTAAAAAAATTGGTCAAGAATATGGTTTTAAATCAGTGTGNTATGGTCATGCAGGTGATGGTAATTTACATATTAATATCATAAAAGGCGATATGTCTNATCAAAAATGGGATTTAGAATTAAAAGATGCAATTNGAGAAATCTTTACCTTAACAAAAGATTTAGGTGGTACAATTAGTGGAGAGCATGGTATTGGTTTTGTNCANAAAGATTATATTGACATAGTTTTTTCAAAGAAAGAAATTGAACTTCAAAAGGGAATTAAAAATTTATTTGATCCAAAAAATATTTTAAACCCNGGNAAGATATTTAATTAAATTAAAATATCCANAACTACAAATAAACCAAATACTAATGAAGCAATTCCATTTGTAGTAAANAATGCGATGTTTACNTTTCTTAAGTCATCAGCTG
Source organism: Flavobacteriales bacterium (assembly GCA_002689735.1). Lineage (GTDB taxonomy): Bacteria > Bacteroidota > Bacteroidia > Flavobacteriales > BACL11. The sequence goes on along the minus strand of NZHS01000005.1, from coordinate 2,611 downwards.
TAACTAAAGTATGTTGGTATACTAAAAGAGAGCTAAATATTGTAGCNCCAATTAAATAATANATNCCGAAATTATATTTAATTCCTATAAAAATTAAAATTAAGAAGGGAATGAAATGTAAAAACCTAGAAANTAATAATGCGTTTTTCTTTCNTAAGTATACAGGTATTGAATTGAGATTATTTTCAGCATCAAACTTTTCATCTTGTAAAGAATAAATAATATCAAATCNAGCAACCCAAAANAGTACAATAATTGAGAAATATATTGGTAGAATATCAAATGATTCAGTGACTGCTAAATAGGCGCCTATAGGAGNAAGTGATAGTCCAATTCCAANAACAAAGTGACATAAAAAAGTAAATCTTTTAGTATAGCTATANNCAAGAATAATAATTAATGCAATNGNAGATAATAGAAANCATAATTGATTGATAAAAAATGTAGTAATGACAAAAAGAATTGAATTTAAAATCACAAANTTTAATGCAGANGAGGGATTNATTTTTTTTGAAGGGATTTCTCTNATNTNAGATGTCCTTGGATTAATNGTATCAATATCTCTATCAATATATCTATTAAATGCCATNGCTGCTGATCTTGCAAATACCATACANAGAATTACATATATAAAAGTTAAATACGAAATATTACTTTCNNGATANGCAAGGAAGAATCCAATAACAGCAAAAGGAAGTGCANAAATTGTATGGCTAAATTTAATTAACGACAAATATTTTTTCATAAAATGAGTACTAATATTTGTTTAAAATCATCATATCAAAAGTAATTAAATTAATCTATTATATTTTTCGATATTTGCAGAGTTATGAAAGGAAATATTCAAGTGCCAAAAGGAACACGTGATTTCACATCTAAAGTTATGTTTAGAAGAAATTATATTTTCAAAAAAGTTAGATCTTGTTTTGAACGCTATGGCTATGCTCCAATTGAAACACCTGCAATGGAAAATATTGAAACTTTAAGTGGTAAATATGGTCAGGAAGGAGATAGATTAATTTTTAAAGTTTTGAATTCAGGAGATTTCCTTTCTAAATCAAAAATTGATAGTACAACTACATCTAAATCCTTATCTAAAGATATTAGTAATAAGGCATTAAGATACGATTTAACAGTTCCGTTTGCTAGATTTGTTGTAAATAATCAAAATCAAATTACATTTCCTTTTAAGCGATATCAAATGCAGAACGTTTGGAGAGCAGATAGACCTCAAAAAGGAAGGTTTAGAGAGTTCTATCAATGTGATGCTGATGTTATTGGGTCTAAATCACTATTAAATGAGATAGAGCTTATTCAATTATGTGATGATATTTTTACTTCTTTAAATATTCCTAATATTCAGATTTTAATTAATAATAGGAAAATTCTTGCTGCAATGATTGAATTAATGTCGGCTTCTGAATATTTTGATCAATTTGTAATTATTTTAGATAAAATTGATAAAATTGGAGTTGAAAATGTTAAAAAAGAATTAATCAAACTAGGTATAGATATTAAAAAAATCAATTTACTAGATAAGTTTTTAAATATTAAAAATATTAATGATATTTCTGTTCTTGTAAATCAAAATGAATTGGGTAAAAAGGGCATTCAGGAATTAGATTTTATTCTAAAATCAATCGATAGTTTAGAGCTTAAAAGTTCTGAGTTAAAATTTAATATTTCTTTAGCTCGTGGCTTAGACTATTACACTGGGTCAATTTTTGAAGTTAAATCATCAGATGTTAATATTGGAAGTGTAGCAGGCGGAGGAAGGTATGATGATTTGACAAGTATATTTGGTTTAAAAGATGTCTCTGGAGTTGGTATTTCTTTTGGAATTGATAGAATCTATTTAGTAATGGAAGAGTTGGGCTTATTTCCAAAGGATATTGATATTTCATCTAAAGTTCTATTTCTAAATTTTGGAGAATTAGAAGCAAAATATTGTTTTAAGTATCTAGAAGAGTTAAGAAATAATAATATTAGCTCCGAACTATATCCAAATAACGATAAGATAAAAAAACAAATGAATTATGCCAATAACAAGGGCGTCCAATTTGTTGTTATGATTGGTGAGGATGAAATGAAATCGGGACAACTGTCAGTTAAGAATATGAGTACTGGAGATCAGAAAGAAATGAGTATTTCAGAACTAATTAAAATTATTTTATAGATGAAAATTTATAAAATTGGATCAGAAATTTTATCTATAGATTCTATTAGAGAAATTATTAAGAATGATTTAAAATTATCTCTTTCTTCAAAAGTAAAAAAACAAATTAGAGAGTGTAGAAAATATTTAGACAAAAAGATTCATGAGTCTAATGACCCTATCTATGGAATTAATACTGGCTTTGGCTCATTATATGATAAAAAAGTAGATAAGGCTAATTTAGGTGAGTTACAAAAAAATTTAGTTTTGTCTCATGCATGTGGAGTTGGTGATGAAGTTCCATTGGAGATAGTAAGATTGATTTTATTGTTGAAAATTCAGTCTTTATCATACGGTCGTTCTGGCGTTCAACTTGTAACTGTTGAGCGATTAGTAGACATGTATAATAATAGAATTTTACCAATTATTTATCAGCAAGGTAGTTTAGGTGCTTCA
>NZHS01000004.1 GCA_002689735.1 Flavobacteriales bacterium | reverse complement strand
ACAATTCCCATCGTCTATGTTAGCAGTTGAATCATAATTTAATGCTGTAGGGTCCATACAGCCAAATACAGGTAATAATACCGCATCTATTATGTGTACAACTCCATTGTCAGCTAATATATCTGCTACTGTTACCATTGCATTGTCAATATAAACTCCCGTTGTATTTATTGTAACTGTTACATCAGTTCCAAGTAAGGTTGTTACAATTTGATTGTTTGACAACATAGCTGAAACTACACTATCTCCTACTACATGATGCAGTAAGATGTTTGTTAGTAATGGTAAATCATTTAATAGTGCTGCTACAGTACCCTGTGGTAATGCGTTAAATGCAGCGTCCGTTGGTGCAAATAATGTAAATGGACCCGCACCTGATAAAGTACTATCTAATGAACAAGCATCAACTGCTGCTTTCAATGTTGTGTGATCTACTGAATTGGAAACAATATCATAAACTGAGTTTGAATAAACACATGTTCCATTATCAATTGTAGCTGTTGGATCATAATTTGTAGCTGCTGGGTCTGTACATCCTAAACAACTGGCATTCCACAATGGATTTGTTGGATCATTTGGCATGACAAGTGCTTCTCCTGGACCTACAGTTACTCCTGCAGTATCATTCAAAAATGTTGGAATATTGGTGCTAAAGTTATAAATGTATGCTTGTTGACATACGCCACAACTGTCTAACAATGAAGTTCCACCTACAATTCCATTACAATCTGTTGGTGGTGGACTGTTTACTGTTAATGAACCTACCATACCATTTTGAGCGTGTGCTCCTACTGAACAATCATAAACATAGTTGCCAGGAATTGTAAATACATGAGTGTATAATACAGGACCAGTTGTTGGTGTAGAAATAAAACTTTCTGGATTATTATAATTAATTCCTGATATAGCAGATGCTATAAAATTAACATTGTGATTACCACCAGAATTTAACCAGGTTACGGTATCACCAACATTAATACTTAAACTTGCCGGTGTATAAGAATAGCTAGCAGAGTTTATTGTGTGAGATGTTTGTGCAAGAGTACTAGCACTAAAAGAAAACAATAAGGCTAATACAAAATAAAAAATTTTCATGGATTTGGGTTTTTTTTGGTAAATATAGTTTAAATTAAGAGTTAAGAGTTAATAGTATATGTTCCTTCTGGGTAAAGATTTAACCAAGTTTTTAATTGATTCTTATTTCTGAGAGTAACAATTAAATTTCTTGCCTTGAATACAATTGAGGGAGTACTATTTTTAATTTCATTTAAAATTTTTTCTCTTTTACTTTTAGCAATTCTTCGTGTAGTCATAAGTTATAATTTTAATTGATAATAATATGTCAAAATTAAATAAAAAAAAATAAAAAGCATAACATTTTTACAAAAAAACTATACACAAAAAATAATACTTATTTTAAAAAACTATAAAAAAACTANAATTTTNTAGATATANAAAACTTATTTATTCAANNAANAANATNTTANTNAAAACAAAAAATATATACCTTTTTTTAANAATAAGTNTATTTTATTTTATTTNAAGAAAATTTGNATAANTTTGTTNAATAAAAAATANTTAGTATGAACAATTATAAAAGCACAAAANTATTTGAAGGNTANAGNACTGCATTTCGTCAATGGAGAGCNAGTCATTCTCATTGTAAATTTGTACACGGATATGCNCTAAAATTTAAGGTAACATTTGAAGGTAATTTGGANGAACTAAATTGGGTATGTGATTTTGGNTGNTTTAAAAGAAATGGAATCAAAGAACACATGAATTATATGTTTGANCATACAACNGTTGTAGCAAAAAATGACCCNGAATTAGAATCTTTCAAATTANTAGCAGATAAAAAATTAATACAACTTAGANNAATAGATCANGTTGGTTGCGAAAAATTTGCCGAATATGTGTATAATTANATNNATAANGAAATNAATAAAGAAACAAACGGAAGNGTGAGAGTATTAAAAGTTGAAAGTTTTGAGGGTGGNACAAATAATTCAGCAATTTACGAGCCAAATAGAGTTAATTCTGCTGTAGACAATTTAAAAAATTCTTACAANAATAAATTAACAACAAAACAATTANCATAATATGGANAATTACTTTTCAGATAATAATTCAAATATTGCTACAGAAATAGAAGACGTAGGTAAAAATTCAAATAAAAAAAATAGAACTAGAGTTACTATTAACGATGAACTAGAAATTGTTCAAACAGGATTTGCTAATGCTGTTGCTGAGGGCTTTCCTCTTAGTGAGAACGAAAAATTAGATATGATAAACTCTGCAGAGCATGCATTCGGAATGTTTTTAGATGCTTTAAAGTGTGACTGGAGAAATGACCCTAATTCTATGGAAACTCCAAGGAGAGTTGCAAAAGCATATGTAAATGATTTATGGGCTGGAAGATATACAGCTATGTCTGAAATTACTTCATTTCCTTCAGACGGATACGACGGTATTATTATAGAAAGAGATATACCATTAACATCGATGTGTTCTCACCACCATCAAGTAATCGGTGGATTAGTTCATATTGGATATGTAGCTGGTGAAGGTGGACAAGTTATTGGTTTGAGTAAACTAAATAGAATAGTTGAATTATTTGGTCGTAGAGGAGCTATTCAAGAACAATTAACAACAGCAATACATAACGCAGTAAATAAGGTTTGTGAGGATAATAAAGGTGTTATTGTTACAATTGTAGCAACGCATAACTGTGTGAGCTGTAGAGGAGTAAAACATCAAGGGGCTTCTATGGTAACTACAAAGGCCTCAGGAGTTTTCAGAGACAACAATAACTTAGCAAGAAAAGAATTTTTCGATAGCATTAAAATTAGCTAGAAAAATTTTCGATTTTTATTCTTTGTATTTATTTACAATATCTAAAATTATGGATACAATTAATATGAATGTTCCATAAATAAGAGTACTCAAGGCCACCTTAATTCCTCCTGCAATTATAGATGGGGATGCATCCCCAAACTGTTCAATAACTGTGAATGCAGAATAAATACCTAAAATAGCTGACAACAGACCTACTACAAAAGCTAACATACCTATAGGCCTAACTAAATGTTGACGCTTGTTAGAAGCTATTACAACCGATATAAGCAACAATGTTAAAAATGACATTGCAACTACACCCCCACCTAAAAAAAATTCAATCATAAAATTAAGATTACCACTCTCTTATAGAGTTAACTGTTTGAGTTATATTATAATCAATTTCCATACCCATTTCACTAGTACTTTCAATAAGATTTAAACTTAGCGAAATATTATCTCTATCAATAGAATTTACCGTTAAAACTAAGATAGTATCTGGAGTATTTAGTGTGAGTTGATTTCCAGAAACTGACCAGGTACCACCCTCAACTGGATTATTAGCAACATCTTCTTGGGTATACATACCATTTTCAGTCATTGTAAGTTTATATGGATCTAAGGAATCAGGATTTGTCTCTGTGTAATTAATCGTACTATCTAAAACAGGAAACCCGCCAAATGTAACACTCATACTACCGTTAGTAGCAATTGACTGAGTAATCCAAGATCCTCCAGCAACTCCAAACTCACAAGATCCATCATCATTCTCTGCATCAATATTAAAATTTGTAGCAAAAGAATCCGTACAACCCTCCTCTTTAGTACATGAAACGGACAAAATGCTAACAGCAAAAAAGATATATATAAATTTTTTCATTTTTATTTGGCAATTTAGTTAAAATAAAACCATTTGTATAATTTATTTAAAAATAAACTTATATAAAAAAAGAGTCTAGAAGAACTAGACTCTTTTTACATTAACAATAACTTAGCTATTAATGATCGTGATCAGCATGCTCTTCACAATGAATCTCAGTGTAAGTTCCTGCAGGTACTGTATCATTTCCAACAATTGTTTCATCAATTGTATGAGAGTATCCTGGAGTTTCTACATCAGCTAATTCATCTCCACAAAACTCTCCAATCTCAACTTCTACTTCTGCACCAGCAGCATTCATATATGCAATATGACACTCGTGACAATCATCTGATGATGAACATGAAGTCATAACTCCAAATACAGCAATCATTAAAACAGATAATAAACTAAAATTTTTCATTTTTGATAAATTAAATTAATACTGACTCCAAAAACTAAGAGTTTCGCTTCATCAAAGCTCATCAGAGTATTTTGTTAAAATTCATATTTTAAATTAATATTAAATGACCTTCCGGGGTTAGGAACACCTCCAGCAACACCTCTAATTCTTGAAGTATGTGGCGAATATTCTTTATTAAGTAAATTATTTATACCTACTGTACACAATAGTTTATCGCTTAGCTTTAAGCCAAGTTGAAAATTTATCAGATTATAAGATTCAGTTAACTCCTCATACTCAGCAAAATCTTCTTGACTAAATTTATAAAGATGATATAAAGAAATATAGTCAAACTTATATTTTACTAATTTTTCATAATCATTTAAATCAAATAATATTTTTGTTTTTATACTATTAGCAGGAACTAAAGCTAACCCATATTGATCATCCTTATTTTTAGTTTGCAAAAAGGTGTAAGATTGTTCTATATGTAAATTATGTAATTGATGAGGATGATAATGTAAATTCATTTCAAAACCTTTGATTTCAACATTATTGTATTGTTTGTAATTATAGACTCTGTAAGAATTTATAAATGTATCAGCAGGAACTATAGAGATAAAGTCTGAAATATTTTGTAAAAATGGGTTTAAAACAAAACCAAAATGCTCATTAGCCCACTGATATTTAAAATCAAACTGATTTGCATATTCAATTTTGAGATTTTCATTACCTAATTCNTANCTATTAGTTCCATGATGAACACCATCTGAAAATAATTCAGAAAAGTGNGGAGCTCTAAAGGCCCCAGAATACGATAGTCTTACAATATTTTCTAAGAATTTATAATAAACTCCTGTTGAAAAGCTTGTATTTGTAAATGATTGATCATAATTAATATCAANAAATTTATCATCAGATTTTAATTTCTTATAATCAAAACGAATNCCNGAATTAAGGCCAAAATTATCTTTTTCATAATCCATAATAAGATAAGGACCAATATTAACTGATGATGCATTAGGCATAAGCCTTANTTCTTGATTATTTTTATTATCNAATAAACTAANCTGAGAACCTAAATTAAATGTCAAATCATTTATTTTATATCTAACATTTGGAGTAATTTGTGTATTTGATATTGTTAAATCNAATGCAGGCCTAGTCCACTTTTCAAATTCNTGAAGATTATTTATAAAATGACCANCATGTATACTAAACTTAAGATTTGTAGTTAGGTAATTTAACTTATATGTAAATAAATGATTGTTTACACTTTGATAAGGAGTTAAAAGCCTATATCCATCACTTAAATCTAAAGAAGAAGAAGTAATATCTTCAATATTTACATTTGATGGATCGACATGAGCATGTGCAGGTATTCCAGGATTTTCATTATGATATTGATATCGAAAAATATTTTGCAATCCTTTAAATCTATGTGCTATTGAAAACTTAACAGCATTTTGATTAAAACGAGAGTTAAAGAGATAATCATTATTTGGAAGCCTGTAATCTGATGATATAGAATACTGTCCATATAAATTAAAATAAAAATTTTGTTTGTTCCATTTAAAACCAAACTGACTACTACTAAAATAACTACTGTTATTAAATTTTGTTGCTAAAAATCCTTTTATTTTTTTACTGGAAACAAAAGGAGCGTCTTTAAAATACAATAACCCTCCTATAGCTTCAGACCCATATTTTAAAGCGCTAGCACCCTTAATTAACTCAACTTCACCTAAACCTAAATCAGTAAAGCCAATGCCATGATCGTTAGCCCATTGTTGATTATTTATTTGCATACCATTTAAAAATGTAACAACTCGCATACCAGACAAACCTCTAACAACTACCTTTTGAATTCCTAATCCAGAGGAAANNATATCNACCCCACTTAATTGAGTAATACTTTCAACCAATGAATTATCTCTTAAAAAAATATTTTCTAATGATTTTTTCTCAATATTAGTTAGCTTAGTATTACCTAATTCACTGTAAGATTCTACTACACCTACCTCATCAAGCTTGACATGAAGTTTTTTAAGAAAAACTTTAAAATCATTACCCTCTTTATATTTTACAAGTTTAGAAACATATCCATTCTTGTAAAAATTTAGATAACTATTATTGGGTAATTTNCNTTNAAAAAAGAATTCTCCCAAATCATTTGTTTTTAAAAGTATATTCTGATCTGCAATAAATACACTTACCTTATCAATAGGCTTATTTTCTAAATCCAGAACTAAACCAGAATTCTGAGCAATACTTGAAAAGCAAAAAACAAATAAGAAAATAAAAATTAAAGTTTTAAAAAGAGATTTTAAATGCACGGACNAAAATTTTAACAAACTTAAGNATTNTAACGCAAATGAGTTGCGTTTAAGCGTTTTTTATTTATTAAAATTTATAAATCCATAGGCACTTCCATTAATAAAATTTTTGTGTGTTTAAATACAGAAATACTAAGCGAATCAGTATTCCAAATTCCTATGGCATCTCTTCTNCCTAAAACACTCCCATTAACACTTGCTTTTCCTTCAATAACAAAAAAATACACTCCATTATTTGAGTCTTTGATATTATAATCNATAGTTTTTATAGCATCAAAATCACCGATATAAAACCATGAGTTTTGGTGTATCCATACGCCTTGGTCATTCTTATNAGGAGATAAAATTTGAAAAAACTCATTTTTAGTGTAAATATCATTAAGAGATATCTGTTGATATCTAGGCTCAACATAATTCTTATTGGGATGTAACCAAATTTGTAAAACTTTAACCTCCTTATTACTATCGGCATTAAACTCACTATGGTAAACTCCCTTACCTGCACTCATTACTTGAATATCACTATCAGAAATAATTCCCTCATTCCCCATATCATCTTTATGTCTTAATTTACCTTCCAATGGAATTGTAATAATCTCCATATTTTTATGTGGATGAGTATCAAATCCTTTTCCAGGGGCGATCACATCATCATTTAAAACTCTCAGAACCCCAAAGTTCATCCTCTGAGGATTATAATAATTAGCAAAACTAAATGTGTGATTAACCTTTAGCCAGCCAAAGTCGGCACTATTTCTTGAATCAGCTCTGTGTGTAACTGAATTAAATGAGTCATGGCTATTGCTGGACATAATCAATGGATTTTGCAGTATCTAATACTGTCTTTTTTAAATCTATTGGCTTCCAATTAAAAACTTTAATTGTTTCACTAACATCAGCGTTATATATAAAACCAATAAAAGGGAGCATACCCTTTATATCATTGCTAAAATTAGACATAAATCTTAGAAAGAAATTTGGAGCAACAGCTGTACTAACTTTATTATATCCTTCTAGTTTTAAAATCTTTGCCATTTCTTGAAAAGAATACGGCTTTTCAGTTGTTACAATAAATCTTTTACCAACTGCTTGCTTATTTTCTAAAGCTTTTACATGAATTTCAGCCACATCCCTTACATCAGACATATTTATTGATGATTGGGGTAGCATGGGCATCTTACCCGAGATTAAATCTTTGTACATTGACATAGAAGCACCATTTAAATTACCAGTAAGTGTTGGACCAAAAACAGGTCCAGGGTTAATTACGACTAGTTCTAAAGGTGGATTTGTATGTTGATTTGTCACAAAATCCCATGCTAATTTCTCAGCCATTGTTTTACTTTTAACATACGCTGAAACATTTTTAGCATTAATATTTGTCCAACTTTTACTATTAATATCTATTGAAGCATTTGCATCTCCCAACATAGCAACAACTGAGGATGTAACAACAACTCTTTTAACACCAAATTTCTTTGCAAATTTTAAAACTCTTGAAGTTCCTTCAACTGCAGGTTTGATTAATTCATTTTCATNTTTAGGTTGATATGAAACATATGGAGAAGCTACGTGTAATACAAAATCACAACCATTCATTGCTTCCTCCCAACCGTTGTCAATTAATAAATCTAATTGACAAAACTCTAAATTATCTTTTATTTCTATATGCTGTTTAATAGCTGTTTCAACTTCATGAGCCTTACTAATATTTCTNAGAGATCCTATGACATTAAACCCTTTTTTCAAGAGTTCTAATGCACAATGCTGACCAATGTAGCCTGCAACACCTGTAACTAACACTTTACTTTTCTTCATCTTTAAACTTGAGTTTACTAAAATATTTTATTTGATAAAAGAATGACTATCTGTAAGTAATTTTACGCATTCTTAGAGANATAGGAGTTATTTCTAAATATTCATCAACTTGAATATACTCCATNCTCTCCTCTAAAGAGAAATCAATTTTAGGAGCAATTTGAACAGCAGCATCTGTACTCTGAGTTCGCATATTAGTTAATTTCTTTCCTTTAACAACATTTAAGTCTAGATCNTTATCNCTATTGTTTTCTCCAATAACTTGACCTTTATAAATCTCAGCTCCAGGTGATATAAAGAATCTCCCTCTGTCTTGTAACTTGTTAATTGAAAAAGCAGTTGCACTTCCTGCTTCCATTGAAATTAAAGANCCTTTCATTCTTTCAGGAATATCTCCTTTGACAGCAGAATATTCTCTAAATCTATGAGTCATAATTGCATTTCCAGAAGTTGCNGTTAAAATATTATTTCTTAGTCCTATTAAACCTCTNGATGGAATATCAAATTCTAAATGCAATAAATCTCCCTTAGGCTCCATTACTAACATATCCCCTTTTCTTTGACTTACTAATTCAATAACTTTTCCAGAAAATTCCTCAGGGACATCAATAACAAGCACCTCCATTGGCTCACANTTAATACCATTTATTTCTTTGTAGATAACTTGAGGCTTACCTACCTGAAGCTCAAAACCTTCTCTTCTCATAGTTTCAATAAGTACTGATAAATGAAGTATTCCTCTGCCAAAAACATTAAACTTATCTTCACTCTCCCCATCTTCAATTCTCATTGCTAAATTTTTCTCGAGTTCTGCGTATAGTCTGTCTCTAATATGTCTTGAGGTACAATATTTGCCTTCTTTACCAAAAAAAGGAGAGTTATTAATCGTAAATAACATACTCATAGTTGGTTCATCAATTGCTATTCTAGGTAATTCTTCTGGTGAATGAAGATCTGCAATAGTATCACCAATTTCAAAATCATCTATCCCGACAATTGAACAAATATCTCCACACTTAGCCATTTTTACTTGTACCTTACCCATGCCTTCAAAAACATGTAATTCTTTAATCCTTACTTTTTTTCTTACTCCATTAGATTTACAAAGCATATAATCTTTTCCTTCTTCTAAATCACCTCTAAAAATTCTTCCAATTGCTATTCTGCCAACAAATTTGGAATAATCTAGTGAAGTAATCTGCATTTGAGCAGCTCCTTGATTATATGGGGCTTCAGGAATTTCGTTTATAACAGCATCTAAAAGAGGAAATATATCTGAGGTTTTTTCTTTCCAATCTAAACTCATCCATCCTTCTTTTGAGGATCCAAAAATTGTAACAAAATCCAATTGATCTTCAGTNGCNTCTAAATTAAACATTAAATCAAATATTGCTTCCTGAACAATTTCAGGAGTACAATTTTCCTTATCAACCTTATTTACAACAACTATTGGTTTTAAACCTAATTCTATTGCCTTGCTAAGCACGAATCTTGTTTGAGGCATTGCACCTTCAAATGCATCAACTAAAAGTAGAACACCGTCAGCCATTTTTAATACTCTTTCAACTTCTCCACCAAAATCGGCGTGACCAGGAGTATCAATAACGTTGATTTTTATGTCTTTGTAATTTACAGAAACATTTTTTGATAGAATAGTAATACCTCTTTCTCTCTCAAGATCATTATTATCAAGTAATAACTCTGTTCTTTCTTTTCGTTCATCAAGGACTTTACATTGATCAATAATTTTATCTACAAGAGTAGTTTTTCCGTGATCGACATGAGCAATGATTGCAATGTTTCTGATAGAGTTCATAAGAAGAATTTAAGGCTGGCAAATGTAATCTAATTTATTAACTCTAAAACTATTTTACATTTTTGTGTAAAACTGTATAAAAAAAGCCCTTGTAATAAAATACAAAGGCTTCTCTTAAAAAATTTTANGACTACTCTTGCTCAACTTGAGCAGAAACTGCCATTACCATACCAGTTGCATCAAAGTAATCTCCTGATGCAATTATCTGTCCATCNTGAATATCAAAATAGTGGTATGAGTCTACAGAAAAACTATTTCCAGTTTCATTGCTTTCTCCTGTCCATGTACCGTAAACTCTAACACTTCCATCATTTGTGTAAGAAGTAGTATCAACTCCTGGTAACCAAACAGCATTTTCAAAAGCAACATTAGAAAAACCTTCCATGTAAAACTTAGCTTGTCCTAAAACACCATCATATCCAACTTTTCCCTGTCCATAAACAGGTGATTGATGTTCAACATCAGCATGAACTAAAGATGCAAAAGTTTCATAATCTTGTGGAGCTTCATAGCAAGCCATAGCTTTTTGTACAATCTCAAGGTTTGTTTTGTATAAGGCTAGATCATCTGTTTGAGTACATGCAGATAAAATAACCATTAGTGATAAAATAATATATTTCATTTTTTATATTTTTAATTTTTTAAATTNAGNTTCAAAAATACTGATTCAATNTTACTAAATTGTTAAATCAAAAACAATTTTTAAAATTCATTATGTTTTGTTTTTTTAAGACAATCTATTATTCTGAATTTCAAATTCTTCAAAAAAATTAATCTATAACAACTCTCTTTTCAACTGATCCATCATCATAAATCATCAACTTAGGCATATTTTTTATACTCTTTATTTGTTGACCTAATAAATTAGTTTCATAAATTAATTTTCTATTTAAGCCTATTGAATTGTCAAAAATAGAGGTAGGTAAAGATGTGTTTTCAAGAACAATATTTTCATCTCCAATCTGATAATCTAAAAACTGAAAAATAAAAACAAACATCTCATCATCAGTATTAAGACCTGATTGAACAAGTACTGGATTTGGATTAGTAATTGAGGCGGTATTATCATAAGTTCCAAAAGCATAAATTATACTACCAGCTGGAATTTTAATAAACTGTTTATATAAATATGCTCCTTGCCACTCAAAATCCCACTTATTTATTCTAATCAAATTAATAGTNTCATTTGTAGGAGTTACTGCAAAACATTNCATATCCTTTCCTAGAAGATGCATATGTGGGAAAATNGACATTACTGAAATATCATTAATAATCGGACCATAAGAAGATGACATTTGAGTAATTTGGTTAGCAGGAATAGAAAAAGGAGGATCAGGAGGTANACCTTCNGTAATTAAATACTCNGTATATATTTCTCTTATANNTGTGTTTTGAGGATAAAAATAAAATTTAACTNTTGTACTATCCAATTGCCCAAAAGTTCCTTCTGGATAGTGCATTCCAAGTTCAATACTGCTATTAGCTGGAATCTCAATACCAAATTTATTTAATGAATCTATAGGAAATTCAATTGGAAGTGAACCGGGAGCATAAGTATATACTTGATCTCCACCAATTGGAGCCATACAATTTGGTGTTATTGTTGTTGATGGGCTTCCAAACTCATTAATAGCAACAAGAACGTGATGTACTATTTCAATNTTACCAGGAATAACTTCAATAGCTCTAACTTGTCTGTCTTGAACTAATCCAGAGGGAATAGATATACAGACATAATCATCAGAATTTGAAGTTGCAGTACTTGAGTAAGTTGGAATTTGAATTTCTAAATCAGCTGGACCAAAATTTGAATTATTAGAAAAAATGGGCATTTGAGGTAATAAATTTGTATCCCCAAGAGGAACACCTGNNGTAATCCAGTCTGTAATTTTTGCAATTTCATCTATTGATAAGATATTTTCATANGCAAAACGNTGATATGTAGTNTCNGGAGGCCATGGNGGCATCTCCCCNGNTGAAACAACATGTTGAATTAANCCAGCNTTNGANACAGCATTNGGATAAGTTTCTANTGANANTGGACCNATTCCNCCTGTATGATGACATTGTAANCATTTATTNTAAATAATTGGNGCNATATCTTCNGAATANTTTGGACTTTGACCAAAAACANATGATGATATAAAAACTAAAANTATTAAAATTCTTTTCATTTTGTAAACATAGTACACAAACTATTAATNTTAGATAGGTTAGATAAAAAAACTTATATGCTTTTACAGCTAACGCATGTTCCCTCCATTATAATTTTCAAATCATTAATTAAAAAACCATTATGACTTTTAGTTGAAGGTAATGTAAAGTCATCTAGGCAAAAGGTTTCATCACAAACAGAGCATAAAAAATGAGCATGATCATGAGCATGCTGGTTTGGTGTACATTCGCTCTTACATAGAGAATATCGCAACAGATTATTTTTATCTGGTACTTTATGAATGAGGCCACTTTTTTCAAAGGAATCTAAAGCTCTGTAAATAGAGACTTTATCAGCAGAAGTAGAAAATCTTAAAGAAATTTCTTTTGCAGATAATGAATTCAAGGAGTTATGAAATAATTCAAATAAATTTTTTCTAAAAGATGTTTTCCTTAATCCATACTTTTTAAAAGTAACATCTATTAATTTATTATCGACCATAATCATTGGCAAATTAAAAAAAACATATTTAAACAAATAGCATTTACAAACTATTTTTAATTTATAACGCAATTTTGTTGCGTTTAATATACTTATTTTTGCATTCTTTAAATTCAGTATAATTTACCAAATATTATAACCTAAATGAAAAAAATCTGTTTTATTTTAATCTTATTTCCAAATTTAATTTTTTCACAATCTTGGCTTAATGTTGCAAACTTTATAGGTGATGGCAGACACCATCCCATTACTTTTTCAAATGATAACTATGGCTTTGTAGTTTCAGGAAGTTATTTAAATGATGTTTTTAAATATGATAAATCTTCAGATTCATGGTCACAGCTACAAGATTTTCCAGGANCNGGAAGAGGGTATTCATATGGNGTATCAATAGGAAATAAAGCATACCTAGGNTTTGGCTCAACTGATAACGGCACNTTCCCNACNGATTGGTGGGAATATGATATGTCTAATGANACATGGTTACAATTATCAAGTTTTACAGGAANTGGAAGAAATCATCCGGCAATGATAGTTGTCAATAATAAGATATTTGTAGGATGCGGAAGTAATGANAATGGTAATTTGGGAGACTGGTGGCAATATGATATAAGCTCAGATAGTTGGAGTCAAAAAAGTGATATAATTGGTAATAATAGACATCATCCGTTCTACTTTGGAATAGGAAATTATGCTTATGTAGGCTTTGGACATGGAAGTGTTACAGGTCCAGGAAGTAATCCATCAGCTAATTCTTACATATATAATGATTTTTACAGATATGACCCTTCAAATGATAGTTGGCTGCAGTTATCAAATTTTCCATCTGAAGCAAGAGTAGCCGGCACACAATTTACATATAATGGTAAAGGGTATATTCTTAGTGGGGACGGTGATGACCATAACCCATTAAATAATGGTGAGTTTTGGGAATATAACCCCTCAAATGATATTTGGAATCAATTAGCATCTCATCCTGGAGATGCAATTTGGGCTCCAGGAAATTTTGTTATTGGTTGTGATGTATATTTTCTTTTAGGTCAAAACAATAATTACAACACCCCCTCACTTCCTGTTTCAGTAGTTAAATATAAATTAGACCAACAATGTGGTTGTACTGATTCCTTAGCATTTAATTTTTCTACCCAAGCAATAACAGATGATGGAAGTTGTTGCTACATCTCTGGTTGCACAGACCCTAATGCTATTAATTATAATATTAATGCATGTTATGATGACGGAAGCTGTACTCAAGCAGTACTTGGCTGTATGAATCCCACAGCATCAAATTATAATTCAAATGCAAATGTGAATACCTTCTTTGGTGGTGCAATGGATAATAATATTGGAAGCGGCTCATATTTCTATAATAATCAACATCTTATTTTTGATAGTTATGATAATTGTTTGATTAAATCGTGTGATATATATGCGGAAGATTTCAAAAGTATAACTTTTGAGTTGAGAAATAATAATGGAAATGTAATTGATGATACCACACTATCTGTTTCAGCTGGAAAACAGAATATAATTTTAAATTTTGATGTTCCAGTTGGAACAAATTTACAATTAGGAATAGCAAATAATAATTCTGGTCTTTTTAGAAACAATACTGGTTCAAATTATCCTTATAATATCGCTGATATGATAAACATAAAAGGCTCAAGTGCATCTCAACCAGGATATTACTACTTTTTTTATAATATTGAAGTAAATTCTAAATGTTTAAATACGACAGAAATACAAGATATAATAGAGTCTTCCAAGAAAGTAGAAAAAGTTTTTAATATTTTAGGAGCTGAAAGTTTAAAAGAAAAAAACAAATTACTTTTTTATTTATATGAAGATGGTACTGTGAAAAAGAAAATTATCTTTTAAAATTAATTATTATTTTGTTTTAAAATTTTCAAATAATCATTGTACCTATCAAAATCAACTGTTTGATTGTCCCAACACTCAAAAACAAGTAATTCAAGTCTACCATTTGTCCTTAAAAGACTTGCTAACATTTTTTAATTTAATAATAGAAGCAAATAAAAATAATACAAAACGCAACTAGTTTGCGTTAAATATTTAAATTTGTAGAAATTTTTGAATAATGATTTTAAAATTATCAAATAAAGCAGATATAATTGGAGCATCAGCAAGTTTCCTTTGCTTGATTCATTGTATTGCAACACCATTTGTTTTTTTAATTAAGTCTTCTACGGCTGTGTGTTGTAGTGAAACACCAACTTGGTGGCAATCCATAGATTATATTTTTTTAATTGTTGCATTCTTTGCAGTTGTTCATATAACAAACAATAAAAGAAGTAAAGAATGGATAAAATTTTCATTAGTAGTTAGCTGGATAGGCTTATTACTTGTAACTTTAAATTCAACATATTTTTTATTCCATATTTCCAACGAAATGGCATATATACCTGCAATCTCACTTGTATGTCTTCATTTATATAATTCGAACATATTTTCGTTTCTAAAAACTTCTAAATAGTTTTATTTTATTGCTACAAGGAATTTACATTAAAACTAAAAAAATAGTTTTATTTTTATTTATATGTTGGATAAAGTAAAAATTATTGAATGCCCTAGAGATGCAATGCAAAGCATAAAGACATTTATACCTACAAATATAAAGTTAGAGTATTTACAAAGTGTAGTTAATGTTGGCTTTGATATTGTTGATATTGGGAGTTTTGTTTCTGAAAAAGCTATCTCGCAACTTTCAGATACTTCAATAATTATTGACTCAATTGACCTATCAAATACCAATTCTAAACTTTTAGCGATTGTTGCTAATAAAATAGGTGCTATAAATGCTTCAAAATTTGAAAAAATAAGTTACATGGGCTATCCCTTTTCAATCTCTGAAAGCTTTCAGCTTAGAAATACAAATAAAAGTATTCATGATTCAGTTAATGAATTAGCTGAAATAATTTCTGTTGCAGAAAAAGCAAACAAAGAAGTTGTTGTTTATTTATCAATGTGTTTTGGCAATCCCTATGGAGATCCTTGGGATTTAGATATTATTAACCATTGGGTAAATGAGATAAGTAAAATGGGAGTTAAGACGATATCTTTAAGTGACACTATAGGATCATCTAATCCAGAATTAATAAAAAATATTTTTAACTCTGTATTAAAAAATCATATTAATATAGAATTTGGTGCTCACCTTCATTCAGACCCAAAAACATGCTATGAAAAATTAGATAGTGCATTTAAAGCAGGGTGTAGAAGATTTGATGGTGCTATTAAAGGCTTTGGAGGCTGTCCTATGGCAAGTGATCAAACAGTTGGTAATTTACCTACAGAAAAAATAATATCTTATCTAAACACTCAAAACATNTCTAATAATATTAATTCATTNCATTTTGAAAATTGTTTAAATAAGTCTTCTACAATTTTTAATGAATTTTATTAGAAATTATAAAACTAACNATTACTNCTTAAGCTTAATCTTAATTTAAGATTAATTTTCTATTATAAATTTAGCAATATTTTCGTGTAAATCTCTCTTGTTGTTAGAAATTTGAATCTTCTTNGAAGTCTGAAAAATATCGTCCAATGGATGATCTTTTAAATCATTATAGTTTCCAAATATTTCAAAACACTGGNAGACGACCTTATCCATTAATTGCATTGAAGTTAATTTTGCCATTAAGATTTCTTTATCTANATTTTCTGTCAACTTTAGTCTATTAGATAATGAATTCACAAACTGTTTATAACACTCAATTTCTGAAGCCATTTGAGCAATTTGATGTCTTATCACTTGTGAACTACTTTTTTTAGAACCATTATCATCAGCTTGGTTGATATGCTTTATTGTAGTATTTATTGTATTATCAGCAATTACTAATGCCTTTGTTGCTATTGAAAAATCATAATTATCAAATACTTCTGAAGGANTGGTTTTTTCTTTATTAAAATAATCCGTANTAAGATTTATTAAATTTTCTTTTGAGTTAATATTTGATTTTGCTTTTTCATACTTAACATCATCAATAATTACCTTAGCAATAATTTCTCTCATAATTTCTGAAGTACCTCCACCTATTGTACCAACTCTAGAATCCCTAAACATTCTTGCCATTGGATAGTCCTCAGTAAAGCCATTTCCACCAAAGAATTGAAGACATTCAGTAGAAATCTTTTCGTGTAATTCGGTAACAAGTAATTTGCCCATAGAACACAACTTAACATCATAAATACCTTTATCAAATAAATCACAACAGTAATAGCTNAAAGCTTTTAANGCTTCAAGTTCAGAGGACAACTGAGATACTTTATGTCTTATAACTTCAAACTTATCTATTGACCTTCCAAATGCCATTCTTTGAGACATATAATCTAAAGATACTGACAAGGCATACTCCATAGTTGCAACATTACTAGGCAAGAAACAAAGTCTTTCAAGTTGTAAACCATTCATTAAATAATAAAACCCCTCTCCTTCCTCACCAATTAAATTTTCTTTAGAAACTTTTACATTATCAAAACCAATTTCTGCAGTATCTGAAGAATGCCAACCAAGTTTATTGATTTTATTTTTAGTAATCCCTTTTAAACTAAGATCAACACAAATTAAGCTAACTCCTTTTGAACCAGCGCTAGTATCTGTTTTTACAACAAGAACAATATAATCACCATATAATCCATTTGTAATAAATGTTTTAGATCCATTAATAAGATAATGACCATCAATTAGTTCTGCTCTAGTTTGTATATTTTTTGTATCCGATCCNGCATCAGGCTCTGTAATTCCAATACAACCTATTAGATCTCCTGAAATTGTTCCTGGAAGATATTTTTCCTTTAATTTATCACTCCCATATTTATAAATATATGGAGCAGACATGTATTGTACAACTTGTTGAGTAATAACAAAACCACCACTATTTAATCTTCCTAGCTCTTCGTTAAATATTACCTCAAAAAAAAAGTCTAAATCTCCTCCTCCATATTTTTGAGGAAATGTCAAGCCCAAAAAACCCATCTTACCCATTTTTTGCCAGATAGACTTNGGTATTTTCCCGGCCTTTTCCCATTCTTCTATATTTGGTCTTACCTCTCTTTCAAGAAATTCTCTTAAACTTTCTCTAAATAAACTATGTTCCTCATTAAAATATCCCATNCATTTCTTTTTTTNAAAATAANTTTGAATNTAAACCTGTAAAACTCCCATGTTAAATTGTTTCTCAATTGGCGCGTGATTTGCAGCTTCAATACCCATTGAGATCCATGTTCTTGTATCTAATGGATTAATAACTGCATCTGTCCAAATTCTAGCNGCGGAATANTAAGGTGATATTTGCTCATCATAGCGTGATTTTATTTGATCATACAATTCAGCTTCTTTATCAGTTGTGATTTTTTCTCCACGCTTTTTTAATGATGCAGTTTCTATTTGAAGTAAAACTTTGGCTGCTGACTTACCACTCATTACNGCTAATTCAGCACTTGGCCAAGCAACAATTAATCTTGGATCATATGCTTTTCCACACATAGCGTAATTTCCTGCTCCGTATGAATTACCAATGATAATTGTAAATTTTGGAACTACAGAGTTACTTACAGCATTTACCATTTTTGCTCCATCCTTAATTATTCCTGANTGTTCAGATTTACTACCAACCATAAATCCTGTTACATCTTGTAAAAAAACAAGAGGTATTTTTTTCTGATTACAATTTGCAATAAATCGAGTTGCTTTATCTGCGGAATCATTGTAAATAACTCCACCAAATTGCATTTCCCCTTTTTTTGTTTTTACTAATTTTCTTTGATTAGCAACTATACCTACTGCCCAACCATCTATTCTTGCATAGCCTGTTAAGATTGTTTGTCCATATCCTTGTTTATATTGATCAAATTCTGATTTATCAACCAAACGTTTGATAATTTCTAACATATCATAAGGTGTGTTTCTTTCTTTAGGTAAAATCCCAAAAATCTCATCTTCATTTTCTTTTGGAGCTTCACTTTTAACTTTATTAAAACCAGCTTTATCAAAATCACCAATTTTATCGACAATACGTTTTATTTTATCTAATGCATCTTTATCATTTTTGGCTTTGTGATCTGTAACTCCTGAAATCTCACAATGAGTTGTTGCCCCACCTAATGTTTCGTTATCAATTTTTTCGCCAATTGCTGCTTTTACTAGATAACTACCTGCTAAGAAAATACTAGCAGTTTTATCAACAATAATAGATTCATCACTCATAATTGGAAGATAAGCACCACCAGCAACACAGCTTCCCATTACAGCTGATATTTGTGAAATCCCCAAGCTACTCATTATAGCATTGTTTCTAAAGATTCTACCAAAGTGTTCTTTATCAGCAAAAATTTCATCTTGCATTGGCAAATACACTCCGGCAGAGTCAACTAAATAAATTATTGGAATTTTATTTTCAATTGATATTTCTTGAGCTCTTAAATTCTTTTTTCCAGTAATAGGAAACCATGCACCGGCTTTAACAGTTGCATCATTTGCAACTACAATACACTGTTTGCCTTTTACATAACCAATTTTCACAACTACACCTCCAGAGGCACAACCACCGTGCTCTTTATACATATTGTCTCCGGCAAAAGCACCAATTTCTATTGATTTTGCTTTACTATCTAATAGATAGTCAACTCTTTGACGAGCTGTCATCTTACCCTTTGCAACATGCTTTTTAATTCGTTCCTTGCCACCTCCTAATTTTACTTTTGCAAAACGTTTATGAAGATCTGAAATTAAAAGTTTATTGAAGTCTTCGTTCTTATTGAATTTAATATTCATAAAAACAAAATTAATCATTTATGTATAAATTCAACTAAGGGTTTTTACGCTAAAAATCTTTATGAAATGAAAATGTAATCAAAGAATCCTATGCTTGACATAAGAAACTAAAAAAACTTGAGCTGTCATTAGGCTTAGGGAATGTGAAAATCAATTGTAAATATTTTTTACAAATTTACTACTAAATAAAAAATTTAAATG
>NZHS01000003.1 GCA_002689735.1 Flavobacteriales bacterium | reverse complement strand
ATTTCCCGACGATTTTCATAATTATTTTTAGGATTGATATTTTTTTTTGACATATAATTATTATTTATACAACTAACTAAATCTTTATTGTAACAACTAAGAAATAATAATACGATTAAAAGAAAAACTATATTTATTGAATATTTCATTTTTTGTTATCATTTTATTGACCTATTGGAATCACGGAGAAATATTCTAAGTGGTTATTTGTGATATTAAGTTCAAATTCCAGTGGATTACAGCAAACTTCACAGTCTTCTATAAAGTTTTGTAACTCTATAGATGGGTCAATCATTTTTAATTGATTTTCCCAACAATGTGGACAATCAAAATAATATTCCATCATATTAATTTGATCTACTAATTAAATTTTACAAGTATCTACTCCAAAAATTCTGTAAATATAGCAGGTACCTATTATCGCATTAAATAATAGAATCCCACCTATTGTGCATAGTAAAAATGAATATTCAGATGCTCCAAATATAATTGGAGTTGGTAGTAAAAATAGCGAGATAATAAACCTGACAATTCGTTCAGATTTATTTTGATTTGTTTTAAGTATTTCCATTTTCAAATATACTAAATTCTACATTTTTTGAAATCATTACAGCTTTTATAACAGTTTTGAATTTTTATATTTGCTTTGATGTTTAAGATTAAACAAATAATATTAATTCTCACTCTTATTATTTGTTTTATTAGCTGTAATCAAGAATTATCTTTTAAGCAAAAATCAATAAATAAAAATTGGGTTTTTAAAAGTTTAAAAGATACATCATGGATTAATGCTAATGTTCCTGGGAATATTCATTTAGATTTATTAGAAAATGGAATTATTGAGGATCCATATTACAGATTAAATGAACATGATTTGCAATGGATTGATAAAAACGACTGGCTCTATAAAACTTCATTTTCAATTTCACAATTAGAATTTGATAAAAAAAATTCTTGCTTAGAATTTTCAGGACTTGACACTTATGCCAAAGTTTATGTAAACGATTCTTTGTTGCTGATTTCTGATAATATGTTTAGAAGTTATATAGTAGATGTAAAAGATTTTTTAAAACTAGGTTCTAATGATTTACAGATCTTATTTGAATCACCAATTAATAAAGGAATTGAGAAAAGAGAAAAATTAGGCTATTACCCAACAATTTCAGCAAATGATCTTTCAGAAATAGGGAAAGTTCAGGGGAATCAAAAAGTTAGTGTATACAGTAGAAAAGCAGGATATCATTTTGGCTGGGATTGGGGCCCAAGATTAGTGACTTCNGGNATTTGGAAGCCAATTACTTATCAANCTTGGAANAATTTTAAAATTAANGATGTGTATATACAACAAGATTTNCAAAAAGATAATGTTGTATTAAATNCNNCTGNTGAGATANGTTTNGANAAAGACTATATTGGTAATGAATTGTTTATTGAAGCTNTTGTNAGTAAAGANAATCATGATNTTTCNAGAAATAAAATAAAGATTATTGCTNATAAAAATNNAAACANTTANAATATNCCTGTAGAAATAATGAATCCAAAGCTATGGTGGCCAAATGGTATGGGAGAACAATATTTATATGATNTTAGTNTAANTATTTNTGANGAACACTCAANAGATTCTAAATCTTTNAAAACAGGNATAAGAACAATTGAATTANTTAGAGANCCAGATTCNATTGGCACCTCTTTTTATTTTAAAGTTAATGGTCATCCAGTTTTTATGAAGGGNGCAAATTATATACCNCAGGATGCGTTTTTANCTCGACCAACTAANCANCATTATAAGCATATATTANCCTCAGCNAAAAANGCTAATATGAATATGATAAGAGTCTGGGGAGGAGGAGTATATGAAAGTNATTATTTTTATGAATTATGCGATGAAATGGGNCTCTTAGTTTGGCAAGATTTTATGTTTGCTTGTGCAATGTATCCAGGAAATAAACATTTTTTGAATAATGTNAAGCAAGAAGCAATTGATAATATTAAAAGAATACGAAATCATACTTCTTTGGCTTTGTGGTGTGGAAATAATGAAGTGCTTACTGCTTGGGAAAATTGGGGATGGAAAGAATTAGAAGCTAAAAATCAATCTAAAGAAATAGCAGATACTATTTTTAAAGCATATGATGATGTCTTTCATAAAATTTTACCAGAAACTGTTTCTGAACTGGACCCTGCAACAAGTTATTGGCCATCATCTCCAGGTAGTGATTTTGGNAAAACACAAAAAATGGAAAGCGGAAATGCTCATTTTTGGTGGGTTTGGTGGGGNAAAAANNCTTTTGATTCATATAATGATTCTATTCCNCGTTTTATGGCTGAATTTGGATTTCAATCATTTCCNGAGCTTAATAGTGTAGCAAAATATACATTGCCNAATGATNATGATATGTATTCTGATGTTATGAAATCTCATCAACGCTCTAGNATTGGTAATGAAACTATTGAAGAGTATATGGTGAGAGATTATAATAANCCNAATGATTTTGAACAATTACTTTATGTAAGCCAATTGCTTCANGCATATGGAATTAAAANAGGAATTGAAGCTCACAGAAGAAATCGNCATAGATGTATGGGGAGCTTATATTGGCAGCTAAATGATTGTTGGCCAGTTGCTTCTTGGTCAGGAATAGATTATTATGGTAAATGGAAGGCATTGCATTATACAGTGAAAGATGCGTTTAAAAATTATNTGATTAGTTGCGAAGAAAAAAANGATTCCTTAAATATTTATATAGTTTCCGATTCATTAAAGAGTCTTGATTCTAAATTAATAATTCGATTAATTGACTTTCAGGGTAATGAGTTATTTAAATGGAATAAGAATTTATTAGTTGAAGCGAATTCTTCAAAAAGNATTTTTAAAATTTCTAAAAATGNTATTTTAAANATTTCTGATTTAGATNACTGCNTGCTTACTTTTGAGCTTTTTGATNTAAANGANAATATTATNGCAGANAATATTAAATATTTATTACCATNTAAAGACTTAGATTTACCTGCGCCAAANTTAGACTATTCAATTTCAGAATCAGNTAATAGTTTCATNNTTAAATTAAAAACNGATGTCTTNGCAAAAAACATTTTTCTTATTTCTGATTCTAAAGAAAACTTCACAAATAATTTCTTTGATTTGCTACCAAATGAAAGTATAGAAATAGAAATTAAAAAAGAAACTGGTCAAGATTTGCNTTCATTTAACAAAAGTTTTAAAATTATGACACTNGATCAAACTTATTAGAAAATAATTTTTAGATAAGCTCTTTGTCNTCATGTATAATAAATCTTGAAAATAANTCTTCTTTATACCACTTCTCTTTTCTTGTCTTCTTTATGATATCTGCGTGTTTTTTAGAATTATATGCAAAGTTCAAGACATCNTCAAGGCTATCCCAAATGCTTATGGTTGCTTGNTGAATAAATGGTAGNTCACCAATTCCTTTGTAATACACAACTCCTTTAGCTTCTTTAATTGCAGTGCTTGAGTGTGGTACAGATTTCCAGAAAGCAAATAGTTTTGACCAATTTAATGTTGCCCTTGTTATTATAGCAATTTTTTTTCCTNCTGAAATTGTATCNGTATTATTTGATACAAATGGATTAATNCCATCCCATTTTCCGTGACTTTTAAAAGNTTCTAGTTTTAATAAACGAATNCTTTTTACTNTTTGTCGATACAATGAAATNATCTCACTATTCTGGATAAATTTTTTTGCATCTTTTTCATTCTCCCAAGAAGTTAAAAGTGCGTATGTGGACCAATCTGGCCAGAGACTAAATCCACTTCTNCCTCCNGTTCCCAAAAATTTATAAAATAAAAGTCCCTGAGTTTTATTAATTAAGCTATTATTTTTACCCATTTGAGTAAACGCCCAGTATTTATTACTTGNGAATTTAAATATAAAAAAGTANACTATTTTNNTAGGCATTATAATTATANGCGATTTGCCCTTTGATTTTTTGATTTAAATCGAGTACTTTCAGATTTTTGAATATGTTTTGTTTTTCTGCCAGTAACTCTTTTTCGCCACATTTTGAAGGATGATTCTTTTAAAGATGTTCTCATTATTTTTNTAACATCATTTTCTTTCAGTCCAAACTGAAGCTCAATTGCATCAAATGGGGTNCTATCTTCCCAGGCCATTTCAATTATCCTGTCAATTTGATCATCTTTAAANTTATGTGTCATTAAATGCTTATNNTTAAGAATCTCCCTCCTTAATAAATATACCATCNANCATTTTCCCCTTCCTNTCTTTAATATCATCCCATGCTTTTTCAAGACATTCCTTTAAAGTTAGGTTATTTCTTTCGGCAATATTAATTAAAACAACAATCATATCTCCAATGTCATCTGACATATCTTTTCCTTTACATATGTTGTCACTTAATTCACCCGCTTCTTGAATAAGTTTNCAAAACTGATCTTTATCAGTTGCACCTTTNATTAAATTTCTATCATGATGCCATTGNGCAACTTTTTTCACCAGTTCTTCCATTTTAATTTGTTTTTTTCGCTAACAGTTGATATAGTATTAATCCAGTAATTAAAGCAATAAATCCTTTATTAGGTCCAGAAAAAATTTCTTGATGGATTATTTTTGATTCTTGTATCCAGGAAAGTACAGCAAACATTATTCCAAAACTCGAAAGAATAAGCCATAACTTCATNTCTTTTTTCATTAAATATTATTTATTTTATTTCACAAATATAGATAGTATTTTAAATAAAANACTTTTNAATNTGTNGTTTTTTATTTATATATTATATATTTGAATAAATTCTATAAATTTATATAAATGTATAAAAAATATATTATAGAAAAAAAGGAACTAGGTAATTTGCCATCTTCTTATAAAGAAGTTGCTATTAATTACTCTCGTAATTACGATGATATTCAGAAAAAAGTAAATGAAATTAACAAGTTAAAAAAGAAAATAGATTTCTTAAATAATGATATCGAGATTCTTCTAGATGACACAAGAATTCTTTATAATCAACTTAAATTTATTAAGAAAAATTATTTACCTAGAATTTATATTAAGTTTTATACCAAAAATAATAAATATCAGAGATATGTTAATTTAGTTGTTAATTATTTTGGTGTTTCTAAAACTATCTATTTAGGGAAAAAAGAAATGGTTTTAACTTCTTTAAATATTGCAATTAATATTTCAGAAAAAAAACTAAAAAACAATATCTTAGAATTAATAGCTCCAATCGTATTTAATATATGTAATAGTGTTCAATCTAGACTTGACTTCACTGATCTTACTATCAAATCTGTTAACTTAATAGGTAATTCGAGACAAATTAATGTTAATGAAAGCTTCAGTAGTTATTTAAAGGATTTAGAACCTTAAATAATTATTAATTTAAATTTGATAATGCTTTATTTATAAACTGATCATCTCTGATTTTAATCCCGTAGTAATCTTCATTTCCCCAAATATTTCTAGCAATATTCGATATTATCAATCTTTTAATATAATTTTCTTCGCTTACTTGAGCGTATTTAAGCAAATCTTTGTCTTTTTTATTTATAAAGTTTTTAAATCTTGTATAAATTATTTCTTCCATTCCAATTAAATATTCTTCAGAATCTTCGATTTTAAAAAGATTATTTCTGTTTTTATCNGAGTATTGCATAGAAAAATCTCTTATCCANCCTTTTATTATTAGTTGATTTATTAANAAAAAATTTAGATTTGTATCTCGAGTTATTGTTATATCCGGAGTTATNCCACCACCACCGTAAACCAGCCTTCCTTTTTTTGTTTGATATTTTGTTGAATCTNAGTATAATGTATCTTCTCTTGTATATTGTTCTAGAAAATATTCTTNATTACTATTTCCATATTNCTTTTGTATAGATCTTCCTGAAGGAGTATAGTATCTTTGNGTAGTTAATCTAATTGCCGAACCATCATTTAGCTTTATCTCTTCTTGAACAAGTCCCTTTCCAAAAGATCTTCTTCCAATTATTAGNCCTCTATCATTGTCTTGAATTGCTCCCGCTATTATTTCTGATGCAGATGCTGAGCCTTCATTTATTAGTACTATAATTTCTGTTTTTTCTAATTCTGTCGTACTATTAGAAAATATTTCACTCTTCTCTCTCATTCTTCCTTTTGTAAAAACAATCAACTCACCTTTTTGCAAAATATTATCNCAGATATTNACTGCTGCACTAAGATATCCTCCTGGNTTGTCTCTAAGATCTATGATGAGTTTTTTCATCCCGCTTTCTAAAAGTTTGTANGCTGCTTTATTAAATTCATTTGTTGTTTTTGCAGAAAATCTATTAATTTTTATCAAACCAACATCCGAATTTAGCATCATAGCAACATCNACACTNTTNAGAGGAATTGTATTTCTTATTATATTAAATTTAATAAGTTCGGACNNACCTCTTCTTTTAATGAAAACCGAAACAGTAGTACCTTTCTTACCTCTTAGTTTTTTTATAACNNCATNATTNTCTATTCCTATTGAAGCTACATTAACACTGTCAACCATTACAATCCTGTCACCTGATTGGATCCCTAATTTTTGAGAAGGACCTCCATTTATTGGTGATACAACAACAATAGTGTCATTAATAATATTAAATTCTATTCCAATACCACTAAAATCACCTTGCATGCTTTCTTNTACTGTTTTATAACTTTTTTTTGAAATGTATGAGGTGTGTGGATCTAGATCTTTAATTATGGAATTTATAATCTCTTCTTCAAAATTATTATTTAATGTATCAACATAGTGAGAATTTATTAATTGAATTATTGAGTTAATTTTATCGTTAATTCTTACTTGATCNTTATTGGATATTTTTTGTCCAATAAATATTCCAACAGCAATTAANCATGCNAAAATTATAGGATTATACTTATTTTGCATTTAAGTTATTAGCGCTTATTTCTCTAATTTCAACACCAGCCTCTTTTAAAAAATCTAATCCAGAGNTGTCTTTATATTGGTTNATGTAAACCAATCTTTTTATACCGGACTGATGTATTAATTTACTNCATTCTCTNCAAGGTGAGAGCGTGAGGTATAATGTTGCATTTGAACAATTGTGATTTGATTTAGCTGTTTTTAATATTGCGTTTGCCTCAGCATGAAGCACGTACCAGTATGTTTCCCCATTTTCATCTTCACACTTATTATTAAAGCCTGTTGGAGATCCATTATATCCGTCAGAAATTATCATATTTTCTTTAACTATTAATGCGCCAACTTGTTTTCTTGTACAATGAGATAATTTTGCCCATTCAAGAGCAAGTCTTAAATAAGCAAAATCATATCTATCTAGTTTTTCTTTATTCATTTAATAATAAAACAGATTCGTACCCAGGGCCGGGCTCGAACCGGCACGGGTTACCCCATTGGTGTTTGAGACCAACGCGTCTACCAATTCCGCCACCTGGGCAAGCGGTTTGTAAAAATAGAATTTTACTATAAATTATCACTAGTTTTTCTTAAATTATAAAATGTTAATATTTATATTTAAAATTATATATTTGCAACCCATTTTTTATCATTCTTATGAAGAGGCCATTTAAAATTTTTTCTGCTAGATCATCAAGAAAAATTGCTTTAGCTATATGTGAAGCATACGGAACTGAGCTTGGTGATGAAACAGTAATAGAATTTAGTGACGGAGAATTTGAACCATCATTTGATGAATCAATTAGAGGTGCTGATATTTTTCTTGTACAATCTACAATGCCTCCTGCAGACAACTTAATGGAATTATTATTAATGATTGATGCTGCTCGTAGGGCTTCTGCATATAAAATCAATGCAGTAATTCCATATTTTGGATATGCCAGACAAGATAAAAAAGGAAAACCAAGAGTTCCAATAGGAGCTAAATTGATTGCAAATTTATTAACATCTGCTGGAGTTGATAGAGTTTTAACTATGGATTTACATGCCGATCAAATTCAAGGTTTTTTTGATATTCCTGTTGACCACTTATATTCTTCAAGTGTTTTTATTCCATACATTCAATCTTTGAATTTGCCAAACTTAACTATTGCATCTCCAGATATGGGGGGCTCAAATAGAGCAAATACTTATGCAAAGTTTTTAAATTCTGAGATTGTAGTTTGTTACAAGCATAGAGAAAAAGCAAATGTAGTAGGTAAGATGTTGTTAATTGGAGATGTTAAAGGAAAGGATGTGGTCTTAGTTGATGATATGGTGGATACTGCAGGGACATTAACTAAAGCAGCAGAATTAATGATTGAATCTGGTGCAAACAGTGTTCGAGCAATTTGCACCCACGGAGTGTTTTCTGGTCCTGCTTATGAAAGGATTGATAAATCTCCATTAATTGAAATTGCTGTTACTGACACCATTCCAAAAGACCACAAATCAAATAAGGTAAATATTATTTCCATTGCAGATTTATTTGCAAGTTCTATTGAAGCAGTATTACAAAACGAATCTATTTCAAAGCACTATTTGAGATAAAAAAATAACTTTAAATAATTAAAAATGAAATCACTAGCAATTAGCGTAAAAAAGAGAGAGAATGTAGGTAAATCCTCTTCTAAAGCGTTAAGAAATCAGGGTAAAGTTCCATGCGTGCTTTACGGGGGAGAAAAGCAAGTGTCTTTCTATGCTCATGAAAATGACTTTAGAAAGATTGTTTATACTTCTGATGTTTTTCTTATCGATTTAGATATTGAAGGAACAAAAACGAGATGTATTATGCAAGATATTCAGTTTCATCCAGTTACTGATAAAATTCTTCACATAGATTTTCTTGAAGTATTTGATGACAAAGAAGTTACAGTTGATATTCCAGTTGTATTAAATGGTATTGCTGTTGGTGTAAGGAATGGAGGGAATTTGTTGTTTAGAAGAAAGAAGATTATTACAAGAGCTATTCCTGGAAATCTTCCAGATGCAATTGAAATTGATATTTCTGATATTCGAATTGGACAATTTGTTTATATCAAAGATTTAAGATCTGATGACTATACTTTTTTAGCTCCTGACAATTCAGTTGTTGTTGGTGTCAAAACTGCAAGAGCTGCTGTTGAAGAGGAGATAGAAGATGAAGAAGGTGAAGAAGGAGCAACTGAAGAAGGAGCAACTGAAGCAGAGGCTGCAGAAAAATCTGCTGAAGGCTCTTCAGAAGAGAGTAAAGAAGGGTAATAGTAGTGAAATTCTTGGTCACGGGATTAGGTAACCCAGGTTTAGATTATATAGATA
>NZHS01000074.1 GCA_002689735.1 Flavobacteriales bacterium | reverse complement strand
ATACTCTTTTTTGGATTAGACATATACAAACTTTAAATTAGCAATAATAAAAGCAAATATATTCTTATTTATGCAAAATATTGAAAACGGATCATTCTTAATTTCTCACCCAACACTACTAGAAGATTCATTCTTTAAAGCAATAGTACTTATAACACATCATAATTTTGAAGAAACAATAGGTCTAGTAGTTAATCAGCCATCAAAAATCAAGCTACATGAAATTATAAATGACATTCCAAATTCTGATTTCCCTGTTTATATTGGCGGACCAGTATCTAAAAACTCAATACACTTTATTCATTCTCTTGGTAGATTAATTCCTAATTCAATTAAAATTTATAATGGATTATATTTTGGTGGTGATTTTGATGTTGTAAAAGATTTAATATGGAAAGGAAAAATCAATAAAGAAAACATGAGGTTTTTTGCAGGATATTCTGGATGGGAAGCAAATCAATTAGAAGATGAATTAAAAGAAAATAGCTGGATACTTAAAGAAAAGAATTTAAAATTAAGCATGAAATATTCAAATAAAGATTATTGGAGCGAAATAATTAGAAAAATGGACAAAAAATATGCCATATGGGCTAACTTTCCTAAAAATCCAAGCCTAAATTAATCTATTAAGAGAGTTAATTAAATAATTATATAGGCTGAAACCATTATAAATTTTTGTATTAAGCTTTTTAACTCCTCGCACTCCATATGTTGAGTTTGACAAAATCACTTCACTGCTATTCTCCAAATCATTTTCAGAAATAGATTCTTCTATTAATTCATATTTATTTTTAATTATTGAAAACAATAGTTTTCTCATCGATCCATCAACACATCCATCTTTTAAAGGTGGGGTGATAACTTTATTATGATTTAAAATAAATAAGTTTGAATTAGTTGTTTCTATTATATTCATATTTGTGTTAAATAAAATAACATCATCAAAATTATTTTCTTTGGCATATTTGGATGCCATTATGTATAAAAGTGAATTTAAAGATTTCAAATTTGATAATGGAGAAGGTGATTTAAGGTTTCGCCTGTAATATCCAATATCTATTAAACTTTTTTCAACAAACATATCATCAATATCATTTTTTGAACTAATTAGTATTGAAGAAGAATTTTCTTCCGGTAAATATTTTCCAATTGAATTTCTATAAATTGATACTCTTACTGATCCAGATTTAATATTGTTTTTATCAATTAAGATTGATATACTTTTATTTAAGTCTAAAATTGTGAAAGAAAAATTTATATCTAATAAATCTGCAGAATATATAATTCTATGAAAATGATTTTCAAGATTAAATAGTTTTTTATTAAAAATTTTAATAGTTTCAAAAAACCCATCACCATATAAAAAACCTCTGTTTCTATTTGTTAACCTAATATCGTTTACTTGAGTAAGTTGATTATTTAAAAGTGCAAAATTCATATAATTAAAAATAGTAAATTGCGAACTTATTTAAATAATTCTAATGTATAGAATTTTAATATTACTTTTTATTACAAAATTTGGTTTTAGCCAAAATAGAATTAATGGTGAAGTATCAGATGGTCAAACAAATGAAACATTAATAGGAGCAAATATTATAATTGAAGATGAAAAAAATGGCACCTCAACTAATATAAATGGAAAATTTTCTCTCACCACAAATAAAAAATTTCCCTTAGATATTGTAATTTCTTATCTAGGTTATGAAAATAAAATATTAACTATTAATGATAATAAAAGTTTAAAGATTAAACTTTTCCCAAATACTAAAAAACTTAATGAGGTTAAGATTGTTGATAACAGAATTACTCAAAAACAGAAAGAATCGGCCTTAACAGTTGAGGCTTTAGATATAATAGCAATAAAATCTACTCCTTCTGCAAACTTCTATGATGCTCTAGGAGCATTAAAAGGAGTTGA
Organism: Flavobacteriales bacterium; assembly: GCA_002689735.1. Classification (GTDB taxonomy): domain Bacteria; phylum Bacteroidota; class Bacteroidia; order Flavobacteriales; family BACL11. The sequence continues at coordinate 10,500 of NZHS01000074.1, read as the reverse complement.
TATATCCTCTGCTAGCTTAGGCTTTAAAGTGATTAATACAAGAGGATTTAATAGTACTTCTCCCGTTAGATCTCTACAAATCATTGACGGAGTCGATAATCAAGCCCCAGGCCTAAACTTTTCATTAGGTAATTTTTTAGGAGCTTCAGAACTAGACATAATGAAAGTAGAAATTATTCAAGGTGCAAGTTCTGCCTACTATGGGCCTGGTGCTTTTAACGGAGTTATAAGTATGGCCACTAGAAGCCCTTTTTTACAACCTGGATTAATTGTACAATATAAATTTGGATCAAGACAATTATTTGAAAATTCGTTCCGATTTGCAGATGTTATTAGAGATAAGGATGGTAATAATAAGTTTGGATATAAAATTAATTTCTCTTTCATGCAAGCCTATGATTGGGAAGCAGATAATTTATCTGCTGTAGATGGAAGTCCACTATCGACTAACCCAGGAGGATATGATGCTGTTAATATATATGGAGATGAAGATTTAACAGGAAGTATAAATGATTATGAAACAGAAACTAGTTATAGGTATTATATTGGAGAAGGATTAGGCGTTTTTCACAGAACAGGATATAAGGAAAAAGATATAGTTGACTACAATACAAACAATACAAAATTTGCTACAGCTTTTCATTATCTAATTGAAGATGATTTAGAACTAATATACTCATTAAATTACGGAACGGGAACAACAGTATACCAAGGAGATAATAGATTTAGTTTAAAAGGAATTGAATTTTTACAAAATAAGATTGAACTAAATAAAAAAGATAAATTTTTTATTCGTGCTTATAGATCGCAAGAAGATGCAGGAGAATCATATGATGCTGTTGCAACTGCGATAAGACTGCAAGATTACTATTTGGTGGATGCAAGTGATTGGTACTCTGATTATGCTAATGAATTTACTCAGAATTTTAATTTTGATATGATTGGATGGTCTGATCCAGTTCCAAATATTATTTTTGATCCAATTAATGGTGTGCAAATAGATGGGTGGGTCTTTCAACAAGATACTTTTGACATAAATTGGTTGACTGAGTGGTATGCCATGTCTGATTCCGTATTAGATGCAAATACAGATCTAATTGTAGCTACACATTCATCAGCTAGAGATTTGGCTGATTTTGAATCAAATGTGTTAGTTCCAGAAACTGAAGAATTTAAAAATATACTTAATGATATAACTTCTAAAATTTCATATTTGGAAGGTGGAACTGGTTTTTATGATAAATCTGCTTTAAATCATATTCATAGTGAATATCAATTTAAAACGGATAATTCAAAAATTAAAATAGGTGCAAATTTCAGACAATACACTCCCGATTCCAAGGGAAGTATTTTTATGGATACTGCAAATAGTATAGTAAATAATGAATTTGGATTTTATACAGGAGCAGAAATTAATATTCTAGGGGAAGTTTTAAAACTCAATACTACAATAAGAGCTGATAAAAATGAAAATTTTGATTTAAATTTTTCACCTGCTGCTTCTATTGTTTACAAGCCAAATAAAAATGATATTTTAAGACTTTCATTTGGATCCGCTATAAGAAATCCTACTTTGAGTGATCAATACTTATTTTATAATGTAGGTCGAGCAATTTTAATCGGTAATCTTAGTGGTCATGGTGTTAAATATGGAGAAAATTTAGTTACTATTGAATCTCTATATAATTATTTTAGTACTGCTATTCCAATTTATGATAGTTTGAATTTCATTAGCGTAGACCCAATCCAACCTGAAAAAACAAAATCAATAGAGTTTGGTTATAGATCAACTTTTTCTAATAAAATATATTTAGATGCTAATTTCTATTACTCAGAATATGAAGATTTTATAGGATATAAAATTGGGGCTAAATATAGAGTTGACACTACAAATGGTAGCTATGCAATAAGACTCCCTTCCATACAAGCATACAGAATTGCTGCTAATGCTGAAAATAAGGTTACTACTATTGGTGCCTCAATTGGATTAAATTATTATCCAAATAGTGATATAAGTATAAACGGGAATTATTCATGGAATTCATTAAATGAAAAAGGAACTAATGACCCTATTATTCCAGCATATAATACTCCTGAACATAAATTTAATCTAGGTTGTCAAATTAAGAATATTCACTTTAGTAAACAAAAGTCATTCTTTAGAAACTTTAGCTGTAGTGTTAATTACAAATGGGTAGAAGGATTTCAATATGAGGGATCACCACAGTTTACTGGATATATTCCAACCTATGATATTGTAGATTTACAAATTAGCAAGGAAATAGTTAAGTTAAACGCTACTGTAAAGTTAGGATCAGCAAATATTTTTAATAATCTTCATTATGAAGTCTACGGTGGACCAAATATTGGTAGAATGACTTATTGCTCAATTCTATTTAATATAAATTAGTCTGTTTACGTAAAAACACTTACTTTCGTTCAATAAAATTTAAAAATTAAAAATTAAAATATGAAAACACATTTACTAAAGCATTTGATTCTTTTTCTTGTTCTTATTGGATTAAATACAAATGCTCAACAAATCAGATACATAGATGATATTTTTGATAGTGTCACTGTAACATCTGATGTAATTTATGGTCAGAATGTTACGCTTTTACCTGTATTTGCTGGTGCTGCACAAGGTGTGGTTATTCCTCCAGCAATGCAACCTTTAGCTTGTGATGTTTATGAACCAAAAAATGATACATTAGCTGAAAGACCTGTTATTGTTTTAATACATTCTGGAAGTTTCCTACCCGTTATTGCAAACGGACAAGCTTTTGGCTCCAAAACAGATAGTTCTATTGTGGAAAACTGTACAAGATGGGCTAAGAAAGGTTATGTTGCTATAGCTATGACATACAGACAAGGATGGGCTCCAACATCTTCTAGCCAATCTGTAAGAACATCTACAATTCTTCAAGCTGCATACAGAGGAATTCATGATGCTAAGGCAATGGTAAGGTTCTTAAGAAAATCTGCTGATGTTGATGGAAATCCTTATGGTGTTGATGAAAGTAAAATTGTTGTAGGTGGACAAGGAACTGGAGGTTATCTTTCCATGGGATATGCTACATTAGATACAGTATCTGAATTATTTATTTATCCAAAATTTTGGGATACATCTGATTCCCTTCCTCAAAATCATACTCCTCTAATTGCCCCTGACTTAGGCATTCCTGGACCAGTTACATTTGGTTTTGGAAATCTTGATGGATCAGACAATACATATTATCCAGATTCTACTGCTCCTTTTTTCTTTGATACAATAACTCAACTAAATTTTGCTAATCATCCATCATACAGCAATGATATAAATATGGTATTCAATTTTGGCGGAACATTAGCTGATCTTTCATGGTTAGATGGATATCAAGTACCACATGTATCCTTCCACTGTGAGAATGATCCATTTGCCTCTATTGATGAAGGAGTAATTGTTGAGCCTGTAAATGGAAATATTGTTATTCCTAGTGTTATCGGTTCACGTGTTGCTAACCATTATAACACTAAGTGGGGTAACAATGATGGGTTTAATTCACCGGGCTTAACTGACTCGTTAACACAAATGTCAAATGCTTACAATAGTAACTGGAACAATTCATTAAACGATGGCTCTTTAGTATATGACGGTTTATATGTCTTTAATACTCCTGCACCAGACACTTCCATGAACATGTTTGGTATGAGAGGAGAACATGAATCTGCACCATGGGATTGGTGGGATAATACATTATATGGAATTCAAGCTGAAGCTTTAAATGGTGTACCTGGTGTTACAAGCGCAGCGTACTTTGAAGCTGATGCATTAAAAGATGCTCCAAATATGTCTGCGTCTTATGCTAGACTTCATCTTGACACAATTCACAATTATTTAAATCCTAGAATTTACGAAGTTCTTTTTGGGAGTTCAACTGTTGATTTCAATGAGATTATTGAAAAATCTACTCAAATTTATCCAAATCCTGCGAAAGACAATTTAAATATTGTTAGTTATGCAAAATTGATAAATAGTGTAGATGTATATAGCCTTTCAGGTCAAAAAGTATTAAGTAAAAAAGTAAACGCTACAACTACTAGACTTAAAACTAACAGTTTATCAAAAGGTGTTTACATTGTTGATGTTAAAACAAATGTATCATCTGTTAAAAAGAAAATTATTATTGAGTAAATAATAATTCATACACAATTAAAAAAGGGAAGCAATTGCTTCCCTTTTTTTATAATATACCTGCATCAAGTACAAATTAAACTCCATATTAAAACGGATAGAGTAGCTAATGAATCGCAAACTTCCACTGGTTCTTGAAATCAAGAAATAAAATAACATATTTTATTGAGGCCTGTTTTTAAAACACTAAGAAAAACTCCAATTAGTACTAGTGTTGAGTTTAATAGTAACAAATAACGCAGGGATATTAAGAACTCGTGTGTTATTGAAAATCTGATAACAACTTATCTAAATTACTTAATTTCTCAGAGATACCATCATCATTAATAAATTTATTTTTATTTATTTTTTCAAGTTTAGAAGCATACTCAATTAAGCACATTGCAAGCAAATCTTGCTTGTCTTTTATTTCATAATTATCTTCATAAAACTTAAGACGATCATCAATTTTTTTTACAGCATTTCTAATATTCTCTTCAGCGCTTCTCTCTATTTTCAGAGGATAGAATCTATTGGCTATATTTAATTTAATTGATAGTTTATCCATAATTAATTGTTTAATTGAGCAATGCATTTATCAATCTCTCTAATGTATTCATTTATCTTAAGTTTAGTTTGTTTAATATCATTATTTGAAACATCAACAGATTTAGAGATACTCATGATTTTTATCTTGTCATTTAAAGAATTTATTATCTGGCTATTATCTTCAATTTTTGATGTGAGTTTTTTATTTTCATCCTCTAATTTTAAATTTTTATCATTTAAATTTTGATAGGAAGAAAGCAGATTAGATAGCTTCTTTTCGATATTAGATATTAAATTATTTAATGACATATATTACACAAATTTAATATTTTTGATTCATAAAATATGTAATTATTTTCTTAACATTTTTATATAGGATAAAAATTTACTTACTTAATTTTTAATGAAGAAAATTCTTTTTTTATCAGTAATAATATTCTCAATTACTCAATCTGCAAAGTCTCAGGATTATATTAACCCTTTAGACTTTCGCCTACAACTTTCAGGTACATTTGGAGAGCTTAGAAGCAACCATTTTCATGCAGGTATAGATTTAAAAACTAAAGGTGTTGAAGGTCAAAAAGTATACTCTATCGCCGATGGTTATGTTTCACGAATTAAATCTTCTTCATATGGGTATGGAAAAGCAGTATATATCACTCATTATGATGGTAAAACATCAGTATATGCTCATCTACAAGAATTTTCTGTTAAAATTGATACAATCATAAAAAAGCAACAATACAAAAGAGAAAAGTTTGATATAAATGTCTTTCTAAAAAAAGACTCTTTAAAAGTGAAACAAGGAGAGGTTATTGCACTATCAGGAAATAGCGGAAGTAGTGGCGGTGCTCACCTACATTTTGAGATAAGAGATACTGAAACGGAACATCCTTTAAATCCATTAAACTATGGATTTAAAGTTATTGATAAAATCTCTCCACTCCTAAAACAAATTAAAATATTTGATTTAATTGATGGAAAATCAGAAATATATGACATTAAAAAATTAAATAATAAGTATACAGTTAAAGATACTATCAGTACCAATAACAAAATAGGAATTGGAATCTATACTTATGATCAATCTAACGATGCATATAATAAGAATGGCGTAAATAAAATAAGATTATATATTGATAGTACTTTAATATATAATTTTGAGTTGGATCGATTAGATTTTAGTAAAAATAAGTATATAAACTCTCATATAGATTATGAGGAAAAAGTAAATAGCAAAAGAAAATTTCATAGATGTTATCGATTACCAAATAATCCTTTAAAAAATTATAAAACATTAGTTAATAATGGCCATATAAATATAGATGAAGACAAAATATATGACGTATTGCTAGTGGTTAGTGATTCATACAATAATGTTTCAAACTTAAATTTCAAATTAAAGTATGCAGACAATAAATTTGTAATAAAAACGGATAGCCTTACTAATGAAAAGAGCCAAACATTTTATTGGTATAAAAAAAATGAGTTCTCTGATAAAAATTGTAGAATTTCAATTAATAAAAATTATTTATATGAAACTATAGATTTTAAATATTTGGAGAAAGACTCTATATCAGCAACATTTAGTAATATACATCAATGTCATTATGATATAATACCTCTTCACAAGCCAGCTAAAATTTCAATTAGAGCTAATGTACCTTCTTATTTAAAGGATAAGGTTTATATCGCAAAACTAAAGAACGATAAGTACTATTACTTTGGAGGTAAATGGGAAAATAATTTCTTAACAACAAAAATTGGGGAATTTGGAGATTTTGCAGTTGTAGCAGACACGATTAACCCAACTATTAAAGGAGTAAACTTATATCCTGGTAAGACTATTAAAAAACAAAGAACGATTAAATACATCATAGATGATAAGGAAAGTGGAATCAAAAAATTTACTGCCTCTTTAAATGGTAAATGGATATTAATGGAATACGATCACAAAAGAAACCTACTCAATTACAATTTTAATGATTTAATAGTTAAAGGTGAAAATATTTTTACGTTAGAAGTAGAAGATATGGTTGGTAATCTCAGAAATTATAAGGCAAAATTCAAGTACTAAGAAAGTAATTTTATAACATCACTTTTAATAAAATCTTCTAATTGATTTCTAACCTCTCTATATATTTTTAAAACCTCTTCCTCATTTCCTTTTGCAGATGCAGGGTCATTAAAGCTATGATGAATAAATTTGGTTTGTTTTGGAAAGATTGGACAAATTTCCTTTGCATTATCACAAACTGTTACAACTAAATCAATTTTATGTTCTAAATATTCATCAATATGATTAGAAGAATAATTAGAAATATCAATTCCAAGTTCTGACATAACTTTAACAGCATATTTGTTTACTGGTTCAGGTTTGGTTCCAGCACTATATACCGAACAATTATTTAACATGTTTTCTAAAAAACCATGAGCCATTTGAGATCTACAAGAATTACCGGTACATAAGATTATAATTTTTTTCATTTGTAGTAATATTTTTCTGTTTGCATTAGAATGATTAAAAATAAATTAGCAGCTGAGAGAAACCATGTTTGTGCAGGATGAGTCATGATATCACTCATTGGCTGCATAAACATAAAAATAAAAAAAACAAGACTTAAAGTATTTGCTAATTTCATATAATATTCAGGTGAANTTGTATAAATCTGAAAAATTAAAAGAGCACTCATAAGATAATAAGTTGCTCTTTCTTTTATAATATAAATTGAGACTTCAGAATNATCTAATTTTAAGCCAANCANCTCATAAAAAAGTAAAAANAATCCTACTAANAGGANATAAATACTAATAACGTATGCAGATTTTANTTCATTTATTTTTATCATTGANTATAAAATAAAAAATTATAAAATGTATAAAAACNAAATAGAAATAATTTGNTGAAAAAATAAAAGCACCCAAAAAACACATNGTNGGATAAACNAAATTTAAAACAAGTNCCATTACAACTATAGTATCTATNAACCTTTGATANANAANTGTTGAAATATTATAAATCTGAAAAATAAAAAAAGCNCCACCAATTAAAAATGCAGATCTAGCACTATCTTGAGCCGNGGGNAAATCATCTAAAAAGAAAAAATAAGTAGAATAAAAATAGTTNACTANNCCTAACAAAANAAGATANGAACAAAGAATATATGGGGAGTATAGTNGCTTATTTTTTAAAGATTCTTCTCTCATANATTAAAAGATAAAAAAATGAAAAGGCGATTACAGCTNNATATAAAAAATATGNTGTTCTAAACTCATAAAATAAAAAACAACAATATAANGTCCAAATAAATTGAAATAAAGCAAATAAACCTAAAAANTCAATATATACCTCTCTATATTTTGTAAANAACCTTCTATAAATAATTGAAAAAATAACACAAAAGATACCTATTGAAATAAAATTGTAACTGAATTTAAAAATTGAAATACTATTAAAAAAACTTTCATGTATAGAAACATTAAAAAAAATTAAAACCAAACCAGATATAAAATACAGAAGAGGTATGATTACTCCAGAAATGGGAATTCTTTTATTCATGATTTTTTATTATATACTAAACTACAGAATCTAGAGTTATAATATTGCATTAATATCATATTTTTGCTTTTATATGAGAAGAATCCTTTTTATTGTACTTTTTATAATCTTAAAACTTAGTTTAATTAGTCAAACTATTGAAGGAAAAATAACTGATTTTAACCTAAATCCATTAGCAGCAGTTAATATTTCTATTATTGACCAAAACGGTGGATTAATTTCTGATAATGATGGTTTATATAAAGTTAATATTAAGGCTAATAGATCTTATGTAATAGCATTTAGTTTTATTGGCTATGAAACTGAGAAAATTCGGGTTCCAATGTTAAAAAAGGGACAGAAATACACATTAAATATATCTCTTAAAGAATCTAATACATTGCTAGATGATATTATAGTAAAAGATCAGAAAAGCAGAAAAAATAATTTAAGCAGAATAAAGACCAAACACGTAGAAGTAATTCCCGGATCAGGAGGTGGAATAGAATCAGTTTTGAAGACATTACCAGGAGTGAGTTCAGCGAATGAGTTAAGTTCACAATATTCTGTTAGAGGAGGGAATTTTGATGAAAATCTTGTTTATGTAAATGGAATAGAAGTTTACAGACCATTTCTAATTCATTCGGGTCAGCAAGAAGGTTTAAGTTTTGTGAATACAGATTTAGTTGGTAGTATATTATTCTCTGCTGGTGGTTTTTCAGCTAAATATGGAGATAAAATGTCATCAGTACTAGATATAAAATACAAACAACCTAAAAAGACAGCAAGTTCACTAAGTTTAAGCTTATTGGGTGGTTCTGCCCATTTAGAAGGAATAAGTAAAAATAGAAGATTTAGTTACCTTTTAGGTATTCGACACAAGTCCAATCAATATCTGTTAAGTAGTCTTGATACAGAAGCTGAATATGTTCCTAGGTTTTCTGACTTACAAACTTATTTAAACTATAAAATCAATACTAACTGGGATATTAGTTTATTAACAAACATTTCAAAAAACCAATATCAAATGATTCCTCAAGACAGGAATACTGATTTTGGAACATTTAACGAGGCGTTACGACTAACTGTTTTCTTTGAAGGTCAAGAATTAGATAAATACGAGACCTACTTTGGAGCACTATCTACCAGATTTAATCCTAATACTAAAGTTCAACTAGAACTAACTGGATCTGCATTTCAAACATTCGAGCAAGAGAATTTTGACATCCTAGGTGAGTATTGGTTGTATCAATTAGATAATAATCTAGGATCTGATAATTTTGGTGATGTTGCTTTTGATAGGGGTGTGGGGAAATATATTAAGCACGCAAGGAATTCCTTAGATGCCAGAGTAATAAATTTTTCACATAAAGGAAATTATAACAACAATGACATATCTTTAGTTTGGGGACTTAAATTTCAGAACGAAGATATAAATGATAGGATAAGTGAGTGGACTTTAATTGATTCTGCAGGCTTTACACTACCCCACCCCTACGATTCTATTGGATCTACATCAAATTCAGATCAACAAGTATTAATGAATGAAATTCTAAAAACCGATATAAATATCTCATCAACTAGACAATCAGGGTATTTAGAATACTCTCAGGATTTAAATAATTTCTCTCTTAATGCAGGAACAAGATCTAGCTATTGGAGCTATAATGAAGAACTGCTAGTATCACCTAGAATTTCATTGGCATATGCTCCTAATTGGGAAAAAGATGTTGTTTTTAGATTAGCATCCGGTATTTATTATCAATCTCCATTCTATAAAGAATTAAGATATCCAGATGGACGGCTAAATAATAATATTGAATCTCAGAAGTCAATTCATTACGTTATAGGATCAGATTATCTATTTTATAAATGGGGACGACCATTTAAATGGATAACAGAATTGTATTATAAAAAATTAAATAATCTGATTCCTTATAAAGTTGATAATGTTAGAATACAATATTTAGCAGAAAATAACTCTAAGGGTTATGCCACTGGTGTTGATTTTAAAATTAATGGGGAATTTGTTTCTGGGGTAGAAAGCTGGGCTAGTCTTTCAATTATGCAAACCGAAGAGGATATTATCGGTGATTCCTATATAGATGAAAATGGAAATACAATTGAGCCTGGTTATATTCCAAGACCTACAGATCAAAGGGTAAATTTTAGTCTATTTTTTCAAGATTATATTCCTGGAAATCTAAATTATAAGATGCATTTAAATATGATTTATGGATCTGGTCTTCCTTTTGGACCT
>NZHS01000073.1 GCA_002689735.1 Flavobacteriales bacterium | reverse complement strand
TTACATTTTCTTCCATTTTATTTTTGTGTTTTAGTGCTTTTTAGTTTATAACCTTGGCAAATGTATATTTTTTTTATAAAAATCAAACTTTTAAAGTATCCATTTTGGTTTTTTATATTTGTAAGAATTATACTAGAAATTTAATGATAAGACTTCTTACAATTTCATTCTTACTATTTTCTCTTAAGACATACTCACAAAGTAAGGAAGTAATCATAAGAGGAAATGTAATTGATAAAATAACATCTGAAGCGCTAATAGGAGTAAATATAATTTGCAATAATCAGGGGACCTCAACAAATATTGATGGTTTTTACGAAATAAAAATATCTTCAGGAGAGAGTAAAATTACTTTTAAATATATTGGTTATGAAAATCAAATTATAAATATTTTTTCTAAAAAAGATTCAGCCATAAATCTTAACATTAGCTTATCCCCATCATCCGAACAATTAAATACAGTGGTAGTATCAGCAGGAAAATTTAATCAAAGACTTGAAGAAACTACAGTTTCAATGGAAGTGATTAAGCCAAATTTAATAGAAAATAAAAACTCATCAAATATTGAATCAGCTATGGAGCAAATCCCTGGTTTAAATATTACTGATGGTCAGGCAAATATTAGAGGTGGTAGTGGCTGGAGTTATGGAGCAGGAACAAGAGTTTTGGTTATGGTAGATGATATGCCACTTATCTCAGGAGATGCCGGTCAAGTTCAATGGAACCTAGTTGCAACAGAAAATATAAATCAAGTAGAAATTATAAAGGGAGCATCTTCGGCATTATATGGATCTTCGGCATTAAATGGAGTAATAAATATTCGAACAGCATATCCTAAACAATCTGAAATTGAAAAGAATCCCAATATTGGATATACAAAAGTGAATATTAATTATGGTGTGATTGATTTTGCCAAAAGATCCTCACTTAACTGGTATGGCAAAAAAAGAAACACGTTTAAAGGAATTGAATTTTTACAATCCTTAAAATATGATAATCTTGATATTTCATTTGGAGGTAATATTTTTGAAGATGAGGGTTACAGGAAAGATGAAGAAACTGAAAGAAAAAGATTTAATGTTAATTCTCTTTTTAAAAGCAAAAAAATTACAGGCCTTAGCTATGGTATTAACGCTAACTTTCTCTTCGAATCAACTGCCTCTGTAATCATATGGGATAGCTTTGACAGAGCATTTATTGCTCTTGACAATGATGTTTCAACTACTAGTGGGGATTCATATAANATNGATCCNTATNTAACTTATATAAAAGGAAATAATAGGCATTCATTAANAACACGCTTTTTAAAAGTGATTAATGACAATGAATCTCTTGATAGTCTGTTGNATAATGACAATACTTCTAAATCGTATTATAGNGATTATCAGTGGCAAAAAAATCTCAAAAAATACAATCTTAGTTTTACCTCTGGANTAACAAACGAAATAATATTTGCAAGAGCAAAAATTTTTAAAGGNANTAATTACAGAAGAAATCATGCNATNTATAGTCAGATTGACAAAANAATTGGAGATTTAAATATTTCAATTGGTGGTAGGTATGAATATTTCAGCTTAAACTCCGAATCAAANCATATAATTAACGGAGATACTATNGANCATTTCGCTATTGGAAGCCCTGTCTTTAGAGCTGGNCTTAATTATCAAATTGGAGAAACTACTTTCTTAAGGTCNTCCTGGGGTCAAGGATATCGTTTCCCATCAATGGCAGAGCTATTTGTATCAACNAATGCATCTGGNATTGAAGTNTANTCAAATCCAGAATTAAAACCTGAAACAGGNTGGAGTGCAGAAATTGGNATTAAACAAAATATTAAAATAAGAAATTGGAATGGCTCAATTGATATTGCTGCATTNAANATGAGATATAATGATATGATGGAGTTTACTTTTGGACAATGGGGNGACCCACAGACAATGCCATTNTATGGNCTTGGTTTTAAATCANTAAATATTGGAGCAACACAAATTAGTGGATTGGAATTAAGTTTTAATGGNCANGGAAAAATAACNCCAAACATTAAAGCAAATATTATTGGNGGTTANACATACATGAATCCNATTGCATTAAATCCAGATGAANTNTATNCAGAAAGTATTGGTGAAATNTCAATTAATGGCGAANTCATAGGGCCNGAANTNACATANANNAATTCNAGCTCAGACCCTTCTATACTAAAATACCGTTACCANCATATTGCTAAAATTGATGCTGAAATAACTTATTTTGATGATTATATTTTNGGNGGAAGTGTTCGTTATAANTCNTTTATGAAAAATATTGATAAAGTTTTTACAGATGAATGGNTAAANCAAGAANTAATNCCTGGAATNAATGANGCTAGAGAAAAATTCAAAAATGGAGATATNNTTTTTGATGTNAGANTAGGTTATAATNTNGATAGAAATTCAAAGCTAAGTTTAATAGTAAATAATGTATTNAANNNGGAATANATGAGNAGNCCTGCNGATATGCAGCCTCAGCGAACNATAGCNCTNCAACTAAGNATAAAAATATAAAATGAAGNTCTTAGTTTTAATTCCNGCTAGATTAGAATCAACAAGATTACCAAAAAAACCNTTAATAAATATNAATGGTAAAAGTATGATTCANACTGTTTATGATCAAATAAAAAAATGCGAAAATGATTTAGATATANTNATAGCNACTNACAGNAAAGAAATTTATGATCATGCANTACTTTTTAATGCAAAANNAATAATGACTAATAANAATCATATNTNNGGAACAGATAGATGTAATGAAGTGGTNAATTATTTAAATANNGATTATGATTTAATTATTAACGTTCAGGCNGATGANCCNCTAATTAATCCTAAACAAATTGATANGATAATTNATTCNTTTAAAGTTTGTCCAGATGATATAATTTCTCTTGCAAAAGAAATTTCATCNCANAATGAAATACATAATCCAAATACAGTAAAAGTTAATTTTAATAAAGAAATGTTTGCCACTGACTTTTACAGANATGTAGAAAANGAAAATTTAAATTATTACAAGCANATTGGTGTATATGCTTTTAAAAAGGGTGTTCTTCAAAAAATTTGCGCTCTNAATCCATCTGAGAATGAATTAAATCTAAAATTAGAACANTTAAGATGGATGGATAATAATTATAAAATNAAAATTATTGAAACAAATTTTGAGANTATCTCAATAGATACAAAAGATGATCTGGATAATTTATTGGAATATTNTAAAAAAGTAGANAATTAATTATTCAACGAATAATTTCGTANCATAAGAATTNTCTTGATCAATAACATTTATTGTATATATCCCTTTTGAAAATTCACTTATATCTACTTCNTNTTNATCAGAAATAGTATTATCCACATAGCATAACTTACCACTTAAATCAAATATCTTTAAGCTACTAATANTATTTTTTGATGCTATAAAAACTTTATCTNCTGCAGGATTTGGGTAGACATCAATAGCTGAANTTNCAAANTTATTTACTNCTGAAGNNGTNACAAAAACAGNATTTGTCGGAGAAAAATTTGANAAACAACTTTCCTGAATANTNAGATTATAGAAAAAGTAGTGATAATTTGTNTCTCCAGCATAAGGTGAATTATGACCTGTTATTNTTCCTAAACTACCAANANTATATGGATAAGANGCTCCAGAATTATTTCGATATAAATCTGAACCTGTTCCNCTAACTCCAAGTTCTANATCANTCATAATTGGCANATCAAAATCTAATTGGAGAGTATTTAANCCTGTTTGAAGAAAAATTGTTTTGTCTTCAAGNACTTGACTATTATTATCNCTTAGTTCAAAAGTTACATTNTGACTAGTNCCNGCATANACATCTGCTGAAATTAATTTGCTTTGTTTATAAGAATCNATAAAAATATGTCTATCATTATTATAAAAACCACCACCACCAATATTATTATCTAATGGACCNCNACTAACAATAGGNCCTCCNAATTCTTGAGCNTAATANGTTGTATTATTAGATAATAGTGGTGTAGTGTATGAAGATCCANTTCCAACAGGCTGACTNCCAANNGTATCAGNNTACCAGTTTACAGAANTACTTAAAGANGTTAAANNNAATGTTGANGGATTTANATATGATGTNTCATTAAATGTAATTGGAGGATNNGCAAAATCTACNACTACAACTGATGTTAAAANAATNGAGTCTTGTCCTAATGCATTTGAAACAAATAAGGAAACATCATANGTTCCCTCACTTANGTAAGAATGAATTGGATTTTGTAAAGNAGAAGTANTNCCATCNCCAAAATNCCATAACCANCCNCTAGGCTGNCCANAACTATCATCTTGNAANNTAACATNACCNGAGCATGTAAATGGATCATTTACAATAAAACCTGCNACNGGAGGAGCTGCGCAACTACTATTAATTGGNTGNGCATTTACTGCAATATCTCTNCTNCCTNTNCNATCATTCTTTTTAGCNCANACNGAAAACCAGGAATCTAAAATATTAGGATTTGGATTAACAATTAGAGCTGAGTGAGTTGTAAGTCCATTTGAAGGAACTGTTGTTATAGAATCCATATATTTTTGCCCAAGCATACTAATTTCGTATTCTGTTGCACCAATTACAGCACTCCAAAGCACATATATAGAGTCAGGACAAATCCAATTAACAGATACATTAGGGACATCAATAATTGTAAAGTTCGCATCACTTTCAGCTGAAATTCCATTTCGATTAATTCTTACTCTTGCAGCATCCGTTGCAATAAGTGCTCCACTAACTGTAGTTGGTATATTCCAATTATAAAAATTAGAATTTACTCCAGCATTATTTGTTATGATATTCCAATTTAAACCATCATCTAGTGTATATTCTAACACAAAAGGATTACTATCTTCTGGTGCGTCCCATCTTATTAATTCAAATTCTCCAGGAACAAAGCTCTCTCCTCCAACTGGATAAGTTAAAGTTATTTCTTCAGAAATAATTTCATATGTTATAAAATATTGCTGAGGACCATAAGGAACTGTTGTTCCGTTAATTGTTAAACCATAAGATCCAGCTGAAGGGTTCTTTATGGTTATTTGTTCCATATTATTTAAATTGTCAATTCCTTGCGTTGCAAGAGTATTAAGATTTGTTGGATTTGGAGTTGGATCTAATACCCAAGGAAATAATATATTACCTGCTGGAGTTAATAAAGTAATATCTAAATCATTTACCAAAGCAATACTTGAATTTGCACTTGCTTCTTTATCGTGCCAATAAACCATTACCTTTATTTCTTTTGTTCCTGCTGGAACATTAATATAATAATCTTCGTCTTGACCTTGTGAAATAGTACCAGACTCATAATTACCGTTTTCCAAAATAGACAATCCTCTTAAGACATTTATTTCTCCCCAACCATGCTTAAAATCAGGGCCAGGGTTACCTAAATCATCAGCAGAATTTAAAACAATACATTTCATCAGAGCTGAAGGAGGATTTATATTTCCATTTATTTCCTTATATGCATGATATAATTGTGCCATACAGCCTGCTACACCAGGACAAGCCATTGAGGTACCAGTAAAGCTATCATAAGTATTATTAGGTAAAGTTGAATTAACTGATGTTCCTTTTGCTCCTACATCAGGTTTAATTCTTCCATCTGCAGCAGGACCTCTGCTGGAAGATCCTGCAAGATTACTGATTTGAGTAAGATTTGCAACAGCAATAACATTTTTAGCTTGCTTGTGCCCTCCTGTAACATTTCCCCATCCAGCACCAGCACCATAGCCGCAGTCAGAATTACCATCATTTCCTGCTGAAAAAACGTGAGTAAGCGAAGGGTATAGATTTATTTGTTCGTCTAAATCTTTTGCTAAAGAAGTATAGCCTGCATTACACCCATTACTATATGATTTTGATGTAATTATTACATCTTGGTTTTGATAGAGCATTGGTACATCATCATAGTTATTATTGCTACTACCAAAAACATATAAAAATGATCCATCTGCCATACCTTTTGTTGTTGGATCTAGATTACCAGCCCCCATAATTGTTCCAGACACATGATCTCCATGATCATTATTAATATTAGAGCTACAACCATTACAATAACTTTGATCTACCCTTCCTTGCCTATCAATGTGAGGGCCAACTAATCCGTCATCTTGCATCATTATATTAATTCCATCGCCATTATATTTTGGCCCACCAAAATAATTAGTATTTATAGCGTTAGATCTGTGTAGTGTTCTAGCAGTTTTATTTTCGGGAACAGATGGTGGGTCAATAGGTTCAATAAACCATACCTCATTAATATTTGATATTTTAATTAAATCATCTTTATTTATATTTAAAATTAACGAAAAGCTTTTAATATTCTCTTTAGAAATAGTATACCCTAAATTATCTAATTTTTCTTTAACAGTGTTAGCTTGAATATCACTATAAAAAATAATTTTTATTGATAATTTATTATCATTGATTGCCCAGTTTGGAAATTTTTCATTTTGAATTTTAGGGTCAAGCTTAAACTGTGGTTGCACATTAAAAATATTAAGTAAACCAAATTGGTTTAATAAGTTTTTATCTAAATTTTTGGGTGCATTAATTAAAAAAGTATTTCGAGGAATATATTCTAAAATTTTAATACCTAAACGCTCAATAGATTGTTTTTGTTGATTTGTTGGTATCTGGTCTAAAATTAATAAGCAATAATTATTTTCAGAAGAAAAATCAACACCAAATTCTTTTGTATAATCAATAGAATTAGATTTTAACAAAATATTTGTTTGGGCATTTAATTGAAAATAAAATACAACTGAAATAAGGTATAAAATGATTTTTTTCATATTGTAAAGATAATGATATTTATGTTATTTTTGTGTAGATGAAAAAATCCATTGAATATTATATTTCTCGACTATTATATAAGAATGATTGTGTGATAGTAATGGATTTTGGCGGATTTGTTTGTAGTAACATCTCTGCAAATATTAATGATATAACCGGTGTACTAACTCCTCCAAATAAATCAATTTTATTCAATTCTCAATTAAAAGAGAATGATGGGCTTCTTATTAATCATATCGCTCAAGCGGAGAAAATTTCACAAGAAAATGCAAAAGTAAATCTTCTAAAATTTGTTGATAAAAGCCTAAAAAATCTAAATAAATTCAAGTCATGCCGCTTTGAAGAAATTGGATTATTCACTTTAAATAGTGATGGAAATATAATTTTCACACAAGATTCAAAAAGAAATTACAATTTAAATGCTTTTGGATTTCAAGATGTTATAAATAATAAAATAACAAGAGATAATTCTGAAATTATTGAAGAATCGTTAAAGCTTATTAAGCAAAAAAACAACTTCACATCTAAGAGATTACTAAAAGCTGCAGCAATCATTATACCTTTAATAGGACTATCATTTTTAAGCATTACTCAAGAACAGAGAATCAATAGTTTCTACACTCAAATTGCAAACATCAGTCCTATCTCTATAAAAAAAGATAATAAAATCTCATTATCAAACAAGACAAGCAACAAAGAAATTAATATTAAAAATGAGGCTAAGTCCGAAATTAAAGATCAGGACGTGATAAAGGCTTTCAAAGAAGTTATTATTCCAAGTCAAAAGTTTTATATTATTGCTGGAGCCTTTAGTGTAGAGAAAAACGCAAATAAACTTAAGACAAAGCTTAACTCATGGAATTACAACTCAACTATTATTAAAAATGAAAAAATAATGCGAGTTAGTTATGATAACTTTGATAGCAAAGAAGAGGCGTTAATTTTATTATCAAAAATTAGAAAGGAAAATCCTCAAGCCTGGATATTAACAATATGATTAGTAAAACCCCAAAAGAATCTCGTGCTATATTAACTGAAATAGTA
>NZHS01000072.1 GCA_002689735.1 Flavobacteriales bacterium | reverse complement strand
AAGAGGCATACCATCACTAAAACTCCCTTGACCGAATGGGTATACAAGAAAGACTGCGAAGGATGCAGCAACAGGTGCTGAATAAGCTACACATATCCACGGCCTCATTCCGAGCCGATAACTAAGTTCCCATTGTCGTCCCAAGTAAGCTGAGATACCGATGAGAAAGTGGAATACAATAAGTTGATATGGTCCTCCGTTATACAACCATTCGTCGAGGGTTGCAGCTTCCCAGATTGGGTAGAAGTGAAGACCGATTGCGTTTGATGATGGGACGATAGCCCCTGAGATGATGTTGTTTCCATAGAGTAGAGAGCCTGATACAGGTTCACGTATACCATCTATGTCAACTGGTGGTGCAGCTATGAAAGCTATGATAAATGCTGTTGCAGCGGTTAATAGTGCAGGGATCATAAGCACACCAAACCATCCCACATAGAGACGGTTGTTTGTGCTTGTAGTCCAGTCACAAAAACGCTGCCAGTTGTCAAATGGTTTGGTTAATGTGGCTGTAGTCATTTATAAAGTGTTTAAAATATACCGGGGATTATCTGCCCAGTGGTGATGTATGCTCCAAGAGCAGCGACGAAACCAAGCATTGCTGCCTGACCGTTTAGTCTTTCTGCTTGCTCCATGATGAAGTCTGATTCTTTTTCGTTCATTAATCTTGGGGGTGTTTCTTTTGCAAAGATGTTTTGCTTACCGTATTCGGTGATTGTTGTCATTACATTAAGAGGTAGATTAATGGCGATGATGAAATTTCAGGTCGCCACGACTATCTCTAAGATGCTACTTGTTCACTAGCGACATCGCTACTGTCAGCAGTATGACCAGCGAGTGTGTTGCATTGAGAAACTTGATCTGATTTAGATTTGTTCTCATTATAAGGTATGAACCAACGATCTCCTGTAGCATTAACTACATACTTGACTTGGAAATCGTCAGCTCTTTGGTCTGGATTGTAAGCCATTCCCATAATTAGTATCCTTTAGATTTTACTTTTTTGGTTGGTGGTTTTTTTACTTTAACTCTAGGCATTAGAATTTTAAATTAGATCGTTCTAGTTTATCGTAGATGTCCTGACGATAGGCAGGGTCAGCTTCATAACGAGGATCACTCATTGCTCTGACTACTTCAGCTTGACTACGGAAGTTATCTCCCTTATCTGCAGCTGGTTTACCTGTAAGCATTTTACCTTCTACTCCTACTCCATCATTGTACTTAGCAGCTAGTGCTTGTACAGCAAAGTAAGCAGCGTCTGGGTCTCCAGACTCCATGACTTTATCATAGCGAGAGATCTCTGATTCATCAAAGTTGTTTGATGCCCACTGTAACATTGTGTTGTATTGCTTCTCACCACCAACAGACTTCTGTAGATCTGTTGCCTGTTCTTGTGTCAGTTCTTGTGGTTCTGAATCAACACCTGAACGATAGTTTAAATATAACTGAGCTACGTCAGCTGGATTCATATCGTTCAGTTTATCTAGGAGATCATCAGAATACTTTTCATTCTTTGACTCTTCCCATAACTTATCTAAGAACTCATAGTCTGGTTCTTCTTCTTTTGTTTCTTTAACTTCTTCTTTAGCTTCCGTTTTTTCTTCTTTAACTTCAGCTTTCTCTTCCTTAGGTTCTCCAAGTTTTGATTGAAGTTCAATGTAAGCCTTTTCAAGAGCTTCCGCATCTTCAAATTTACCTGCTAATTTTTTATCTTCCTGTTCTGCAAGAGCTTCACCTACTTTCAGGGAGTCTTGTTCTTCAGCTGATAGCTCACCTTCTTGAGCTTCGTTAGCATCATACGTTAGTGTTGCCATTGTGGGTGATTACTGTGAGATTTCCTAGACCAACTGTTGTGACCTCGTTAGTTCCGGGTGCTTTGATAGTTGGTTTACCGACTTTCATTTTCGGTTTGTATTTGTTTTCTGTCTTAGCCTCTTCGGGTGGCTTAACAACTTTACGTTTAGCCTTCCGTGGGCGGGACGGGTTGACCTTCTCCAACTGGTTGTCCTCCTATTGCTGGGTTTTTACTTGGGTCCATCATTGGTGATGCCATCTGAGCTTTCTGTAATTCAACTTGTTGTTCTTGTTGAACTGCTGCTTGTTGCTCACCTTGTACTTCTTGCATACCTCTTACAAGGTTAAGTATATCTATACCTTGTGCAGCTGCAAGACGTTTGATAACTTCCTCAGGGTTTATGTATTGCTGAGTAGCTTCTGGTCCCATTGTTTGTGAGATAGTTGTAAGGAATTGACCAAGACTCTCACGGTCTTGTCCTCTACCTAGTGCGTTAACACCTGCCACAATGGTAGGCTTGACTATACCCTTAGGTATCTTAGGGATCTCCCCTGTTTTTTCAAACACACTTAGCTTTCTATTGAGATATGGCACAAGGAATTCTGTAGTTAACACACTGAAGAGTCCTCCGAGTTGTTGTTCCAGTTCCATCTGTGTCATCCGAACTTCCTCTGCTGTAGTACGTTCTGATTGACGTACTGATAGTATTAGGAATGCTTCAGACAATCTTTTTTCCAAGGTTTGTATCATCTGATATGCCGTAGCAAAGTCAGCCTGTTTACCTACCTGTACTACACCTATGTCATCAGGTCTACCCTGTACTATTGCACCGTTACCTGCAGCTGCGAGAGTCTGAGGTTTAGTTGTACTGGAAGGTGATACTACAAAGACAACCTTAGCTGCCGCTGCACTACCTTCAGTGATTGCTTGTGACAGAGCTTCAAGTGACTTAAGATCACCCATAAATTCTTCTACTCTACCACGTCCATACGGTTCACCATCTACTGTGTTAAATCGTAGAGGTAACCATGGTGTTGTTTCAAGTGGTGCTTTACTTACTGACTTAGGTATAATTTTATCATTAACTTCTTGATGCCAGAGGAATCTATTGTTATCTCTCCTAACGTGTGTGTATACATCAACGTCTTCGTTATCCTTTGCTACTTGCTCAGGTTGTTGAGATAACTCTTCTTCAAAATCTGGTAATAATTTTTTGCTAATTTTTTCTTTNGTGACAATTTCAATAACATTNCCATTCCCATCACGNTCTATTACATAACGATGTAGAGGAAAGAGTTTTAAACCATCCTTACCCATGAAGACTAACGCATTACCTGATACTACCAAGTGCTTAAGAGCTTGGTGTATAACAACACGGTCGTCTGATGCTGAGATAGAATCCATTATGGTATTCTCTATCTTAGCGAAGGATAAATCTAATTCAGATTTCATGTTAGGATCAACTTGCCCTAGCATTGAATCATTAATCTGAAGCTTAAAGAAGCTTGTGTTAACTGGTACTAATGCTAGTTGTAGTTTAGCTGCTAGAGTTACTACTCCTTTAGCTCCTACTGACTGCCACGGTGTAGCTAAATTCTTAGCACCGTAGTTGTATTCCTCTTCTCCACGAATTAAATAAGGGATAGTTAGTTTGGCTGCCTCTTCCGCTATGTTTAGAAACTGGGAACGTTCTGATGCTAAACTGTCATATCTTGTTCTAGCTGACATTATGATAAATTAAGTGATTGAGCTTTGCCTCTTTTATATTTAAACTGACTTGTTCCTTGAGCTTGTCCTGACTGAGATACTTTAGATCTCTTCATCCTAACACCTTGAGCACTTGTATCTGTAAGTCTACTCATTACATTAGGTTCTGCTACAGTACCAGCTTTAACTTTATTACCTTGTTCTGCTGTGAAAGCTTTTTGAGCGTCGCTATANTCAGTTGAAGTNAATGTATCTGANGNAACATTCTGGTTAATGTAATCTGTATTAACTTTATTAACTGGTAACGGATCAGGTTTACTAGGTTTACCCGGTATCAAAGGATTAAAAGGGTTGTCATATTCATTAGGTGTACGCTCAGAAGTAGGTAACCTACCAGCCCATTCACCTGCTTTCTTACTTGACCATTCACCTGCTTGTTTGCGTAAGTCATCTGATCTACCATGGTCACCAAAGTTTTTTTCCTGTTCAATTTTTAATGCACCCCATGTTTCTTTAGCTAAACGTTTACGGATATCATCAGGTGTTTCACCAGCATCTATAGTAGCTTGTACGTCTTGTAGACTTGCAAACCTACCCATGCCTGTAGCTTGTTCACCGTAATCATCAACATCATATTGATTATGAGCATCCATACGATCACCTCTATCTTGAAGGGTATTTTGTACGTCTTCTATAGACATCGTGCCTTCATTAACAGCTTTTGTCCACTTAGCTACTTGAGCACTATCCATGTCAGTGAATAAACCATCTGGCATTGTATCACGTTGAGCTTTGCTAGATGCTTGACCTAATGTTTCCCAACCTGCTTTTCGTATGGCAGTTTCAGCTGTGCCTTGGTCTTGGATGATACGTTCTACTTCATCTTCGTAACGAACACCACCCATACCTACACTATGCTTACCCCAACTTGCTGAGTCAGTGTAATCAACTCCTCCAGCTCTGGACTCTTTAAACGCTTCATCGTAACCTTCTTTACCAGTGTGACCCATCCAATAAGCAAGTCCTTCATCATCAATATCTCTGCCGTATTCATCAGCATATTTATCTCTGATTTGTGCTTCTTCAGAATCACGGAATGATTCAGCAGCAGACTTTATTGTTTGTCTACCTGCAGCTATCTCTCCTTTCCACCAATCCATACCACCTTGATCACCTTCTCTACCAAAACCTTGTGTATATAAATCCTCAATAGTTGCGTCACCACTTTCAGCTATAGCATCTAAATAACTACGTCCAACTGACTTATTAGTATCCTCACCCCAAGATGCATCACGATCTATATGAGATGTTCTAAGTGAAGATGCACCTTGTAATGCATCTCTAACTGCAGTAGATCCACCACCTTTAGCAGCAGTCATTTGATCGTTAAAGAATCTACCAGTTTCACTTGTTGGATCTAGAATTTGTGCTCTTGTTACACCTTTCTGTTCTAGTACACCAATCATTCCTTCTCTAACTGAAGCTACAGCTGTTGCTCTTTCTTCATCTGATAGATTAGGATCGCTTAAGTCGTGGAAATTACCAGTCTTGGTTGAGTCGTAACCATCGTACCAACCGTTAGCTCCAGCCCATGTCTTACTCCAATCTGTTGTCATGATGATACCTCACTAGCTGTTGTTTTCCAGTTCTTTATATTAGCTGGTAACTTTGCAGTAGATTTCCTAATAGTTATATTAGGTTTCTCTATAGGATCAGGATCATCCATCAAACTATCAGTAACATTACCTTCCATGAAATAAGTAGGAGAATAGAAATGACGTGCATCAACATTCTCTTCTGTCTTATTACCTGTAATAGTCATACGACTAGGTGCTGGTGGTGGTGTGTGTACCATAGTATCTTTCACTTCACCTGTTATAGGATCATGTGTAGTTCTAGTACCAGTCTCTTCATTAAACTGTTCGAATGGTTTGTACTTTCTTATCATCACCTGTTGTTGATGCTGGAAGCCACGTGTATTTTTCCCTTCAGGGTAACGTTTGTTTGAAACACGACCAGCTCTTACTTGCTTCTCTTGGTAAGCTTCTGTTTCTTTTTCAGCCCACTCACCATCTTTACCTAACCGCCTCGCTTCATCATAAGCATCTTGTGCCCAGCTTTGGATCTCTGCAGAAGCTGATCTTACTTGTCTAGCAGTATCAAAATCAGAACCCGGACCCATAAACATATCATAATCTTGTTCTATAACATCATCAATAGCTGCACGATACAACTCATCATGAGTATAATTCTCCCAGTCCATTGGGTATTCACGGACTTGATAAGTAGTTGTAACTTCACCACCTTCTGATCCTTCGTCAAGGAAGGTACCACGTATTTTGTCTGAGTATTTATATGGATTCGTCAGTGATCCCCAGTCATAAGCTTCTTTATCACCTGCAATCTTAGCAGCACCAGCTCCTTTACTTAATCCTTCCGACTTTTTGTTCCAGCTTTTACCGTCACCAGAATATTCAGTGATGGTGTTACCATCTTTTTCATACTCTCTTTTCATTACAATATTTTTACCTACAGTATACCTTCTAATATCACCACCTGTTAGGTTATGAAACAGTGCTTGTGTATTCCAAGTCTTTGCTGTATCATATGTAATACCACGTTCTAAATCTAGACCCCACTCTTCATCATTTAATGCTAGTTGATGCCCTGAATCATACCAAGTATCATACTGTTGTAGTACTGAAAACTTTTGTTCTTCTGATAAGCCAGCTACGTCTTTACCTTTATCATCTGTTGTGCCTGACCAAACATCTGAACGGAAAGCATATTTACCTTTATGTCTCCAGTCTAAACCAGCTTTTGTTAGCTCCATTCTTAGAGCTTGTTTATCTGCTTCGGTATTTCGTGTCCAATTAATATCTTCACTTGGAATCCATCTTCCCATTTCATCATAAGCCATCGCTTCTTACCTCTTCCATTCGATGGACAATCCACTCAACCACAGAGCGTTGTCCAGATCTGTACATAATTTTTTGCATTGAATCCTCTGGGTTTGGTGTGATTGGTGGAAAGTTCTCCTCTAATTCTTCGAGGATGTAGTTCATGTTGGGACCAGTAATGGCCTCAAGCATATTGTGGGAGGTTGACATTGTTGTGTTCGAAAAAGGCAGGCATTCTGGATGCTTTGGTGGCAGAAAGTTCTGGAGCCTTGCCTTCATACATTAAGCGATCGCTTGTATCTAGCCAGAATTTTTTGTCTAAATATTTGTCGGTAGTATTTATACCTAGTGGCTCTAGTACCCAGTTAATGGTGGCCTTCCTAAGTTTATCCAAAGATTGACTAGGAGAAAAGCCCAACTCGTGACATACAAGGCTATTAGCGGCCACGTGTATTTGTTCGTCTCTGGAAATATCAGCTGATACCGTTCTGAGACCAGCATCACCAGAAAAGCGAAAGAAAGGCAATAAAACAAAGAATATAGCACGTTCAGCTACTAATGCTTTACAAATGGTGTGATCGGGGTGTGCTTCCCAAGCTGCACGCAGCCTAAGAGCTTCTGCTTCTGATTTAGGATCTACCCCAAGAGCTTTCGCTACATATCCTAATGCAAGGTCATGATTCTCTTCGTCTTTTACGTTGGATCTAAGTAGATCCCGTGAGAGCTCAGGTACCTCACTAAGTGCATCCTCAATGAATTCACCAACTGGTAACTCCAAATGGCGTAAAGCGAGAGCACGGTAAATCGTTTCTTCTGCTCCATGTTTTAATTCTCCAGCAGTAGTTTGTACGGGTGACCAAGTCCGTTTACGGTCTAATAGTTTTTGGTATGGATGTTTCCTCATCATTCTTGGCAGTCACATTGTGGTTCTGGTTCATCTAATAACTGCTGCAAGTAACTATCAACGTCTTCTTTATCCAGTGCAGCGTATGCATCTGTCTTATCTTGTACGTCTCCCATCACTTGAAGCGAGTAATATAAGGAGGTTTGGGGTGAATCTAACCACTCTTCGACAAACTGTTCGTTGTATTCTACAACATCACTCCAAGAGTTAAAGCTGTAGCCATGAAGAAGTCCTGTACTTTGGTAGAGCTTGAGAAATTCGTCGGCAACCTTTTTATAGGCATCCCAACCAACTTCAGAGGCGATCTCTACATCACCGTATTCGTATGTTTCTACTCCAAATGTAGCACTATCTCTATCGACAGTACGACTAATTGGAGGAGCTATTTCTGGTGTGCAAGTGTATCCGTCCAGATCCTTGCTGCGATAACTGCAACTTGCAGTAGGTGCTATAGCAAACGCACGCACCATTTTATGAGAGTGAGCTACTTGTGTAGCCATGTTGATCCCATGTCTGATGTTATCAGCTAAGATCCAAGCTTTTGTATGCTTGACCTTACCTGTATTGACTTGCTCTAATGCATCGCCAAATTCAGCATAGGTTATCTTGTATCTTTTTAATAAGTTAGCTAGTCCTAAGACACCAAGGCCAACTTGTCTATCTTGTTTAGGGTTTAAGTATTCCCCAGACATTGCAACCCCTGTTCTTGCATGGAGACTGCACAGTTCTGACATACCGTTAAAGTAAGCAGTGGAGATATCTTCAATGTTACATGCTCCGAGGTTGACGTGTTCCAAAAGGCAGGTTCCACGTGAGAACAACCTAACTTCAAGACAGACGTTTCCGTAGATTCTATTTTTGTCATTGTCAAATGCTATTTTGGTAAGCCAAATGTCTCCACTTTTAATTCCGTAGAGGATAGCGGATTTAGTTTCTTGAGTTGCTGCTCTCCACTTTTCTTCATCAAGGTTGACGCACCTTTTGATCCAAGGGAGTTCAGATCTGGGAGTTTGCACGAACTCAATAATATCGGCGTGGTCAATATCAAGGTGAGCGACAACAGCCCCGTTCTTGTAAATCCCGCCTCTTCTAAGTGTTTCATTTAAAGTTGAGTAAATTTTTGCGAATGATACTGGTCCAGAGGCAGTTAACCCCTTACCATTTTCAGAGCCTTTAGCTCTTATGTT
>NZHS01000071.1 GCA_002689735.1 Flavobacteriales bacterium | reverse complement strand
GAGTATTTATTTTATTGATGATTTAATGGATGATTACTTTTTAAAAGTATATTCTGAGAGAAACTTATATTTAAGTAAATAAAGATTGAAGATATTAGCTATTATATTTTTAACGTATTTCGTTTTTAAATACACAATTAGGCTATTAGCCCCTTTTCTAATTAAACGTTTTGCAAATAAAATGCAAGATAAATTTAGACAAGAATTTAATCAACAGTATAAAAATAATGATTCAAAGGAAGGAGAGGTAACCATTGAAAATAAAAAGAAATCTTCTAATTCAAAGACAGATAAAGTAGGTGACTATGTTGATTTTGAAGAAGTAGATGAATAAATAAATATT
This sequence comes from Flavobacteriales bacterium, assembly GCA_002689735.1. Lineage (GTDB taxonomy): Bacteria > Bacteroidota > Bacteroidia > Flavobacteriales > BACL11. The sequence goes on along the minus strand of NZHS01000071.1, from coordinate 14,247 downwards.
ATGAATTTTACTCAAATCAAGCCACATGCAATTATTATTTTACTTTTTGTTTTAGTTTCGTTTGCATATTTCTCACCACTTTTAGAAGGAAAGCGTATTGATGGTCATGATATTAAAACATGGATGGGAATGTCAAAAGAGATTAAGGATTTTAGAAATGAAACAGGAGAGGAAGCATTATGGACAAATTCTTTGTTTTCTGGCATGCCTGCTTATCAAATTTCTGTAAAGTATAAGTCTAATCTTGTAAAATACATTGATAAAATTATTTCTTTAGGTTTTCCAAGACCGGCTAATTTACTATTTCTTTATCTACTTGGCTTTTATTTACTTCTTATTTCATTAAATATTGATTATCGGATTGCTGCTATAGGAGCTTTTGCATATGCTTTTTCATCCTACTTTTTTATTATTATTCAAGCTGGACATATGACAAAAGCTCATGCTATAGCTTATCTTCCGATGGTAGTTGCTGCAGTTTTATATACTTATCGAGGAAAAATGTTATTAGGTGGAGTATTAACTTCTCTTGCTGTCGCTCTTCAAATATTTTCTAACCATTATCAGATAACTTATTATCTTCTATTAGTTTTAATTATCATTGGATTCTCACAATTATATAAAGACTTTAAATCCGATAATTTAATAACATTTTTCAAACGATCTGGAATTTTAATACTTGCTGCGCTTCTAGCTTCAGGAACATCTTTTACAAAACTTAAGACAACGTTAGATTATGGTAAAGAAACTACAAGAGGAAAATCTGAATTAACAAATAATCTTGACAATAAAACTCAAGGACTTGATAAAGATTATGCTACACAATGGAGTTATGGTGTAGCAGAATCTATGACCTTATTAATTCCAAATTTTTATGGTGGAAGTAGTGTAAATAGTGTTTTGTCAATTGAGGATTCTGAAACTTTAGATTTCTTACGAAAATTTAAAAATAAAAAATTAGCTAATTCTCTAGCACAATTTAAATCGTCATCATATTGGGGTGAGCAACCAATAGTTTCAGGACCTACGTATCTTGGTGCAATTGTAATATTTCTTTTTGTACTTGGAATTTTCTTGGTAAATAATAGACTTAGAACATGGGTTCTTCTAGCTACTATAATGTCTTTAACGCTTGCTTGGGGTAAGAATTTTATGCCCCTTACAGAATTTTTCTTAGATTATTTTCCTGCTTACAATAAGTTTAGGGCGGTATCTATGATTTTAATAATTGCTGAATTTACGGTCCCATTACTTGCTTTTGTTGCACTAGATAAATTCTTAAATTTAGATAATAATAAAAGAGAATTTTTTCTGAAAAATGCGTTTTATATTACTGGGGGAGTAACACTTTTATTTGCTTTAGCACCATCAATTTTATTAGATTTCCTTTCTGAAAAAGATATTTCTCCTATAGCTGCCGGAGTAAATACACCTAATGGTTTTTTAGATAGCCTTGCTTTAGATAGATCATCTTTATTAGTTGCTGATGCATGGAGATCATTTGCTTTTATTCTAATTGCCTTTTTAACACTACTAATGTTTGTGAAACAGAAACTTAAAAAACAATATGTAATTATCCTATTGGGAGTTTTTATTATTTCTGATATGTGGAATGTAAATAAACGCTATTTAAATGATGAAAGTTTTGTGAGAAAGAATAAAATCAAGGTTCCTTACAAACCAACTCAAGCCGATAGCTTTATATTAAAAGATAAGGATCCTAATTTTAGAGTTTTTAATCAAAGTGTTAGCACATTTAATGATGCGAGTACTTCTTATTTTCATAAATCAATAGGTGGTTACCATGGAGCAAAATTAAAAAGGTACCAAGAGCTTATTGAATTTCATATTTCTAAAGGNAATATGAATGTCTTAAATATGTTAAATACAAAATACTTTATCTCNCAGGANGGTAGAGTACAANAAAACCCATCTGCNTTAGGAAATGCTTGGTTCATTAGTAATCCAATTATTGTNAAAAATGCTGATGAAGAAATTGCTTCATTATCNGATTTTGTTCCTAATGAGACGGTTATTATTGATCAGAGNTATGCTTNTTTTGTTGAGGATTCAAATTATAATATTGATGGATCTTCNATAGGCTTAGATATTTACAAGCCAAATTATCTTAAATATACTTCACAAACTCAATTTCCTGCCTTAGCAGTTTTTTCTGAAATATATTATAAAGATGGTTGGAATGTATATATTGATGGTAAAAAATCAGATTACTTTAGAGCAAATTATGTTTTAAGGGCAATGGAAGTACCTGCTGGTAATCACACTATTGAGTTTAAATTTGAACCAAAGGTTTATAAAATTGGTGAAGGTATTTCTCTTGCATCATCNATAATATTAATTTTATTATTAGTTTTTGTTTCTTTTAAGGAACTAAAACAAGAATGAAAAAGGTTTTAATAATTTCTTATTATTGGCCACCTAANACTGGTTCAGGTGTTCAAAGATGGTTGAAATTCAGTAAATACTTAAAGAAAAATAACTGGGATCCTATTATTGTTACTCCTGAAAATCCCTATTCTGAACTGTCTGATGAAAAATTAATTGAAGAGATTAAAGATATTAAGGTTTTAAAATTTCCTATATGGGAACCATATTCATTAAAAGATAAAATCTTTGGTAAGTCAAAGAAATCTCAAAATTCTGGACTTGTTTCAAAAGATAAAAGCTTGAAAGATTTTTGTTTGAATTGGATTAGAGGTAATTTTTTCATTCCAGATCCTAAAAAATACTGGATAAAACCAACTACTAAATTACTAATAAAATATATTGAAGAAAATAAAATAAATTATATTATTTCTACAGGTCCTCCACATTCTATGCATCTAATTGGATTAGGTATTAAGAAAAAATTTACTCATATAAAGTGGATAGCAGACTTTAGAGATCCCTGGAGCAAATTAGATTTATTAGATGATTTTCATCTATCTAAAGGATCTAGATCTAAACACATTCAATTAGAGAAGCAGGTTTTAGAAAATTCAGATCTCGTATTAACTGTAAGTGAAAAATGGGCTGCTGATTTTAAAAATCTTGGTTCATCAAATGTGAAAATTATTACTAATGGTTATGATAAAGAAGATTTTATAGATTTTAAAATATCTAAATCTGAAAAATTTGTAATAGGTCATTATGGAATTTTAAATCACTTAAGAAATCCAATTGAATTATGGAAATCCTTAAATGAATTATGCAAATCAGAAACTGAATTTAATAATAGATTAGAAATACATTTATCTGGTAATATTGATCCTAAAGTTATAAATAGTATTAATAGCCATGAGTATCTTAGAGACAAGCTTCAACACCATGGATTTTTAAATCATAAAGATGTTATTAAAGCATATTCGAAGACTTCTTTATTATTGCTATTACTATTTAATTCAGAAAGTGGTAAAGGCAACTATCCTGGTAAGCTATTTGAATATCTTGCAACTAAACTTCCTATATTAGCCTTTGGGCCTAAAAATAGTGATGTGCAAAATTTCCTTAATAATAGTTATGGAAGTTATTTTTGTTATGGTGACACCAAAAATTTAAAAAAAGAGATTCTTGCAATTTTTAATAATAAAATAAAATATAATTCAATTAAGAATAATATTTTTACTAGAGAGAGGCTAACTTTAGATTTAATAAAAGTATTAAATGAAATTTAATGGGAATAGTTAGAAATCAAAGTATAAAAAATTCTATTAGCTTTTATATAGGTATGGCTATTGGTGCTATTAATACGTTATTTGTTTATCCATATGTTTTTGATGACGACCCTGAAAAATTTGGATTAATTCAAATTATCATTGCATATTCTTTAGTTATTTCAACAATAACAACACTAGGTATTCCTAAAACATTTATAAAGTTTTTCCCATCAATTGAAAATAAGGGTCAGCTGTATATGTTTTCTTTCATAGTTCCATTTTTAGGCTTCTTGTTAGCATTAATGTTTTATTTTTTATTCAATGATATATTATTTCAAATTATAAATGTTAGCGAACTTTTAAAAGATAATTTCTTTTATATTATTTTGCTTGTTTTTTTTATTGGTTTTTATGATGTTTTAACATCAATATCTAGATCTTTTTTAAGCGCAGTTACTCCAAACTTTATAAATGAAGTTTTTCTTAAATTATATAGTTTTATCATTTTGATTTTATATTGGAATAATTTTTTTGACTTTTCTACTTTTTTGTTAATTTATCTTTTTGGTTTTGTGATTAAGTTTTTAATATTATTTTCTATACAACTTTTTAATAAAAGATTAGAAATATCTTTTGGTCTTAATAATTTAAATCTTCAAGAATTATTTAGCTATGGTCTCTTTGTTTTAGTTAGTGGTGCTTCTATGATAATAATAACTAGGCTAGATATTATTATGATTGGTTCTTTACTTGATCTAGATCAAGTAGCTTTTTATACAATTGCCTTTTTTATTGGAAATGCAATTAAAGTACCGGGAAGATCAGTTATTGCAATTTCAAGTCCATTAGTAGCCTCAGCTTGGGAGAATAGGAACTTTTCAAAGATTCAAACTCTTTATACTAAATCTTCAATAAATCAAATTATTGTTGGTGGTATTTTCTTTTTGTGTATTTGGATTAATATAGATGATATTTTTTCATTTTTTCCAGAAAAATACCAGGGTGGTAAGTGGGTTGTTTTATTTATTGCTCTTGCTCAATTATTTAATATGTCTTCAGGAGTAAGTTCAGCCATTATTGTTAACTCAGATTTTTATAAATATGACTTGTATACCACAGTTTTTTTAATGTTTTTTACTATTTCAACTAATTATTTGCTAATTCCAGTATATGGCATTAATGGAGCTGCAATGGCAACCGCTCTGTCAATACTAATTTTTAATTTTTTTAGATTATTTCTAATATGGTACAAGATGAAAATGATACCTTTTAATTTTTCAACAATAAAAGTTTTATGGGTGCTTGTATTTATTTATTTGCTATTTAGTTATGTTCCCATAAACATAAATCCTCTTATTAATATTTTACTAAAATCTTCCTTAGTTATTTTATTGTATTTACCAATTAATTTATATTACAATATGTCTGAAGACATTAATGAAATCATTTATGAGTTAAAAAATAGATTTATAAATAATTAAGTTTTTTCATATTTTTTTCGCAAATTTTTAAGATTAATTCTTTATTTTTTTTACCAAAAAACTTGTTGATATCAATATTTGAATTTCCTTTTGGTTGAAATTGGGTGTCTACCATCTCATCTATATCTTTTTCTTTATTTATTTGTATTGTGTTTAGCAAATTATTGATATATTTTTTTTTATTGATAATGAAATCTTCATATTTTACTAATTGAATTTTATCTTTGTTTTTAAAATATAGATTTGCTAAAAAATTCCATCTGTATGCTAATGCTTCTATGTAAAAGAATTTTTTGTTATTTTTTCTAAATTCTAAGTTATATTTCCACGCTGGATTTTTATTAATTTCGTCATAATCTTCAAATTTAATTTTATGATGATTCCCATCAATTTTTAATCGATTTAAGATACTTCTAATATTTTGTAATGGATTTCTAATTATCCAAATAAACTTTGAATTTGGGTATTCATTTATTAATTCTTCAGCATAAAATGATAGTGATGGTTCTTTAATTATTTCTTTTGAAAATTCGTATTTATGACTATTTATAAATGTATTAATATTTATTAATCCTAAATCTAATTTTTCTGATGAATTTTTTATTACACTTCTTATGTCAGATGTATGACTTTTATTTGATGCTTTACTTATAAGTTTGCCTATTATTGTAGTTCCGCTTTTTGGATTTCCAAGAATAAATAAAGGTTTCCTATTAATCTTAAAGAAAATTGATCTAATTTTTCTTAGTATTATAAAATGAAAAATATATTTATTTATTAATTTTTTAATTTTTATAATTTTTTAGTTGTGCAAATATCAGTAAAATTTATCTTAAATTTGTAATGTAAAATTCTTTCCTGCTAATGTTTAAATTATTTTCTTTTGATTACTAGTTTATGATTAATGTAACGAAAACATATTTGCCTGATAAACAAAAATATAAGAAGTATGTTGATTCGATATATTCAAATGGGTGGGTAACAAACAATGGGCCTCTTGTTAAGTTGTTAGAAAAGCGACTTGCAAAGTACTTAAATGTTAAAAATATAGTACTTGTTTCAAATGGAACAGTTGCTCTTGAGCTCGCATACAGAACTTTGGGTGTTGAAGGTTCTGCAATTACATCACCATTTAGTTTCGTTGCTACATCAAGTTCACTAGTTACAAATGGAATAAAACCAATATTTGCAGATATAGACATTAAATCATTTAATATAAATATTAATAACATTGAAAAATTAATTGAAAAAGATACTAGCACGATTGTTCCAGTTCATGTATTTGGAAATTCATGTGATGTAGAGAAGATTGACAATATTGCTAAAAATAATAATTTAAAGGTAGTTTATGATGCAGCTCACGCTTTTGGAGTAAAATTTAAAAATAAGAGTGTTCTAAGTTATGGCGATATTTCAACACTTAGTTTTCATGCAACTAAAATTTTTCATACAATTGAAGGAGGTGCTTTGATTATTAATGATGATAGTTTAGTTGAGAAAGCACGATATCTTATTAATTTTGGCATTAAAAACAAGAATGAAATTCCTGAATTAGGAATTAATGCTAAGATGAATGAGTTTGAAGCTGCAATGGGTCTTTGTGTACTTGATGATATTAATGAATTGAATTTAGAAAGAAGTTTAATTTATGATTTTTATAAAAATGAGCTAGATGGTTTAGTAATATTTCAAGAACAAAATTGTGATTCAACACCCAATCACAGTTATTTCCCTATTATTCTTGAAAGTGAAGATCAATTGAAGATAGTCGAAAATGCTTTAAATAAAAATGCTATTTTTCCTAGAAGGTATTTTTACCCTTCATTAGATACTTTAAGTTATATCAAACAAAATCAGTTTTGTGAGATTTCTAGAAATATTGCATCTAGAGTGTTATGCTTGCCAATTTACCCTGGATTAGAAATTAAACAACAGAAGTTAATTTCAGAAATCATAAAGAATGAAGTATGAAAATAGCTGTAATGCAACCTTATTTTTTTCCTTATATTGGTTACTGGCAATTAATCAATATAGTGGACATCTTTGTTATTTATGATGATGTATCCTTTATTAAAGGAGGTTACATTAACAGAAATAGTTTGCTAAACAAATCAAATGCTCAATTAATTACTTTAGAACTTTTTGGAGCAAGTTCAAATAAGAAGATAAATGATATAAATCTTGGAGATAATAGAAATAAATTATTGAAAACAATAAAACAGAATTATTCCAAAGCTCCATTTTATAATAATATTTTACCATTAATAGAAGAGATTATAAATAATAATGAAAAAAAGTTACATAAATTTTTAGCGTTTTCATTAATTGAGGTTTCAAAATATTTAAATATAAAGACTAATTTTATTTATTCAAGTGAGATTAAAAATAACAAATCGCTTAATGCACAAGATAGATTAATTGAAATATCAAAAATTTTAAATGCAACTGAATTTATAAATCCAATTGGTGGCATTGAGTTATATGATAGAGAAGTTTTTTCTAAAAATATGATTAATCTTAGTTTTCTAAAAACAAGTAAAATTTCATATAATCAATTTAATGATAATTTTGTTTCTAATTTATCTATTATAGATGTTCTGATGTTTAACGACAAAGAACAAATAAAATCAATTTTAGAAATGAATAAGCTAATATGAAAGAGATAGGTGGATATTTTGAATTAGAATTAGATTCAAAAAAAGCATATCATCATTCTGCTATTAGTCTTAATAGTGGAAGAAATGCTCTTAAATATATTTTAAAATCTCAAAAAATTAAAAAAATATATATTCCAAATTATATTTGTAATAGTATAATAGAACCTATTATTGAGTTATCCATTTCTTACGAATTCTATAACATTGATTATAAATTTGAGATAATTAAACAAATAAACTTATTTAACGACGAAAGAATTCTTTATGTAAATTATTTTGGTTTAAAGTATAAATATGTTACCGAACTTGTAAATAAATATCAGAATTATTTGATAGTAGATAATACTCAAGATTTTTTTCAAACACCGATTAAAAATATTGATACTATTTACAGCCCAAGAAAGTTTTTTGGAACTAGTGATGGAGGATATTTGTATACAAACAATTTACTTAAAGAATTGTTGACTATTGATGAGTCACACACCAATTCTTTGCATCTTTTATCTAGAATTGATAAGGATGCTTCATCTTTTTACAACGAATTCAAAGAAGCAGAAAAAGCACTGAAAAATCAACCAATTAAAATAATGTCTAATTTAACTAATAAGATTTTATTATCAATTAATTATAATAGGATAAAGAAAAAGCGAAAGGAAAACTTTAAGTATTTACATAATGAATTAAAAGATTTTAATTTATTGGTTGATATAAACATTCAAACTACTCCATTTGTTTATCCATTCATTTCTAATGATATTAAATTGAGAGATAAATTGATAAAGAATAAAATTTATATAGCTAAATACTGGCAGGAAGTTTTAGAAAGAGACAGTGTTTCTAATACAGAGGTAGACCTTGTTAATAAACTTTTGCCATTACCAATAGATCAAAGATATGATTTTGATGACATGAGTAGAATATCGAAAATTATTAGAGATAATATATAATGCATAAGATGAAGCAAGAAAACAAAAGATCTGAAAAATTTAAAAGAAATAATTCATTAGAATATTTTTTATCTGAAATAAATAATGACTTGTGGAATGCTGAAAAAAAACTCTTGCATAAAAGAAAACCAGATTACCCATTAATATTTATAGTGGGATCTCATAGAAGTGGTTCAACCCTTATTACACAATGGCTGTCAGATTTAGGTAGTATTTCATATCCAACTAACTTCATGTCAAGGCTTTATATGACCCCAATTATTGCTAGTAAATTACAGCTTTTATTAACTGATGAAAGATATAACTTCAGAGATGAATTAAGAGATTTTAATAGCACTATTAATTTTAAAAGCGAAAATGGTAAAACTAAAGGAGTATTATCTCCAAATGAATTTTGGTATTTTTGGAGAAGGTTTCTACCGTTTAAAGAATTAGATTATTTGCCTACCCAAGAGCTCTTTGAGAAAGTAGATGTTAAGACTTTAACGTCAGAATTAGCAGGAGTTGTAAATGTCTTTCAAAAACCTTTTGCCTTAAAAGGAATGATATTAAATTATAATATTGATTTTTTAGATAAGATATTTGATAAAGCTATATTTATATATATTAAAAGAGATCCACTTTCAAATATTGAATCTGCACTAAAAGCTAGAGAAAAACAGTTTGGAAATCTTGATGAGTGGTACTCTTTTAAAATTCCTGAATATATAGAACTTAAACAACTTAATCCATACGAACAAGTTGCTGGACAGATATATCATATAAATAAAGCTGTTGAAAATGGACTTGAAAATGTTTTAGATCACAAAAAAATAATAGTAAAATATGAAGATTTTTGTAAAAACCCTAAATTTTTATATGATCAATTAGTAACTAAACTTAATCTTCAAGATTGTAAAATAAAACTTAATTATAGTGGTGAAGAAAAATTTGATTTTAGAAGAAAAATCGTCAAAGATTCAAATATTTTAAATGCCTATAAAAAGTTTTATAAATGATTGTTCATTTGTTTGAGGATCAAAAGTTTGTTGATGTTACAATTGAAAACTTTGATAATGTATCATTTGGATTAAATAAATATATTGTTTTTTCAAATAGTAAAGAATTAAGGTATGTTATTAGAAAGGATCAAGTTACCGTACTTCCAAATTCAAGTTATAAGTTAGAATTAGATCTAATTTATAAGAATTGTAAATTATTAATAATACACTTTTTATCTCCTATAAAAATTTATGTCTTAAAGAACAAGCCTCAAAACATCAAAGTTATTTGGTCTGTCTGGGGTTCCGATGCTTATAGTCATTTTTCAAATCAGAAATTTTTTGAACCACTTACAAAAAATATTACAAGAAAAAACTTGCTTCAAATTGTTAAATTTTCTTATATATATGAATACTATCATTTTGTTAGATATAAAGTTAAACCTTTAATAAAAGAATTGAAAATATTACAATCGATTGATTATGTTTTTACTGTTCTACCGAATGAGTTTAAAATTATAAAAAAAGAATTTAATTTAAATGCTACATATGTTGATTATAACTACGGAATAAATAAATTTAATGATTTTAATAATGTGACATTAGGAAATTCAATATTGGTAGGTAATTCAGCAACTTCATCTAACAATCATTTAGATGTTTTTGAAATTATTAAGGATACTAATCATAGTCTTATTGTCCCTTTGAGTTATGGTGCTTATGACTATAAAAAGTATAAAGAACTAATTATTTTTGAAGGAAAGAGAATTTTTAAAAAATTATTTATTCCTATTGAAGAATTTATGCCTTTAAAAGATTATAGAGAGTTGACCTCATCTTGTAATTCAGTAATTATGTATCACATAAGACAACAAGCTTTGGGTAATATTTTTATGTTTTTATTTCAGGGAATGAGAGTTTTTCTTAATAGTAAATCTTTAACTTATTATTATTTAAAAGACAAAGGAATGATTGTTTTTGATTTAAAGAAAGATTATAAATTGTTAGGGATTGAGTTGAGTGAAGAGTATAAGATGATAAATAAAAACATAGTGCTTAGTCTAAGAAGTAGAGATGTTATTATTGCTAAGACAAAAAGAGTCATTTCTTTGTATCGGTCGTTTATAGATTAAATTTAATAAGGATTATATTTTCTTTTCTTATTGGTCCAATTTAATAGTTCATTTTTACTTTATTTTTTTCAAAAGTTTTAAATAAGTCTAAAATATTTTATTTAATCCAAACAACCATCTCATCTGAACAAAATCATCATTGGCTGGTGGTCTATTTAAAATTATTGGCAAATCAAGTCTTAAAATCAATGGCTTCATTTTTGGTAATCCTCTTAAAGTGTAAGTGAATCCAACACCAGCATCCGCTCTTACATCAGTAAATATATCTTGAAAATTTGAGGAATTAATATCTTCATTAGTTATTATTCCAGCATCTCCAAAAACATAAGTCTTTAGTTTATTATCTAAAATGTGAATGTGAAAATGTTTTGACAAATCAATTTCTAAATTTATAGCAGCTCCACTTTTTCCAGAATAATTAAATGACTTTATACTTCCATTGTTCTCTTGCGGAACTAAATATCCTGAATAACCTCTTAGATTAAGCCCACCACTGTGATGAAAATTGTTTATTGAAGTACCAAAGCCTAGATATTCATTTGGAATAAAACCTGTTGATCTAGTAAATTCATTATTCATTAATTCTTCATTATTAGCTCCTGCAAAATGTAATTTACTTTCGGATGCCCAATTATTACCCGTTCCTATTTGAATAAAAACTCTGGACTTTAGTCCTAAATTAAAAATTGATGTATTATTTGTATTTTTAAGAATAAATTTATTGTAATTGTAATCTGAAAAAAGGGCAGAACTCATTGTGCTTAGTTCAATTTTTCCGGAAATCTCATTAATCTCATATTTATGTTCTAAAGAAAGATCTATTCTATTATTTAATTTATTTATATTCCAAAGCTGTGGATATAAGATGTAATTTTCTGCCTTAGTTCTGTAATATGAAAGCAATCCAATTTTAATTTCGGTCTTTTTATCTAAAGTGTATTTTGAAAAAAACATGCTGTTTGAGTGTAAGCCAGCTATGAAAGTACTATTAAATTTTACTCTAGCATACTTCATATAATTATCAAGATTTGTGTTATAATTAAGTCTGTATGAATAAAGGTCGTAGTTTTCTTTATTTATTATATTTTTATCTTGTAACTGTCCAGTGTTAATCCAAAAATTAACATCAAACAGATGGTGATGATTTAAATGCCCTCCGTTAAGATTTATTCCAATTTTGATTCCATCATATGAATTCCACCATAAATTTGGTCTATATTTTATTTCATAATTTCTCCAATCTGCCCTTTGATACAGCATATGATCAAATGAATAGGTTTTATTAATTTTTGAGCTGTTATCAGGCATATATATATCCCCAAATCTTGTTGTCGGATCAATTATAACTTCTTTTATTCCAGATGGTATATCTAAAGAGATTTCATACTCTGGGTTTAATTTATCCCAACCATGCCATTTTGGTAGAACTTCGGCTTCTGTTTTTTTTATAAACCAGTTATTCGGAATATGATAATCATATTTTTTCAAATCATTGGCAATAACGGTAAAGTCAATTGGCATTTGCATTCCTAATTTTCTTTTAAATGATATTATATCTGAGTTTTGATTTTTTTTAAGTTTTACTGAATAATCTAATCTTTTATCTGTGTCTAACCATTGATCAAAAAACCAATTCAAATCTACATTTGTATACTGAATAATTGCATTTCTAAAGTCTTCATTATATGGATGAGCAATTTTCCAAGTATTAAAATAATGTTTCATAGCATCTAAGAAAAGTTCATCTCCCAACACATATTGGAGATTATAAAGCATGGTAGCAGTTTTATAATACACTTGTCTATATCCCCCTCCATGACCCAAAGCACCATTAAAGCAGTCTGAATGTGTTGAAATAATAGGATCAGTTCTTTTTGTAGCTGATTCTATATAAGCGTTATAAACTTCAGTATCAATAGCTTTTTTAGGCTTATAAATTTTTTTTCTATAGCTACTTTCTGGAAGGTCTTCTACAACATTTTCACCATCAATTTCAATCATTGCCCAAGCTGTAAGAAATTCTGTAAACCCTTCATCAAGTAAAGCTCTATATGTTTCATTATTTCCTACTTGACCAAAAAACCACATATGCCCAATCTCATGAGCTAATAAATCTCTATATCCAGGATCTGAACCGCCATCTAATGTAATCATTGGATACTCCATTCCGTCTCTTGCATCTGCAACTATTACTTTATGCCAAACATATCTTCCAAAATCTTCAGAAAAAACTCTTAAGCATTCTGCTCCAAAACTTGCTGCATTTTGCCACTTACTTGCATGTGGTTCTTGAACTAATGAGTAGCATACTTTATCTTCCCATCTTGATTCACCAATTCTATATGTTGGATCTGCAGTGAAGGCAAAATCATGCACATTTTCCGCATGATATTTCCAGGTTTTATGTTCTTCTTTATTATATTCAATTATTGTAGAGGGTAAAGAATTATATGCTTTGTCTTTAAAGTTTTTTACATCAAGTTTTTTTCTTAAATCAGCAGGCAGTACTACATCTCTATTTATTAAGTTACCTGTTGCTTCAACAATGAAATTTGATGCGAAAGTTAATTCAACATCAAAGGTTCCAAAGTTTCCATAAAATTCTTTACCTAAATGCTGATCAGTTGTCCATCCAAATTTCGCATCATAAACAGAGATTCTAGGGTACCAGTGAACACCATTGTAGTGCCTGTAGCCCCATGCGTTGTAAGTTGCCATTCTTCTCCTAACTTCACCAGTATCAAAGTAAGTTTTAAATTTAATATCAAATGTTAAATTGCTATCTGGATATAATGGTTCAGTTAAATAAACTTTTAAAATAGTATTATCTAATTCAGTTTTCACTTTTTCATCATTAATAGTTATATCTTCAACAGTCGTACCTAGTTTTTTTGATTCATATTTTCCATATTTAGGATTTTCTCCATTTTCTTTTTGAAGTTTATCATAATATGAATCAGGCTGAAAGGCATTTTGATATAAATGAAAATAAACAAAATTTAAAGTGTCAGGAGAATTGTTCCAATAAGTAAGTTTCTCTTGAGCATTAATAATATCAGTTTCTTCATCTATCTCTGCTTTAATATTGTAATGAATATCTTGTTGCCAGTAGCCTTTGTGTGGCATTTTGTTTTTCCAATAGTTTGGATTGTCAATATTTCTGTAAGTATTTGGTTTGTCTAATGGATTATATTGTTCTTGCGAATAGGAAAAATTTGAAAAGATAAAAGCTGTAATTAAAAAAATTATTTTTTTCATATTTTATTTTTTATATTTTTTTTGGCATTGTAAATACTAGCATCCAATTCAAAACCAGTTAATAAAATTATTGCATTAAAATAGATCCAGAGCAAGATAATAATTAATGTTCCAATAGATCCATATATTTTATTG
>NZHS01000070.1 GCA_002689735.1 Flavobacteriales bacterium | reverse complement strand
AGCTCAGAATTAGTCAGCCCAATCAACAAATCGAAGCAATGGTTGGTGCGAGGGAGTTCTTGCTTCGTTTAACTGATACAAAGGAAACACCAAGGATTCCTAGAGAAGTCAGAAGAGAGGCAAGAGCAATTATGAGACATTACCCGCCAGCACACGAGTTAAGACCCCTATTAAATAAACTTTTGGATAAATAAATTACCTACAATAGGGAATAAGTGCCTATCAATAAATATTCAAATGCTCTTTGCTGGAAGTAGACCAGAGGTTCAGTCAATACTTGGCTTGCAAGAGCAAAATCAAATTTGCCTGCAAACAGATCCTCCACAGTGCTTTGACGTGAGCGATCCTTTTGATACTTCTTTAGATACTGGTTCTCCATATCAAACACCAAGTCGCAAAGATTTTGAAGAAGAAATGAAACCTGGAGAAGGAGGACCGCCTGCTGATTTTGATATCAAAGATTTTCTAGCTCCTATTGAAAAAGCAGAAGTTCCTGAAACTTGGAACGAAGGAACTGGAATTGAAAAAGGAGGTTATGAAAATGCTCCTCAATGGTTAAGAGATCAGATGTGGAAACAAGATTTAAGAAGAAGACAAGAATTAGGTCTAGAACCGGTGGCTTATTGATATGAATGATGTAGATAAAATTCTGGCCGCGCTGGATTCATTAATGCAATCCAAGGGTGCAGGCGAAGGAATCATAAGAGCGGCTGAACTTGGAGATGTGACCGCAAGAAGTTTGGTGAGTAAAGCAGCTAGAGATATAGATAAGTTGCAGGAAATGACTGGGCCAAAAATGTATCAAGCAATTGAGCAGGCCGAGATCCAAGCACTGGCAGATCGAGCAGGGGTCAGCGCAGAGGAAATGCAGGGAAGAATTAACACTGATAATGTCACTCCGAAAAAAGTTAATCAATTAAGCAAGGAAGAGTTTTATCAAAAATTCCCCAATCAGGCAGTATCTGACGAAGAACTATTCCTATCAAATATTCTTAAAGATCAAAAGGGAGTAGGAAAAACAGTTGATGAAGTATTTGATAATGCTTTTATACACGGAGTTAAAAAACTTGGGCTCAGTCAGGAAGAAGCAAAGACTTACGCCAGTGGAATTATTGGAAAGATTACGACCCCTGAACAACACACTCCAGCTGGTCCAGAATTGCAAGCTAAGTTAAATCAAATTGAAAAGACAGCACCTACTCCTGTGTCTAAAGGTGGCGTAAAAATGGCAGGAAAATATGCAAAATATGTCATACCTTTATTGGGTGGTACCAGTGGTTTGTATCTATTAGCAGATGCCTTAAGTGATAAACCATCAATCAAAATGATGACAGTTCCAACTGATGCAGACATGGACGAAAAGATTGCTATTGCTCAACAAGTAGCACAAGCTGTTAGTTAACAATTATCGAAAAACAATTACGCAAATTAATTAAACTTAGTCAGAAGGCTGAAGTCTGTTCATCCAGAAAAGAAGCCAAGAAATTATTAAAAAAAGAACTAAAAACTCAAAAGAAAATCCAATCCAAACAATTAACTAAATGAACTTTTACAGCGATCCAGAGGCTTTNCAATTAGCCATATTNTTCCCGTTTATTCCTTTGATNTGCGTGGCAGTAGTAACATTTATCCTCGGCTANGACACCAGAGAAGATGATGACGATGATGACGATCGAGGNACTCTTCANCCTGCTTGGTATCCAACCTAGTCGGGTTGATTAATTTAAAAAGCTGGATAAGGTGGGGTTAATNGTAGGGCTGATCNCCCGAAGGTCGCACTTTGAAACAATCTACTCCNTGTCTACTCCGAGACTTTTNGAGCCTAGTCATANCAATGGAAGTGGCTAGTCGAGGCCGCCCTCATAACCCGAAGGTCGCGTGTTCAAATCACGCCCCCGCCATTTAATACTAAGCCCAGCTAGCTACTGGGCTTTTTTAGTGCTATAAAGGGNTCTNAAGGATAAAACNNGCNTGAAACTNAACTNANANAGANTNANGAAGAATNNTCGANAAAANATGANNNTTTTTTCTACCCAAACCTATCTCTGAGTAGAAAAATTAGGTCGTTTTTGAGGTGTTTCTACTCCANTTTCTACCCATTTCTACTCACTTCGGACCATTTCAACTACAGAATTTTCTACCTTTCTACTCCATTTTATTTCTTCGGGCTAAATACAGGAGGCCATAAATCATGAGTAGATCAAGCTGCGAGCTTCAATCATATGTAGATCTCCAAAGATCACACGATTACAGATGGAAGTTATTTGAGAAGAAAGATAGAGATTTTATTTATGTCAGAGATAGAGATGATAAAAATAAGACACATTCACTGACTCCATTAACGAAACATAGTAAGCAAGATTGCAAACAAGCATGGGCAGATGTCCAAAACAAAGGAGAAGACAATTGGTATAAAAATGTTAAAGAAGATTCAAATTGGTCTGAAATTAAAAAATTTATTTTGGAATATCTAGAAAAATCAAACAAAGGATCTTCTAACGCTAATGCTAAATCGCATCTAAACTCATTAGAAAAAATCAATCCTAAATTAACTTGGGGTTCAATTAAAGATTGGTTGCATCGTGATCACCAATATGGAGATAGTGGTTTTAGAAATAAATTAGATTCTTTATCTCAAATACGAAAAGCTTTTTTCTTACGAGATGGAGAAGATCCTCATTGGTTGCAGAAGCAATTATTAGAACGAGAAAGAGAAAACCATAATTCAATGAAACCTAGGAATAGATCTTCTAAACAAGAAGGTGCGAAAGTGAGGGCGATTATTTCTAAAGAAACCGCTGAAAAATACTTTGATGAAAACATAGATCAATATCCATTAGGGATCTGGTGCCTTGCGATGATGCTTTGCTATGGACTAAGAAACCATGAGCTTTGGCATATTCAGAAATTAGATAACGGGTTTATTCTTGTTCCATGGGGTTTGACCAAATCAATTGATGATCATGCTGTCTGGCCTTTGTATCAAAGCTGGTTAGATAGATATCATTTATTTGATAATTTCAAAAAACATCAGGAAAGGCTTAATCGAAATAGCAAGCCAGATATTCGCGATGCTGAAGACGTAAGTCAAAGAATTACCCTGTCGCATAAAGATGACCGAGGACTTTGCTATAACAACAAAGTTTTAGGTGCATACATCACAGATCACACGATTGGATCTAAAGGATCAATGCCACCATTGCTTGGGGATAATCCAAAGCGAAAAAGTCACAAAATAGCTGCAATACCATACGACTTGCGACATACATATGCTGTCACGATGGCATCAGACCCTAATTGGTCGCATGTAAGTGAAGAAGAAACTGCAAAAGCAATGGGGCACTCTTTAGAAGTCCATCGTAGGAACTATCAATTATGGATAGACGGAGATAAGCAAAGAAGGAGATTGATCGATGGATTCAAACATCCGTACTAAGTATATGTACTCTAATTTTTACCACACACCACAGATGGTGTTAAAAATACTCTCTTTGTCACATATTGACGCTATTGTGCTCGCAGCATTACGAAAAGCAAACCAATGCGGCAAATGCAAGATCTCATGGTAGATGAGATGTACGACCAGCTAGATGTCATCAGATTCGAGGGAGAGACAAAGACTTACCTCGAAGGACTTAATCTTGCTGGCATCAAAATAGAAACAATCTCTCACGGAGAAATTGATCACGAAGCCAGAACAATTGAAGTTAAATTACAGATCCCTAGCAATTAGTGAAAGAAATAATCCCTTCGTATGAATGAAGGTAATTGATCAATCTTTGATATTGACACTTCCTCTCCGCACCAGAACGTGTCTTGAATTTCTTGAGCTGTCTTCATAAAGCTGTGATAGAGGAACAGCTTGAGAAAGAACTGCAATACAGGATTAGTTTGATTTCGAATCGTTGCTTTGATTGCTTCTGCTTTTTTAATCAAGGTCCAGAACCTGAACTCCTCATGTAGTTCCATTGTCTTCCTCTGGATCTTGTATTTCGTCTGGAAATTCCATAGCGAATTCCATGTACTGAATATCATCAAGCATGTGAAGAGGGATGCCTGATTTAGAAAATTGCTTCTTAGGCTTGTGATCTTCGAAGTTTGAGCTGGTCATGCGAGCCTCTTTAATCTTCTTGCTAATGCCGAAGAGTTATCGCAGAGGAGTTGCTCAACCTTGCTGATTTTCCAAACCTTATGACTGCCTTTATTTAAAGGATTCTTATGACGATAGTGAATCCCCTCGCTGAATATTGGGTACATTTTTTCTAAGTAGTTTTTATGGACATTGAGGTATTTACATAAATCCGTCTTTGATACCCACGGTTCAAAAGTTCTAAAGACCATCGACCTTGCACTAAGTTCATCTAGTGTATGCTTTATCTTGCATAATGCAACTTTCTTAATATATAAGTAATTGCAAACTAAAAATGGCTGAAGTTGAAGAAAAGAAGAAATTGACCGAAGAGGTAAAGAAAAAGGCAGAAGCAGCTAAGAAAAAGAAAGAAAAGAAAGAAGACCATGACGAACCTCTATGGCAGGAGGTTTTGTCGGCAAGTCTGAAAGTGGGTATTCTTGGGTGGTCCGTACTAATTCTCACCCTTTCATATTGCTCGTTGCCTGAGAAGTTGACGTTTGGTACGACAGTTATCGAAATTCCAGAGCAAGGAAATATTGATCCAACTTTTCCGGCATCTTTGCTAGGCGGAATTTTAAGTTCTCTAGGAATTGCTACGGCTACTGCTAAGAAAAATAACGGTGGAAATGGTGGTGCTTTGACGGAAGAAAAGCTTCTTAAAATTCTTGCAACATTAAATAGTAATGAGCAAGTGATTCGTGTTCAGACTCCTATCCACATCGTTGGCGGAGAACTCGTAAAATCAGAGAAGCCAACCAAAGATAGTTAATGTCTGATTCTGGAATAAATCTTGATGCTTCTCAAGAGATCAAGATCACTGTGATGCAGTTAAAGATAGAGCGTCTGGAGGAGAAGCAAGCTGATCTTAGAGAGAGGCTAAAGGTAGTAGAGAAGTGGGTGATTGGAGCTGCTGCTGTTATCGCTGCGGGAACAACAGTTGTAGGATTTGCTACAAATATCAGCAAAGCATACCTCTAAAAAATTCTCGATAATTATTTTTTCCTACAGTGTAGGGGAGACTTGTTATTAAGGTGATGAAACGGTTCGCTGTTTTAATTGGGTTGTTATCGGTATGTGGACCGGCTTATTCAGAAGTTCATCATCGGATTCAATCGAGTATTCAATTAACTGTTGATGGGGCTAGTTCAGTTGCGACACGTGTGCCGTCAACCATATCAGTAAGTGGAAGTAATATTGCAGTGGGTTCGGGTAATAATGATACTTTCTCAGGATTAACTGTTGGCTCTGCTACCGCTGCCCCGACTGGGATTATGGGAAATTATAATATCCATACAGCCGGACAAAGTTTCAGTTTTAGTAATTCATATTTGCAGGGTGATCCTATAGCTACTTTGAATGCAGGTTCAACTGTTAGCACGACAACAGGACAGGTGCAGTCCATTCCTTCATATGGTCAGACTACGACATTTGCTGGTGGAACTAAATCTACGTTGGCTGGAACTTTGACCAGTGTAGGTGGGGGCACAACTGCAATCGTGGGTGGTGGAGCTGGTACTACGGCTATTGCTCAACACGTTCAAGAGCTAACAATACGCTAGTGTGAGACGTTTAGTTGGTTTAATATTTATATTGCTTAGCTGGGCAGATCCTAGTCATAGTGTCCCTGTGGTCCCAAATTATACATCTGGAAAATTAGATAGCACTACCACTCAACGTCAAGTCATATCGGAGGTGATCGTATCGGAAGATTATAATTCTGGTTTTGTTCACTCTGTTTCAGGGACAGGTATTCAGCCAAGTACTGGTCACATTAATCCCACAGGTTTAACTACAATTAGTCATACGACGACTTCAGGTGGTACATCCACATGGACAGGTTTAGATCTAGATACTTCACCAAATTGGTCANTAACNACAGCCNGGCGGAACCTTTACTTACACAAGTTCATANCAAGGACCNGGNCTTCGGAANCGCACNACNATNACGAGATCACAAGAAATNGAAACNACNATAGTTTCAAGCAGCGTATTCAGTCAGTAGNNGCTGGGCTTCTNGGTNTATTCTTATTACCNNTNAATGCATTAGCCGATGTAGGTGGNGTGTCTGCTACNTCCAATCCNGTCGCNAANTCCAGTGGTTCAGCGACTGTGAANGCCTATCAGGTNTTGACTGGAAATTTTATTAANTCGACNTTCGGACAAAATGGCGTTGTATGTCAAGCGGAGACGATGACATTATCTCCCTATGTAGGACTTAGCCATAACATTAAAAGACCATATGTCACTTCATATAAAGAGCCTGTTTATGACATGCGTGACATTGATGGTGACGGTGCTCCAGATAATCCGGGTAATGTCTTATTCGAGAAAAATGTACTTACTCAACAAAAAGATAATCATGGACTCAATTATGGTTTAACGATTCAATGGTCTAAGCCCTTAGATTCAAAGCTACAAGGACTGTGCAAAGAAGCAGCCAGTACAGAGATTGCNCTTCGTAAAGCTGAGCTAAATTTAAAGGTACTTGACTACGAAATCTCAAGGCTAAAGCACTGCGGAACTCTGAAACAGAGTGGGATATTTCATTCTAAGACCTCTCAATATTTCCCTGTATGCTCGGATATTCTGGTTACCAATTTTCCTTCTTCTGTACCTGATCATGCTCATAAAATTAATGTCACAAAAGTAGTAGCCACAAAAGAACCAGCACAAAACCAATCAAGCAACATAGATACAAAAGATAAACTAGACGCATCTACTTCTTCAAAGCCTTCTGTTCTAATCGACGTTCACGAACGGAAAGCACCTTGGGCTTCTTCCCTAGACGACTAAGTACCTTCTTAACGACCTTCTTAGTAATTGGTTTTACAATCTTTAGCAAGGCATCCGATAGGGGCTTAATTAAGACTGAACTGGTTACTGCTGTAGCCGCTATTGCTGCTGTCGTAAGAGCGACTGGAGGAGGGGGCAGATATGTGAAAGCAACGTCCTGCGGCTTCTCTGCCGTCCATTTTATTTTGCATTCTCCCGTAGCATCACGGTAATAGGATTCGACACGAGCTGTACCAAACTTGCCTTTACTTCCTATGGGCGGATCATCTGGTCGAGGGCATGGATTAGGTGTTCTAGGTGCTGGTAATTGCGGTCCTCCAGTGGGATCGATTACACCATCAGAAATATTATTGTTATTAGTTGATTTACTCTCTGATTTAGGTTGATCTAAAGGGGGCGGCAACATCACATTCTTTGCTACAGGCGGTGTGCTGTCAGGGCTGTAATCCATCGGAGTAAACGAAGGCTGCTGACCCGGATCACAGAGCAATAAATTAGTATTCTCTGCATCGATAACTAGATTGTCGTTATTTGATGTCTCTCTGGCTTCTACGCAGCCTGGAACGTCCATCACAGGAAAACCTATCTGTCCTGTAATGATCTGCTGCGTAACTGGTGAAAAGACAGGAATGCTTTCCGGTACATTTATTGCCCAGTTAGGTATTTCAGGAACGTTAATTTCTCTAAGCTTTATCTCTCGTATCTCAGACACAACTAGAACTTAAGGGGTGTCACTCCTCCAGTAAAGTCAGGAATTTCAGGTATTGCTGGCATTGATTTACCGATTTGACTCTCGATATTGGGAGTAAGCTTCTTGATTAATGCTTTCTTTATTTTCTCTTGAACGGCTGGTGTTTGGACGTAGAAATATGCACCAATAGTTCCACCGATAATTGAGATATTAAAGGCGATACTAGTGATAGCAACAATCTTTAAAACCTTCATGCTATTTAGAGCGATACTTTTAATTGTAGGTGTTTTCAAATTGAAACTCGATCAGTAGACGTATAAAACAAGTTATCGTTGAGGTAACTGAATATTGTCATTGGTACCAGATCGTTGGGAGAGCTACCGCTTCGGGTTGGTAGAGATCTCCAAAGGCGCTGCCTTGAAACGCTTTAGGCAATCGATCAAAGATGAATGGGGTTGCTGTGCTTATTGCGGAAACGAGAAAGACGGTAAAGGGGTTAAAATTAATTTAACAATTGATCATTTAAAACCAAAAGCTTTCGGTGGTAGCAGCTTACGCACGAACCTCGTGCCAGCATGTCTACCGTGTAATTCAGCGAAGGGGTCAAATCGTGATTGGTTGGTCTGGTATCAAGAGCAAAGCTTTTATTGTTCTGAGAAAGCAGACAGAATTAAAAAATGGATTACACCTCTAAATAACGATCTATTTGATCTATGGTGTTTATCAGGAGCGATTCATTATGAACCCAGAGCTAACGATGGAGCAGGCGTATCTGCTTCACAAGATCACACTCGAGATCAAGAATTACTCGAGAGACGATTTGATCGAGGCATTGTTAGATTGCTGGGAGGGGAGGTTCAAGCAGAAGCAAGTCTTTCTTATGGCTAGCAAGGAGGCTGGCTTTGCTTTTAAATTCACAGAAGGTGTCGCTTGTCTACCTACAAGAGAAGAAGAAGACGAAAGCGATATAGCACTTCTGGAGGAAGATGAAGAGACGTTGCAGGATATCGTTGATTCGGCGAATTTTGAACTCGATATGGATGCAATTGTCCTAGGAAACGACGAATAGTGGCAGTTCGAGCGTGTATCAATTAGATTACATTCTGCAAGACATAGTTTATGGAAGTACTCATTGCCAGTGCGGCAGCGGTTGTTGTTGGTTTAGCAACAGGTCAATTCATCACCATCGGGCTTAAAGGATCAGAACAAGATCCAGAGCTAACTAGAAGAATTGAAAGAGTTGAAAAGGTTCTACCGGATTACATTTCTAGAACTGAAGTACAAGATGTCATCAATAAAGTTCCTCCTCTTGTGGCTCAGCAAGTTCAGTCTGAATTAACAACAATGGCGGCTCAGTTAACTGCACAGATTCCTGTTCAGCAGCCACCAGTTCCAGCTCAGATGCCACCAATGCCACCAGCATTTGAAGAGCAGCACAGACAGAACGTAGCAAAAATGCAAGAACTAGAGGCACGAATTCANGAAGCAANTNCACCAATTCAGCCGCCTGTTCAGACTCAAATGAGCTTGCCCCAGATGGAAGCATTACAGAAGCAAATGAAGCCTAGAAGTAGAAAACCTCGTCAGTAATTGCGTTGAAAAAAGAGAAAAATATTAGTGACCAAATCACAGAAGCTTATATCCAATATCATTCGCCTTGGACTGATGGTGAGGAGAAAGGTTTTTGGTGGAAGAAGATACAGGAATTATCTAAGAAGAGACTTGAGAAACAAGATCAGGTCTAACTTCTAGCGCTTTTTGTTCAATAAACAGATTATATTTATTTCGATTTAATTGCCATTTTTCAAGACGATCTTGCTGCCTTTTAATCTCACAGCAATGCTCACATTGACAGGTTGAATTAGTAGTTTTCATTGTTACTCCAAACCTAAATCGATGGGATCTGCTTCCTTAATTTGGTTGTATATTTCCATGCTAAATACTTCTTGAGTTAGACCATCATCTTTCGTAAATACTTGATCATCAGGACCAGTAAAACGATCATCTGTTCCCCAGCTATTGCGTTGGTATTCCATTAAAAAGAGCAAGCAGCATCCAGCGTGGGCAAGGTGACTTTTTCCAGTCTCTCTATCTCTGTCTTCTCCTCGCCACCAAGCAAATACGTGTCTGCATAAAGCTGAGAAATATCGGCTCCAGTGGGCACCTCGGCACCAATTATGCGCCCCATATTTTGCAGCGCCAGACTGGAGGACATCAGCGATGTCTCCAACAGAATCCCAAGGCACAAGATCAAAACGAGTCTTCACTTAGTTCCTCTTCTATTCTGCCTAGGATAGTGTTAAGTGTAAGCCAGAGCAAGCGGATTGAGTGACTTAGATCACAAAGACAAGAAAAAGCTTCTGACTCTTGCTGTGATGGAGCGTCAACTCTTGGAGGGATTTGCTTTATGCAATGCTCTGCTTAATGAATCAAGAGGGCTTAATCCAACGATTGTGATTGTTATGTACACATTGATCCATAACTTTCATTTTTACTTGATGATCAAGTACATCCCTAAAGATCAATGGCCGGAAAAGATTTTACTTTTAGGAGCTGAATATGGCATTAACTAATAGGAAGAGTGCTTTAGTTAAAAGACATCTGGCAAAAGCAAGAAAATTTAATCATGACTCTCAGAATTATGGAGGCTCCACTGGGGGTAGAAAATCTATAGATGGGGGAAGTGGTATCAGCGTATTAAATAGAAGAAGTGCTCAGCAAGGTGAACAGAATCAATTATTCAGAGAAGACTTAGAGAAATACGGTGCAAGAAAAGCCTTGTTCGAAGCAAGGTATGGAAACCTCGGAACTTAACTATGAAGACATTACTTGTGATTGCAGCTCCACTACTTCTTATGGGATGTGGATTGGGAATGAATAATGGTGGAGGAGGTAGCGGTAGAGGTTTAGATGCTTACTCTTTTATGAATACAGGAGATGCAGATTCTTATACATGTGAGACGGCTGGTGATAATGCTCAGGCTTATTACGACACAGGAGAACATCCAAATTTAGCTGACTGTCTCTAGCCCTGCTTCTTGTGATACACCTCAGTGTCTGACTCACACTTTGGACACCACAGAAAAGTAACGAAGTCGTATTCGTCGCTTGGAATCGGAAGATCCGAATCGCTTCCCCAGATCAGTTCTGTATTGCAATGCCAGCAATTCATAGTTGTTTAACAGGGATCTTTGCTTCGACCAGACGACTAGTCATCGGCTTAACTTCTAGTTTATTTGCTTTCTTTAGCGTATTGAAGTAGACGAGTTCTTCTGCTGTGAAATCCTTGATCATGAATCTACATTTTTTCCCTTCGTTCCAATCTGGATCTGAGTCGAGAGGATCAAACCATAAGACAAAGTTAAATGGTGATTCTGTTAAAGCCTTATAGCCAGGAAGTGATTGATGTAGTTTATGCACACGAGTACCAAGCTCAACGATGTTGTCGTAGATCTCTTGAGTTAACATCAAGCGCAAATCTTTTTCAAAAGGAATAGCGTCTTGCCAAATAATCCACGAATCGTAAACAACAGATCGAATCGTTAAGTAAGTGTTTCCGTCTGGAGCAAGGAAACTATCTACTTCCGTTTTGTCTGTATCAACCTCGGTAATCATAATTTTTCCCGAATGCAATTTTGTAGGACTCATCCCAGTCACCCTCACCGCTGTATTCGTTGAAAACAACTCTGCCGATTGGGCTAAAGACGTTATGGAATCTCGATAGTGCAGTATGAAATTTGTTCGGATCAGTCGGTGGTAGGTATGCGACGGCGGACCAGTCAGAAGGGGAGATCCCTCTGAATGTTTCCAGCTCGTCGTCCCACCACTGGGGTCGAAGCCTTCTAAATGGGATGCACATTGGAAAGTCCCAGAGCCAAGGCGCTCGAATGATTGCCTCGTTATGAGCCATCCAAATCACGGCATGACTGATGCGGCCTTGTCTGTATTCAGCTAGTGTCTTATTGATGAGTCTTCTTGTTAGGGCTGCACCCGTAGGAGCTCCAACGAAGACTCTTCCTTCATTGGGTGTGTCCCATGTTTTGCGGATAATATTTTCTAACGTCTCCTTATTGCGATCAAAGAATCGAGCAGCCATGACTGAGCGATTAATATCTTTCGTCGAGTAAGGATCAAGATCAATTGTGCCAAGAACACTACGAGCCCCTTGTATGACAGGAGCTGGAGGAGCTAAGTCACATTTATAAACTCTGTCTGTCTGAGCCATAGTTACAGCTCATCAATCATTGTTTGTATTCGTTTCGCCGGATTATCTCTTGGCAGTATTGCGGCAGATCCTCCTGAGTTGTCTAATAGGAGAATGCAAATCTCATCATCGAATTCGCACTTCTTGACCTTTGCTAAGACATCTTTCATAAATTCCTCAACCGTTGCGTCACCTGCTTTCTTGGCTTCTGCTAGGTCTCTTTCTAGCGAAAAGCGATTGATATAATTTTGCGTTTGAATGGTTTCTTTGCCGTGACGAGTAGCAAGCTTGACGATCAAAGCCCCTTCTCCCATGTAGCTAAATAAGGAATCAAATTTGCCGATCAGGTCCGAGATGATTGCTTCACAGACTCTGACGTTTAATTCTTTTGATGCTTCCTTATTCTTTTTCGGTACAGACTTGTCAATGAGTTCTGGAAAGAACTTGACTAAAAGCTCTGTAGGCTTCGGTCTTGCCATGCAATTTCATGTTCTGCGTTGTGACTAACAGATGATCTGCGATGTATTCCGCTTGAGTTAGAAGAGGAACGTATTGCCTGTATCTCGAATCCTTCAGAAAAGAATCAATTAATAAACTGATCGATGAATGTAATTCAAATAGTTGAGAGCTATCCACAATGGATGCCTCATGCGGCGATTGTCTTTGTTTGCTTCTTTCTTGACCTTTTCTTTTCAAATCCTGAATGCCACCAACTGTAAATCTCGGGAACCCATTTACGAATTTCTTCTGAAATTTTGTCCACGATTGTCTTCATTTCGAAGCTGCTACGCATCAAGCTTGCTCGCTCAAGT